>NZ_JAQZAA010000097.1:0-37456 GCF_028640875.1 Pseudomonas sp. SBT1-2 | reverse complement strand
ACTCGTTGAATCTCAAGGAGTTTTCCGTTTCGACTGCGCCGGAAGTGGGGCGAATTATAGACTTCCAGAATCTGCCGTCAACCCCTAATTACGCTTTTGTTGCAGAAGATGGTTTTTTCACCATTAAACGGGGGATTCGACGTGTCACCGGCGGTAGCCGCAGCAGTAATAACAATGCGCCGATAGAAGCATAGATAGCCCACTCTTTAAGATCAGCCCGAACAATCCAGAGCATATGCAGTAGCCCCAGCCCAAGAATGAGATAGACCAACCGATGCAGTTTCTTCCAACGACTGCCCAGGCGACGCTGGCTGTATCTATTAGAAGTCACCGCCAAGGCCAACAACCCGAGGAACCCCAGGCTTCCAACAATAATGTAGGGCCGCTTACGCAACTCCACTCCCAGCTGTGACCAATCGAGCCCGAGGATAAATACGGCGTAGGCACTTAAATGCAGCACCACATAAGCAAAGCACCACAAACCGAGCTGTCGGCGTACCGCGATCCAGCCCACCCACCCCGTCAGTTTCTGTAGAGGGGTCATGCTCAGGGTGATCAGCAAAAAGATCAGCGTCCCCAACCCCAGACGATCGACCAGCACTTTCCCTGGATCGGGTCCGAGAGCAGAGGCCCAAGCCTGGTACAACCAGAGCAAAGGCCAGATAGCCGCAACGATAAAGACGCCAAGGCGCCAGAGTGGATAGCGCATCAGTAATTCTTCCGCAGATCCAGGCCGGTATATAAAGAAACGACTTCATCCGCGTAGCCGTTGAACATCTGCGTCTCACGCACATTGGGACTGAACAGGCCGCTAGGCAGGCGACGCTCGCGCGCCTGAGTCCAGCGAGGGTGATCAACCGTAGGATTCACGTTCGCGTAAAAGCCGTACTCATTGGCGGCGATGCTTTGCCAGGTGGTTTTCGGCTGCTCCTCCACCAGACTGATGCGCACGATGGACTTGATGCTCTTGAAGCCGTACTTCCAGGGCACCACCAAACGCAATGGCGCGCCGTTCTGGTTAGGCAGCTCGCGGCCATACATCCCCACGGCCAGAATCGCCAGCGGGTGCATCGCCTCATCCAGGCGCAGGCCTTCTACATAAGGCCAGTCGATCAGGGCAAAACCCGAACGCTGACCGGGCATGCTTTTAGGGTCCTGAAGGGTTTCGAAGCGGATGTATTTGGCCTTCGAAGTTGGCTCGACCTGCTTGAGCAACTCGGAAATCGGGAAACCGATCCAGGGAATCACCATGGACCAGGCCTCGACACAACGCAGCCGGTAGATCCGCTCTTCCAACCGATAAGGCTTCATGAAGTCTTCCAGCGCATAACGCCCTGGTTTACCCACCTCCCCGTCCACCACCACGCTCCAGGGTTCGGTTTTCAGCGCGCCGGCATTGGCAGCCGGGTCGCCCTTGTCGGTACCGAACTCATAGAAGTTGTTGTAGTGGGTGGCGTCCTTGAACGGGGTGATCGCCTCATCCTTGACGTTGACCGCCTGCCATTTTGTTTCCGGTAGTTTTTGCACAAACCATGACGGTGCCTTGCCAGGCTCGACATCCGGATAGCGCCCCGCGTCTTCGGCACTGGCCCAACGCGGCAGCGCACAGGCAGCCAGACCGGCAATGGCCCCGCCCAACAGGCTACGACGAGAGACATAAAGGGATTCAGGCGTGACATCCGACTCTTTGCAGTCAGACGACTTGGGGACTTTGATCAACATGGCAACTCCGCAGCATTGGAGGACTGATGCACCAATAGACTGCGGAGTATGGGGGAAATTACATTAAGGCAACGTTTTGCGCCGACGAAGATGCAACAAGTACTGAATCGGGCCAGAGGCTGCGTAGGCGAGGAAAACCAGCAACAAAATCCGCGGCGGATCACTGAAGACCACGGCGAATACCAGAACCACGGCGAGGATCGCCACGAAAGGTACGCGCCCCTTCAGATCCAGCTCCTTGAAGCTGTTGTACTTGATATTACTGACCATCAGCATGCCGGCCGCCGCGACCATCAGCGCCACCAGGAACGACATCTTCGAACCCTGGATACCGTAATCGCTGAATGCCCAGACGATACCGGCCACCACACCCGCCGCGGCCGGGCTGGCCAGGCCGATGAAGTAGCGCTTGTCGGCAGTCCCCACCTGGGTGTTGAAACGAGCCAGACGCAACGCCGCGCCAGCTACATAGATGAAGGCGACCATCCAGCCGACCTTGCCCATGTCACCCAGCGCCCAACCAAAGGCCAGCAAGGCAGGCGCAACGCCGAAGGCAACCATGTCGGACAGCGAGTCATACTCAGCGCCAAAAGCGCTCTGGGTATTGGTCATGCGGGCTACGCGCCCGTCCAGGCCATCGAGCACCATGGCGACAAAGATCGCGATGGCCGCGAACGCGAAATACTTGCTCGCTCCTGCCGCGTCACCGGCGCTCAACGCGCTCTGGGCACTCATGGAATTGATGATCGAGTAGAAACCGGCGAACAGGTTCGCGGTGGTGAAGAGGTTCGGCAGCAGATAGATACCACGATGCCGGACTTTACGGCCTTCAGCGTCATGCCCCTCTTCGACATGCTCATCGATGGGTAGCAGGCTATCGGCGTCAGAGGCCTGGTTTGGCTCTTCGGGACGTTCGCTCATGGACATTACCTTGCAACGGTGTGAAAAGTTTCGACGATACCCAGGGCCATGATTGGACCACAAAGGATCCAGCTTTATACCAGAACCTGTCTATCCAAACGAAAAAACGCGGCCTAGGCCGCGTTTTCCCTGACAAGACTCGAACTTAGTTCTTGGCTTTGTCGACGATTTTGTTGGCACCGATCCACGGCATCATCGAACGCAGTTGTTCACCGATGATTTCGATACCGTGAGCGGCGTTGTTACGACGCTTGGCGGTCATCGATGGATAGCCGGTGGCGCCTTCGCTGATGAACATCTTGGCGTATTCGCCGTCCTGGATGCGCTTCAGAGCGTTGCGCATGGCCTGACGGGATTCGGCGTTGATCACTTCAGGGCCGGTCACGTACTCGCCGTACTCGGCGTTGTTGGAGATCGAGTAGTTCATGTTGGCGATACCGCCTTCGTACATGAGGTCAACGATCAGCTTCAGTTCGTGCAGGCATTCGAAGTAGGCCATTTCTGGCGCGTAGCCAGCTTCGACCAGGGTTTCGAAACCGGCTTTGACCAGCTCGACGGTACCGCCACACAGAACAGCCTGCTCGCCGAACAGGTCGGTTTCAGTCTCGTCCTTGAAGGTGGTTTCGATGATGCCGGTACGGCCGCCGCCCACGCCAGCGGCGTAGGACAGAGCAACGTTCTTGGCGTTGCCGGAAGCGTCCTGGTAGATAGCGATCAGGTCAGGGATACCGCCGCCCTTGACGAACTCGGAACGCACGGTGTGACCCGGGGCCTTCGGCGCGATCATGATCACGTCGAGGTCGGCGCGCGGAACAACCTGGTTGTAGTGGATCGCGAAGCCGTGGGAGAAGGCCAGGGTGGCGCCCTTCTTGATGTTCGGCTCGATTTCGTTCTTGTACAGCTGGGACTGGAACTCGTCCGGGGTCAGGATCATGACCAGGTCGGCGCCGGCAACGGCCGCGGCAACGTCGGTCACTTTCAGGCCATGGGCTTCAGCCTTGGCAACGGTAGCCGAGCCTTTACGCAGGCCAACGGTCACGTCGACGCCGGAGTCTTTCAGGTTGCACGCTTGAGCGTGGCCCTGGGAACCGTAACCGATGATGGCAACTTTCTTGCCCTGGATGATCGAGAGGTCGCAGTCTTTATCGTAGAAAACTTTCATGAATTTCCCCTATATCAGGCCGTTCAGGCCGTTCGCTAATTTGAGTTAGATGCTGAGTACTTTATCGCCACGGGCAATGCCGGTGACGCCACTGCGTACGGTTTCCAGAATCGAGGCGGTGCCGATCGACTGGATGAAACTGTCGAGCTTGTCGCTGGTACCGGTCAATTGAACGGTATACACGCTGGCACTGACGTCGACGATCTGCCCACGGTAAATATCGGTAGTGCGCTTGACCTCGGCGCGCTGGGCGCCGGTGGCCTTGACCTTTACCAGCATCAGCTCGCGCTCGATGTGAGCGCTTTCCGACAGGTCGACCAGCTTGACCACTTCAACCAGCTTGTTCAGGTTCTTGGTGATCTGCTCGATGATTTCATCGTGCCCCACGGTGGTCAGCGTCAGACGCGACAGGGTCGGGTCTTCGGTCGGCGCCACGGTCAGGCTTTCGATGTTGTAGTTGCGCTGCGAAAACAGGCCAACCACACGAGACAAGGCGCCCGGTTCGTTTTCCAGAAGCAAGGAGATAATGTGCCGCATGATTAAGTACGCTCCGTCTTGCTCAGCCACATATCGCGCATGGAGCCGTCTTTGATCTGCATCGGGTAGACGTGCTCGCTGGTATCGACCTGGATGTCGAGGAACACCAGACGATCTTTCATGGCGAATGCTTCTTCCATCTTCGGCTTCAGGTCCTTCAGGTCCGTGACGCGAATGCCCACGTGCCCATAGGCTTCGGCCAGCTTGACGAAATCAGGCAGCGATTCCATGTAGGAATGCGAGTGACGGCTACCGTAGTTCATGTCCTGCCACTGACGCACCATACCCAGCGCACCGTTGTTCAGGTTGATGATCTTGACCGGCAGGTCGTACTGCAGGCAGGTCGACAGTTCCTGAATGTTCATCTGGATACTGCCCTCGCCCGTTACACAGGCAACGTCAGCATCAGGGAAACTCAACTTGACGCCCATGGCCGCAGGGAAACCAAAGCCCATCGTGCCCAGGCCACCGGAGTTGATCCAGCGATTGGGCTTGTTGAACCGGTAGTACTGCGCCGCGAACATCTGGTGCTGACCCACGTCGGAAGTCACATAGGCGTCGCCCTTGGTCACTTCGCAGAGGGTCTCGATCACGGTCTGCGGCTTGATGATGCTGCCATCGCCCTTGTCGTAAGGGAACAGGCCGCGATCACCGCGCCACTCCTCGATCTGCTTCCACCAACTGGCGACTGTGTCCTTGTTCGGGGTTTCGCCGATTTCCTTGAGGGCCGCGACCATTTCGGTCAGGACGCTCTCTACCGGACCCACGATCGGCACGTCTGCCTTGATGGTCTTGGAGATGGACGCCGGGTCGATGTCGACGTGGATGATCTTGGCGTTCGGGCAGAATTTCGCCGGGCCGTTGATGACACGGTCGTCGAAACGCGCGCCGACTGCCAGGATCACATCGGCATGGTGCATGGTCAGGTTGGCGGTGTAGCTGCCGTGCATGCCGAGCATGCCGACGAACTGACGATCGGTGCCAGGGTAGGCCCCCAAGCCCATCAGGGTATTGGTGACCGGCAGGTTGAGCATTTGTGCCAGTTCGGTCAGCGGCGCGGAGCCACCACCGAGGATCACGCCGCCGCCTGCGTACAGCACAGGACGCTTGGCCGCCAGGAGCATTTCTGCCGCCTTGCGGATTTGCCCGGAATGCCCACGAACAGCCGGGCTGTAGGAGCGCAGCTTCGCTTTTTTAGGGAAAACGTATTCGAACTTTTCAGCCGGATTGGTCATGTCCTTAGGGACATCGACCACGACTGGACCCGGACGACCGGATTGCGCCAGGTAGAACGCCTTCTTCATGACTTCCGGGATTTCCGAAGCGTGCTTGATCATGAAGCTATGCTTCACGATCGGCCGGGAGATACCGATCATGTCGGTTTCCTGGAACGCGTCGGTACCGACCATGGTGCTAGGCACCTGACCGGAAATGATCACCATTGGAATGGAGTCCATATAGGCAGTGGCGATACCGGTGATGGCATTGGTCGCGCCAGGGCCGGAAGTCACCAGTACCACACCGGCCTTGCCGGTGGCACGGGCGTAGCCGTCAGCCATATGGGTAGCCGCTTGCTCGTGACGAACCAGGATGTGGGTCACTTCCGGTTCTTTGAACAGGGCATCGTAGACATGAAGGAGAGCACCACCCGGGTACCCATAGATATATTTGACGCCTTCGTCACGCAAAAAGCGGACGAGCATCTCACCGCCAGATAAAAGCTCCACGTTGTTCACCTCTAAAACGCCAGAATACCGCCCTCTTGAAAGGGGACGGGTCTTAATAGGTTTACTTCTCAGCAGAGCATGAGCGACGGTGGTCGCCGACTACGTCAGCACTGACTGAGCAAGTATTGGGAGTGCCCCAAGTGTTGCGGGGTTTTCCCACCCAGCGCGAGGTAACGCGTTGCGGGTGTAGCAGGTCGGCGCGGATGTGCGCCTCATGTTCTGCCGAGTGGGTCTGCTTCTGGCAGTCCCTCTACAGCGGACTTTGGATTCTTCTGTTTCGCCCTCTGCAAGTCAAGACGTCAATGTGCTTTATTCGAACTAAGCGCATGAGAACGCAAGAAAAAACCTGTAAACCGCGAGTGTCTGCGCTTCAATTGCGCAATCCTGGATAAGGAATTCAAAAATGCGAACCTTCGCCATGACCGCCGGCCTGCTGCTCGCCATGACTCTCCCGTGCCAGGCCGGGCAGATTTACAAATGGGTCGACGCCCAGGGAGTCACCCATTTCGACGCCCAGCCACCCCAAGGCGTGGCCAGCACCGTCATCACCCTGCCGAAAAACCCGCAAGGTGCGTCCCGTACGCCGTCACCCGACAAGCCGGACACCCAGCAACAGGTCATGGACAACCAGGCCAAGCAACAGCTCGCCAGGCAGGAAGCCGAGCGCAGGCGTTTTTGCACACAGGCACGGGCCAGCCTGACGCAGTTGCAGAACAACCCGCGCCTGAGCGAGAACACAGAGGAGGGAACGCGCCGCCTGACCGAGGAACAGCGTCAGCAGCGCATCGTGGAAACGCAGAAGGTGATCGACAACCACTGCCGCTAGGCAGTGGTTGCAGAGGGTTTAGCGGGTGGCGACGATCAGTTGGTCGAACTCTTTGAGCAGGATCTGCAACTGAAGGTCCCGGCCCTGCATCGGGCGACCGGCGAATACCACTTCGGCCATTTCCTGGATGCCCGAGGCGCTGGGCAGCGGCAGGTCCTGTTCAAGAATCGCCTTCATCCGCGGCAGGAAGATCCACTGCAGCCATTGCTCGAACTCCAGTGTGTCCACGGCAAACGGCTCGATACTGGCCAGGGCCTCGGTGCTCGGTGGGGTGTCATCCCACAACCCCTGCAACCGCAGCTCACGCTCGATCAACAGCAACTGCTCGGCAATCTTTGGAAAACGCGCATCCATCACAGAGACACCTTGGCTTTCTGTCGGGCCTGAGCGGCACCGGCGGCATCGCCCTGTTTCTCGCGCGCCTGGGCGATCAATGCCCACAGGCTGGCCTGCAGGTCAGGACGACCGTTGGCGAAGCTCAGGCCGCGACGGGCAAACTGTTCAGCCTGCGCTGCATCGCCCTGGGCCATGCGTACCTGGGCCAGGCGATACAGCACCTGCGGCTCACGCGGTGCTACACGCTGAGCGCGCTCGAGGCTGGAGGAAGCGCCGTTCAGGTCGCCACTCGCCTGTTGCTGCTGGGCCGTAGTCAACAGTGCCAGCACCGGACCATCCAGTTGCTCATCGGCGGACAGCCCGCCAGAGCTGGCCGAAGGTACTCCGCTCGGCGTCGGCGGCAGGCTGTAGCTGCCCTGATTGATCGGCGCAGACTGGATCGGTGAGGTATCGATAGGTCCAGGCGTGATCGGGCCCGGGGTAATCGGCGCGCTGCTGATTGGCGCGGCAGTGGCCGCAGCCCCGCCCGGCACCATCACCACCACGCCCGAGTCCTGCGGAATACTTTGAGTCTGTGCCTGCGCCGGACGCTTGATGGTCGTCTGACGAAAGCCACCATTGGCCGAAATGCGCTCGCTATTGGACACGGAGGTACCGGAGTCCACCACCGGAATCGAGCCACGCTGCACGCTGGCGCAACCATTGAGCAAAGCCAGAGCTGTAATAGCTGGAATCCACCACTTGTTCACGTCAAACCCTCTTCGCTTAATTCATCCAGCCCTTGACCCAATCCATCACCGACTCAACAGGCGCCGGGACATCGCCGCCGCATGCAGGACCGGGTGGGGGTTCACTGCCGCGAATATACGGCATCTGCACGGCACCCGGACAGTTGGCATCCGAGCCTTGCCCGGTCCGCGAGTCGACCCAGGCCTGCACCACGTTATCCGGTTGCGGCATATCCAATGGCAGCGGGTCGGCCTTGCGCATGAAACTGGTCCAAACCTGCAACGCGCCAGTGGCGCCGGTGAACGGTGTCTTGCCGTTGTCATCACGCCCCAGCCAGACCACCGCCAGCAGATCCTGGCTGAAACCGGCGAACCAGCTGTCGCGGGAATCGTTACTGGTACCAGTCTTGCCCGCCAGCGCCAGGGAACGCGGCAACACGTTGTAGACCGAGCTGCCGGTACCTTCGCGCATGACGCGCTGCATCGCGCTCTGGATCAGGTAGATCGAACCCGGGTCGAAACGTTGCTGGATCTGGAACGGATAACGCTTCAGCGGCTCGCCTTCGGCGGTCAGCACACTACGGATCCCGCGCATCGGGGTGTTGAAACCGCCGTTGGCCAGGGTCTGGTACATGGTGGCGACTTCCATCGGGCTCAAGCCCCCCGCCCCCAGCAGCATCGAAGGGAACGCCGGGAATTCGCGGGTGACGCCAAGGCGTCCCAGGGTCTTCAGCACGTTCGGCACACCGACTTCCAGGCCCAGGCGCGCGGTCGACAGGTTATAGGAATGGGCCAGCCCCTGATAAAGGAAGACCGTGCCATGGGAACGACGGTCGTAGTTCTGGGGTTTCCACACTTGCCCGTCGCCGCCTTTCACCGAGAAGGCCTCGTCGGAGAGCCAACTGGTCAGGGTGTACTGGCTGGGTTTCTCCAGTGCCGTCAGGTAAACCGCAGGCTTGATCAGGGAGCCGATCGGCCGCACCGCATCCAGCGCCCGGTTGAAACCGGCAAAACCGGCCTGACGGCTGCCGATCATGGCCTGGACTTCGCCGGTTTCCGGATTGGTCACCACCATCGCCGCTTCGACTTCATCCGATCCCTTGCGCCCGGCCAGACGCTTGAAAGTGTCACTGACCGAAGCCTCGGCCTTCATCTGCAGAATCGGGTCGAAACTGGTGAAAATCCGCAGGCCTTCCTCGGTCAAGTCTTCGTCGCGGTAATCCTCACGCAACTGACGCTTCACCAGGTCCAGGAAGCCGGGGAACGAGCTGTCCGCCAGGCTGCCGCGCTTGGTCACGCCCAAGGGCATTTTCTTCGCCGCTTCGACCTGCTCCGGCGTCGCCACACCCTGCTGCGCCAGCAGATCGAGCACCAGGTTACGCCGTTCCAGCGCGCGCTCCGGATAACGACGCGGGTTGTAATAGGACGGGCCCTTGACCATCCCTACCAGCAAGGCGATCTGATGCAACTTCAGTTCAGCCAGCGGCTGGCTGAAGAAGAACTGGCTGGCCAGGCCGAAACCGTGCACCGCACGCTGGCCGTCCTGACCGATGAAGACCTCGTTGAGGTACGCCTCGAGGATCTCGCGCTTGTCGTAATGCAGCTCAAGCAGCAGGGCCATCATCGCTTCGGTGAGCTTGCGGCTCAGGCTGCGCTCGTTGGTCAGGTAGAAGTTCTTGACCAACTGCTGGGTCAGGGTACTGCCGCCCTGGCGCATGGCACCGGACGAGGTATTGACCCACACCGCCCGGGCGATCGACTTCGGCGACACGCCAAAGTGGCTGTAGAAATCCCGGTCCTCGACCGCCACCAGGGTTTCCAGCAGATAAGGAGGCACCTGATCGATCTTGATCAGGATCCGGTCTTCGAGATTCTTCGGATACAGGCCGCCAATCAGCAGCGGCTCCAGGCGCACCACGGCCAGTTTCGAGCCTTTGCTGCCCGACAGCTCGGCCACGTAGTCGCCGGAGAAACGCACTCGCACCGGTTGCGCCTGTTCCATGCCTTCATAGAACTGGAAACCGCGGGTATTGAGTTCAACGGTGTTGCCACTGACCGACGCAGCACCAGGGCCGTTGACCACACTTTCGCGGCGATAGCCAAGTGCGTCGAGCTCGGTGAGGAAATCGTCCTTGCTGAGCTTCTGTCCGACGAACAGCTCCAGCGGGCGCGCATAGACCTTGGCCGGAATGGTCCAGCGCTTGCCGGAGAATTTCTCCTGGACCACGGCATCGAGATAAACCGCAAAGCCGGCGAGCACCACCAGAGCGACCAGACCGAGCTTCAAGGCCCAGCCCAGCCAGGGGCGCGGGCCACTAGACGGACGTTTTTTAGCGGAACGGGGGGATCGAGTACGAGTCATGGCGGCGGATTATACGCACTTTATTCATAGTCAACAGGAGCCGCCCGAGGTTTGCGTTAGCCCTGTCAGCGGCCATAATGACGCCCTTGAATTTTCCCCGACTCTGAAGGATCGCCTGTGAGCCAATCCCTGATCGCCGCCCTGCAAAACCCGGCCCTCTACCCGCATCCCGTAGACGGATTCCAGGTCATCGAGACCCATATTTCCTGGGTCCTGCTCACCGGCCCCTATGCCTATAAGCTGAAAAAGCCGGTCAACTTCGGCTTTCTCGATTTCACCGGCCTTGAAGCGCGTGGGCACTTCTGTGGTGAAGAGCTGCGTCTCAACCAGCGCCTGACCGATGATTTGTATCTGGAAGTGTTGCCGATCACCGGCACTGTCGACGCGCCGCAGATCGCAGGCGACGGCCCGGTCATCGAATACGCGCTGAAAATGCGCCAGTTCCCGCAAAGCCAACTGCTCAGCACCCTGCAAGCCAATGGCGAACTGACCACCGCGCACATCGACGAAATGGCCCGGCAGATTGCCAGGTTCCACCTCGACGCCCCGCGAGTTCCCGCAGCCCACGTAGCCGGCACCCCGGAAAGCGTAATGGAACCGGTACGTCAGAACTTCGAGCAGATCCGCCCGTTCCTCAGCGACAAGGCCGACCTGCAGCAACTTGAAGCCCTGCAAGCCTGGGCCGAAAGCAGCTTCGAACGCCTCAAGCCGCTCTTCGCCGAGCGCAAGGCCGAGGGCTTCATCCGCGAATGCCACGGCGACATCCATCTGGGTAACGCAACGCTCATCGACGGCAAGGTAGTGATCTTCGATTGCATCGAGTTCAACGAGCCGTTCCGCTTCACTGATGTCTATGCCGACGCCGGCTTCCTCGCCATGGACCTGGAAGACCGCGGCCTGAAATGCCTGGCACGCCGCTTCATCAGCCAGTACCTGGAACAGACCGGTGACTATCAGGGCCTGGAGCTGCTGAATTTCTACAAAGCCTACCGCGCCCTGGTACGGGCCAAGGTCGCCCTGTTCAGCATGCCGGCCGACGCCAGCCCGATGCAGCGCGCCACGGCCCTGCGCCAGTACCGCAACTACGCCAACCTGGCAGAGAGCTACAGCACCATTCCATCGCGTTTCCTGGCGATTACTTCTGGCGTTTCCGCCGTTGGTAAAAGCCATGTGGCCATGCGCCTGGTGGAGGCTTTGGGCGCCGTTCGCCTGCGTTCCGATGTCGAGCGCAAACGCCTGTTCGGCGAGCAGCAGGTACAGAACGATCCGAATGTCGGCATTTATAATGCCCAGGCCAACACCGCGACCTATGACCGCCTGCATGAACTTGCCGGTATCGTCCTGCGCGCCGGTTTCCCGGTGGTTATCGACGCCACCTACCTCAAGCGCGACCAGCGTGATGCTGCGGCCAAGGTTGCCGAAGCGACCGGCACCCCTTGCCTGATCATCGACTGCAACGCCCCGCAGGCCGTCATCGCCAGCTGGCTGGCGCAACGCCAGGCCGATCGCAACGACCCGTCGGACGCGACCCTGGCCGTGATCGAACAGCAGCAAGCCAATCGCGAAGCCCTGAGCGCCGAAGAAGTACTGCGCAGCAAGCGCGTCGAGACCAATGAAAGCGGGAGCCTCGACGCCCTGGTCGCGAATATTCGCCAGCGTCTCCCAGGCTTGTAATCAACTATTTCAGCCGTGAAACCGCAAAGGCTTCACGGCTGAAAAATAGTGGCACTATACTGGCGTCATAATTCCAGCAGGTGACGCCCCATGAGTCAGCCCAAACTTCTCGACACCCCCCTTTACGCTTTGCTGCACAAAGACGACATCGACGGCTTTAACCGGGAGCGCCCGAAAGACCAGACTGTCGACATGCGCGGCGGCGATTTTCGTGGGCTCGACCTACGTGAACTGAACGCCGACGGCATCGACTTCACCGACGCCTACTTCCGCTCTGCCGACCTGCGCGGCCTCGACCTGCGCAATTCCGCCATGGAAGGCGCCAGCCTGGCCCATGCGCAGATCTCCGGCGCCTACTTCCCGCCCGAACTGACCGCCGATGAAATCCTGATGTCCGTCAATTTCGGCACTCGCCTGCGCTACCGCACCAAGTAATCGCCGTTTTTGCTCCAAGGTCCGGCGCTCTCTGCCTTACGCTGGACTTGGCCTGCCTCCTTCCCTCCCCTCCCTCTGCTTCTGACGTACTTTCCTCTGTCGCCTTAGAAGCTTTTGCGCCAAAGCCGACCAAAGAACAGCGCTTTTCCTACTGAGCGCTACACTCCTTTGAGACTTGCCCACGCACCATTCGGCCGTCGCAAGGAGGCTTGATGAATGATGAATTGCAACACCTTAAGAACCTTGGCAAGACGTCGGCACAATGGCTGCATGCGGTGGGCATCCATAGCGCTTCGGACTTGCGCCGCCTGGGGGCGGTGGACGCCTATCGAGCCGTGCGGACCCGAGGTTTTCGAGCCTCGAAGGTGCTGTTGTACGCCATCGAAGGCGCCCTGATGGATGTGCACTGGAATGACATTCCGGCAGAACGCAAGGAAGCACTCAATAAACAGCTGGACGCCATTTCTTCACGCCACAAGAACTGACCTGGCAGGCTTTTCATGTATCTACTGGGGGAACAACCGGCTTACGCCGACGCCTTGATCAATCGGCTGCAAAGCATCCCGCCGCGCCTGCTGGAAGGCCTGCTGCCGTCCGGCGACGTAATGGAAGTGGCCCCTTCCAAGGACCTCTCCAGCAGCCTTGCCGACAGCCAGCTGTTCCTGCTCGAAAGCGGCCAGGTACAAGCCAGTATCGATGAGCGCCCACTGTTTTATCTGCATGAAGGCGATCTGCTCGGGCTACGTCGAGGAGCCGAGTTGCCGCGCTGGCAACTCAGCAGCGAGCAGCCGTTGAGCCTGATCCCCTATCAGCGTTCCGCGGTGTTCCAGCATCTGTATGCCGACGAACAGCGTTCCGAACTGTTTCTGCAGTACCTGATCGGACAAACCGCCCTGCTGTCCGATGCCGTTGCCCGCCTCAAGCAACCCGAGTTGCGCAACAGCAACGGTTTTCAACGCGTGGCCAAGGGCGAGGTGCTGATCCGCCAGGGCGATGACGCCGATCATGTGTTCGTCATTATCGAAGGGCACGCCGAAGCCTTTGTCGACGGACACAAGGTCGGAGACGTGCCCAAGGACGAGATCTTTGGTGCGATGGCCATTTTCACCGGGGAGAAACGCAACGCCAGCGTGATTGCCAGCGAGCCATGCACCCTGATGCTGATCCCCAAGAGCCAGTTTCTCAGCCTGACTCAGAGCAATCCACGTATCGCCCATAGCCTGATCGAAAGCATGGCGCGGCGAATCGACCTGTTGAACGAGGAAGTCAGCCGCTTGCACAGCCTGAGCGCCAACCTTTAAAGCCCCGTACTTACGGGCAATCCAAACGAGCGTTTGGCGGAATTCGCAGAAACAGGAAAAACCTTGTTGACTTGGTAATGAGAATCGTTATGATTATCACAACTGGTCGCGAGATCAGTCGATAACCTGGAAGACCAGTGGTTCGGACTCTCAGATTATCTCCTCATCAGGCTAATCACGGTTATTTGACCCGGCTCTTGCCGGGTCTTTTTTTGCCTGAAAAAAGCCATCCGCCTACTGGCGCATCTCGGCGCAGTAATCCTTCTCCGGCAGCCGCGCGCTGTACCACACATAATCCGCGCTTTGCGCCGATACCTGTGCGCCCTTCTGCGCCAGCATCAGCACCACGGCGCCGTTCGAGGCGCCAAGGTCCTGCAGGTGAACCGGCACCCCGACATCCTTGCGCGCATGAAAGGCCCCGGCAAAAAGCAGCGCCGGCGTCGGTGCCGCCAGCAAGCCCTCAGCCATGCGTCGGTCACGTTGCTGCTGCACCGCCAGCATCGCCGGCATCTGGCTTTCGGGCAGTAGCCCACAATGGGAGTCTCGGACTTGCTGCAACAACTCGTTACGCACCGACGCGGCATTCGAGTGTTCACCACTCAAGGCCGGTGCCTGGCGATAGATAGTGCGAACTTCGGAGCTGTCCAGATTGGCGGCCAGCAATGGATAAGGCTGGAATAACGCATAACGCACGATAGGTCCGTACAATGCCCAGGCCCAACCCGGCGACCAGGCCAGCGCGCCAGGCAGGTCATCAGGCAGCCCCTGCGTCGCCCGGTGTTGACGGAGTGAATCGACCCGCGGTTGCTGGTCCGGCGTGAGCATTTCCAATAGCAGGCTGCCTTGCGCGCGCTGGGTCGCCATCGCCTGCAACAGCCATAGCTGCAAGGCGTGATGTTCGGGGTGGTCATGCTGTTCGCCGACAATCACCCGAGATGCCCGGGACAGACGAATGACCAGCTCCTCCGGGGTCAGGGCCTTTCCACTGCGCAGGTCCAGAATCGCCGCGCTATCAGCCTGGACCGGAAGTTCAGGCATGACCGGCACGCCCTGGCAGGCGCCCAGCAGCAACACACTCAGGATCAATAGCACACGCATCTGGCGTCTCCGCGAATCGCCTCAGCGGGCGATGATCAAAGGGTGGCCGCGCTCGGGATGCGCCTGCACCAACACCTCCAGCCCAAACACGGCCTTGAGCGGTTCGGGCCGCAGCACCTGCGCCGGACTGTCCAGCGAGTGGGGCCGCCCGCCTTCGAGCAGCAACAGGCGATCACAATATCGCGCGGCGAGGTTCAGATCATGCAGGATCACCAGGACCGCGACCCCACGATCGGCAAACTCGCGGATGGCCTGCAAGGTGACATGTTGATGCAAAGGGTCGAGGGCCGAGGTCGGCTCATCGAGCAACAGGGTCTGGCCGGCCGCGCCCGGCCATAGCTGCGCCAACACCCGGGCCAGGTGCACGCGCTGACGTTCGCCGCCCGACAAGGCCACATAGCTGCGACCGTGCAGATGCCCGGCATCCGCCGCTTGCAGGGCTTGCATGACGATCTCGTCATCCCGTGCCCGGCCGCTTTGATAAGGCAGGCGTCCCAGGCCGACGACCTCCTCGACCCGGAAAGCGAACTCGAGTGTCGAACTTTGCGGCAGTACCGCCAGCCTTTGCGCCTTTTGCCCGCCGTCCCATCTGCAGAGTTCGCACTGATCCAGCCAGACCTGGCCGTGATCGGGTTTCAACTCGCCACACAAGGCCGCCAGCAAGGTGCTTTTACCTGCGCCATTGGGGCCCAGCACTCCCAGCACTTCACCGGGCTTGAGTTCAAGGTCGATCCCCTCCAGCACGGTTTTCCTGCCACGGCGCACCGCCAGATTTTCCGCTCGCAGCATCAGGCACGCCCTCGCAACAACAGAAACAAAAAGAAGGGCGCACCGATAAAGGCGGTCACGATGCCGATGGGCAACTCCGCAGGCGCCAGCGCCAGGCGCGCCACCAGATCGGCCAGCAACAGCAGGCTGGCGCCGGCCAGTATCGACGCTGGCAACAAGGTCCGGTGGTCAGGCCCCGCCAGCAGGCGCACCAGATGGGGCACCACCAGCCCGACAAAGCCGATCAGCCCGGCAGCGGCGACAGCCGCACCAACACCCAGCGCGGTACAGAACACCAGTTCTCGCTTCAACCGTTCGACATCGATCCCCAGATGACCGGCCTCGGACTCGCCCAGCAGCAAGGCATTCAAGGCCTTGGCCCGGCGTGGCAGCCACAACGCCACAGCCGCACTGACCAGCAACAGTGGCCACAATCTCGAATAACTGGCGCCGTTGAGACTGCCCAGGTTCCAGAACGTCAGGGTACGCAAGGTCGCATCGTCGGCCAGGTAGGTGAACAGGCCCACCGCCGAGCTGGCCAGCGCCGTCAACGCAATCCCGGCCAACAGCATGGTCGCCACATGGGTCTGGCCGTTGCGCCGTCCCAGGCGGTAGACCAGCCACGCCACCACCAGACCACCGAGAAAGGCACAGAACGACAGCAGGTAAGGACCGATCGCTTCCGGCACGCCGCCCAGCAGCGAGCCACCGACGATGGCAAAGGCCGCGCCCAGCGCCGCGCCACTCGAGACGCCTACCAGCCCCGGGTCGGCCAAGGGATTGCGAAACAGCCCTTGCATCGCCACGCCGGACAGCGCCAGGACGCCCCCTACCGCCAAACCCAGCAAGGTGCGAGGCAAGCGAATCTGTCCGAGGATCAGTTCGGCCTGCTCCAGCCCCTGCCCCTCAATGGGCAAGCCCAGCAAACGCAGGGCGGCACGCAGGGTATCGAACAGCGGCAGGCTGACCGGCCCGAGCGCCAGGGACAACCAGATCGCCAACAGGCACAGCAGGCTCAGGCCAATGAACAACGCACGGGGTTTAAGCAAAGGGGTCATTGGGCGGTGCTGGCCTGGCCCGGCGCGGCTGGGTAGAAATCGGCTGACAGCCTTTTCAGGTTCTGTGGCAAGCGTGGCCCCAGGCCTCCCACCAGCAAGGTCGGATCAATCTCGAAGACCCGGCCGGCCTTCGCCGCACCGCTGGAGGCGAGAATCGGGTTCTCCTTGAACAGCGCGGCGCGGGCCGCCCCGCCGCTCAGGCTGCGATCGGCAAACACCAGCACCTGGGGGTTGAGTTCGGCCAACGACTCCGTGGAAAAGGGTTTGTACCCCGTGTGGGTGGCAAGATTGCGTCCACCCGCCTGCTGCAACAGCCAGTCGGCAGCGGTGTCCTTGCCGGCAATCAGAGGTTTGCCACCCGCATGCCCGAGCAACAGCAGCACACCCGGCGGCGCCTGCTTTTTCCGGGCCTGGCTGACCCAGGCCTGCTGCTGATCCAGTTGCTGCTTATATTGCTCGAACAGTTGCGTCGCCTTGTCTTCGCTGCCCAGCAACTTGCCCAGATGCTGCAGATTGCCCTGCAGGGTCGGCAGGTCGGCCTGGGCCGAGAACAGCTCGACCTGCACCCCGGCGCTGCGCACCTGCGAGAGCACCGGTGGTGGCCCCATCTCTTCGGTGCCCAGCAGAATCTGCGGACGCAGGCTGAGAATGCCTTCCGCCGACAGCTGGCGCTGATAACCGATGCTCGGCAGCTTCTTCAGGGACTCGGGATGCTGGCTGGTGGTGTCCACGCCCACCAGCTTCGACTCGGCGCCCAGCGCGCTCACCCATTCGGACAAGGCGCCACCGGCGCTCACCCAGCGTTGTGGCAACTCGGCCGCCACAGCGGCATGGCTGGCCAGAAGTCCGACACAGAGCGCGATTGCGCGGGCACTCGAACGCATAAAGGTATTCCTTCAGAGAGTGGGCCCACGGAAGCCGCCGTGCATGTGACATGCCCTGCAACCCAGGCATCGAAATGAGCAAGCGCCCCACAGGCGAAGCGGCCATTTGATAATTGTTTGCATTTGACCGTCAAGCACAGACATGTTTCATCAAGCGCCCGCAGGAAAACTGTGACAGCCTGAGCCCAGAGCCGTCGGTTACCGAGGATAGACATGAAGTTTCTTTGCCCCCCCGGCGATCTGCCGGAGGCTTCCAGCCGAGGTTTCAACCTCGAAGGCCAGCCACTTTTCGCGGTGCGCCGCGATCGAAAGGTCTACGTCTACACCAACCGCTGCCCCCATCGCGGGGTCGCCCTGGAGTGGCAGCCCGATCAGTTCCTCGATCCCAGCGCCAGCCTGATTCAGTGCGCCACCCACGGCGCGCTGTTTCTGATCGAAAACGGCGAATGCGTGGCCGGCCCTTGTGCCGGGCAGTCCCTGACGGCCATCCCCTGTCGGGAAGACAGCCAGGGCATCTGGGTTCAGATCTAGCCGTTGAGCAATACGTCCAGACGACGGTCGATACACACTTCCTCGGCAGTCAAGCGTACCCCATAGGCCAGTACCTCGACCCCGGACGCTACCGCCTCACGCAGCGCCGCGGCATAACCGGGGTCGATCTCTTCGGCCGGCCGCACCGCCTCGACACCCGACAGGTTGACGCAATACAACTGCACCGCCCGGATACCGTCACGCGCCAGGCAGGCCAACTCTCGCAAATGCTTGGCGCCACGCTGGGTCACCGCATCCGGAAACGCCGCGACCGCGGAGCCGTCGAAGCCCAGGGTGACGCTTTTGACCTCGACAAACGCCGGGACGTCCAAATAGTCCAGGCGAAAGTCGATACGGCTGTTTTCCTGGCCGTAGGACACTTCCCGCTTGAGCGCGGTAAAACCGTTCAACTCAGTGATCACCCCGGCGCGCAAGGCTTCTTCCACCAGCGTGTTGGCCCGCGCCGTGTTGACGCAAGCCAGCCGGCCCTGGGGCGTCTCGCTGATTTCCCAGGTCCCGGGCAATTTGCGCTTGGGGTCATTGGAACGGCTGAACCAGACCTGCCCGCCCTCGACCATGCAATTGAACATGGAACCGGTGTTGGGGCAGTGAATGGTCAGCAACTCGCCGCCAATGGTCTCGATATCGGCGAGAAAGCGCTTGTAACGACGCACCAGGCGACCTTCTTCGAGGGGAGGATGAAAACGCATCAGCCTTGCCAGCTCCGCAGGCCACGGGCAATCCGCTCCACCGCTTCCTGCAGGCGCGGCAGGCTCTGGGTGTAAGCGAACCGGACGTGGTGCCCGGCCTGATGGCGACCGAAATCCAGCCCCGGGGTAAAGGCAATGTGCTCGGTCTCGAGGAAGTGCCGGCAGAAGGCAAAGGCATCGCCGCCGAAGGCGCTGATATCGGCATACAGGTAGAACGCCCCTTCCGGCTCCACGGCGATGCCAAAACCCAGCTCGCGCAGGGCTGGCAGGAGGAAGTCGCGACGCCGCTGAAACTCGTTGCGACGCTCTTCCAGGATACTGATGGTGCCTGGCTCGAAGCAGGCCAGAGCGGCGTACTGGGCCATACTCGGGGCACTGATATAGAGGTTCTGCGCCAGTTTCTCCAACTCGCCGACCGCCGCCTGCGGCGCCACCAGCCAACCCAGGCGCCAGCCGGTCATGCCGAAATATTTGGAAAAGCTATTCAGGACAAAGGCGCCGTCATCGACTTCCAGCACGCTGGCGGCATCGCAGCCGTAGGTCAGGCCGTGGTAGATCTCGTCCACCACCAGATGGCCATTACGCGCCTTCACCGCGGCCGACAGCCCTGCCAGCTCGTCACGGGTGAGCAAGGTGCCGGTCGGGTTGGCTGGCGATGCCACCAGGGCGCCGACGCTGTCCTGATCCCAGTAACGCTCCAGCAGATCCGGCGTCAGTTGATAACTCACGTCCGGTCCGACCGGCACCAACTGCGCCGCGCCTTCCACCAGGCGCAGGAAGTGCCGGTTGCAGGGGTAGCCCGGGTCCGCCAGCAGCCAGTGTTTGCCGGGGTCGACCAGCAGGCTGCTGGCCAGCAGCAACGCACCGGAGCCACCGGGCGTGATCATGATGCGCTCGGGGTCGATGTCCAGCCCGTAGCGCTGCCGATAGAAGCCGGAGATGGCCGTGCGCAACTCGGGAATCCCGCGGGCGGCGGTGTAGCGAGTCTTGCCCGCCTCCAGCGCGGCCTGCCCGGCCTTGATGATCGGCTCAGCCGTGGTGAAGTCCGGTTCACCGATTTCCAGGTGAATCACATCGTGCCCGGCCGCTTGCAGCTCATTGGCACGGGCCAGCAGGGCCATCACGTGGAAAGGTTCGATAGCGCGGCTGCGCGCACTGTAGGGCTGAGCCATTAGCCTTCCTTCATTGAAGTGAGCAAAAAAAAGATTCTACCCAACCCCGGGGACAAGGGAGAGCCCAAAGCCTTCAAGCACCTGCCATCCCCCCTGTAAAGAAGACGGACACTAGGCCCAGGCTTGGCTAAAATCATTAATTGACCAGGCCCCCGAACTGACCAGGCCAGACGGCATCGACCTTTGCAAGCGCCGTGGGACGCGGGCTCGACAACCGGGAGTAGCGCCGTCCGATTTGATCTGGTAAGTTCGCCCGCTTGCAGTCGCAGGGCCGGCATGTGTCGGTGATGGAGCAATCCTGCGCAATGGATTACATGAGTAGAGGCGGTCCATTTCATGCCCACCCAAGCAAAGCAACAGAATCAATCGATCAGCGGCTTCGAGCCCTATGTTGAAACCGCGGGCGAAGAGTACATGGGCAAGCCCATGCGCGAGCACTTCACCAAGATCCTGAACAAGTGGAAACAGGACTTGATGCAGGAAGTCGACCGCACTGTTGATCACATGAAAGACGAAGCAGCCAACTTCCCAGATCCGGCCGACCGTGCCAGCCAGGAAGAAGAATTCAGCCTGGAACTGCGCGCCCGCGACCGTGAGCGCAAGCTGATCAAGAAGATCGACAAGACGCTGCAACTGATCGAAGACGAAGAATACGGCTGGTGCGAATCCTGCGGCGTCGAGATCGGTATTCGCCGCCTGGAAGCCCGCCCTACCGCCGACATGTGTGTCGACTGCAAGACCCTGGCGGAAATCAAGGAAAAACAAGTCGGCAAGTAATCGCCAGCTTGAATGAAAAACGGAGCGTGCGAACGCTCCGTTTTTGTTTCTGCCGCCTCCCCCCTGTAGGAACGAGCTTGCTCGCGATGGCGATCCTCCAGATGCCATCGTCACCTTGGGACCGAACGAAGTAACATCCTCTCCATGACCGCCTCTCACGCCTCTTCCTACATCGGGCGCTTTGCCCCAACCCCCAGCGGGCACCTGCATTTCGGCTCGCTGGTCGCCGCCCTGGCCTCCTACCTCGATGCCCGCGCCGCTGGCGGCCGCTGGCTGTTGCGCATGGAAGACCTCGATCCGCCTCGGGAAGAGCCCGGCGCCCAGGCAGCCATTCTCAAGGCCCTGGAAAGCTACGGCTTCGAGTGGGACGGCGAAATGGTCCGCCAGAGCGAGCGGCACGCGGCCTACGCCGAAGTCCTCGACCGCCTGTTCAACCAGGGCCTGGCTTACGCCTGCACCTGCTCGCGCAAGCAACTGGAGCCCTACCACGGCATTTATCCGGGCCTGTGCCGCAATGCCGGACACAGCCAGGAAGATGCCGCCATCCGTTTGCGCGTGCCGGAGCTGGAATATCGCTTCACCGACCGGGTCCAGGGCGAATTCCGCCAGCACCTGGGGCGGGATGTCGGCGACTTCGTGATCCGCCGCCGCGACGGCCTCTACGCCTATCAACTGGCGGTGGTGCTCGACGACGCCTGGCAAGGGGTGACCGATATCGTGCGCGGCGCCGACCTGCTGGACTCCACCCCCCGCCAGCTGTACCTGCAGGAACTGCTCGGCCTGCCGCAGCCGCGTTACCTGCATGTGCCGCTGATCACCCAGCCGGACGGGCATAAACTGGGCAAATCCTACCGCTCCCCGCCGCTGGCCGAGGACCAGGCCACACCACTGCTGCTGCGCGCCTTGCGCGCCCTGGGGCAGAAAACCGACAGCGAAATGGTCCATGCCAGCCCTCGGGAAGTGCTGAGCTGGGGCATCGAACACTGGGATGCTTTACTGATCCCACGCACACTGAGTGTGCCCGAGGCGCAAATACGCTGACGCCCCTTGCAGGTTGGCGCCCATCCGTTACCATCGCCGCACGTTTTCGGGCACGCACACAATAAAGAGAGGCCGAGATGTACATCTATCGCTTGGTCCTGCTGCTGGTAGTGGGGATCTATCTGTTCTCCCCCGCCATCATGGATTGGTGGATCGATGCTACGGGCGCCTGGTATCGCCCGTATCTGCTCTGGCTGATCCTGATCGTCGTGACCTTCATCCTGCAGAGCCAAAAAGATGCCGATGAGCTTTAGCCTGACCCAGATGATCCTGATCAGCGCCGCGTACCTGCTGGTGCTGTTCGGGGTGGCCTGGATCAGCGAACGCGGCATGATCCCGCGCTCGATCATCCGCCACCCGCTGACCTACACCCTGTCTCTGGGGGTCTACGCCAGCGCCTGGGCCTTTTACGGCACGGTTGGCCTGGCCTATCAGTACGGCTACGGTTTTCTTTCCAGCTATCTCGGGGTTTCCGGCGCCTTCCTGCTGGCGCCGGTGCTGCTTTACCCGATCCTGAAAATCACCCGCACCTATCAACTGTCGTCGCTGGCCGATCTGTTCGCCTTCCGTTTTCGCAGCACCTGGGCCGGTGCGCTGACCACGGTGATCATGCTGGTCGGCGTATTGCCCCTGCTGGCCTTGCAGATCCAGGCGGTCGCGGACTCCATCGGCATCCTCACCCGCGAACCGGTGCAACACCGGGTCGCCCTGAGCTTCTGTGCGCTGATCACTCTGTTCACCATCTTCTTCGGCTCCCGGCACATTGCCACCCGGGAAAAACACGAAGGCCTGGTGTTCGCCATCGCCTTCGAATCGGTGATCAAGCTGATCGCCATCGGCGGTGTCGGCCTCTATGCCCTGTACGGCGTGTTCGATGGGCCACAACAGCTGGAACTCTGGCTGTTGCAGAACCAGACCGCCCTCGCCGCCCTGCATACACCGCTGCAGGAAGGACCGTGGCGCACCCTGCTGCTGGTGTTCTTCGCCTCGGCGATCGTGATGCCGCACATGTACCACATGACCTTCACCGAGAACCTCAACCCGCGCTCGCTGGTCAGTGCCAGCTGGGGCTTGCCGCTGTTCCTGTTGCTGATGAGCCTGGCGGTGCCGCTGATCCTCTGGGCCGGCCTGAAACTGGGCGCCACCACCAACCCCGAGTACTTCACCCTCGGCATTGGTATCGCCGCCAACAAACCGGCATTGGCCTTGATGGCCTACATTGGTGGGCTTTCCGCCGCCAGCGGCCTGATCATCGTCACCACCCTGGCGCTGTCGGGGATGGCCCTCAACCATCTGGTGCTGCCGCTGTATCAGCCACCAGCCGAAGGCAACATCTACCGCTGGCTGAAATGGACCCGCCGCGCGCTGATCGTGGCCATCATCATGGCCGGCTATGCCTTTTACCTGCTGCTGGGGGCCGAGCAGGACCTGGCCAACCTCGGCATTGTGGCCTTTGTCGCGACCCTGCAGTTCCTCCCCGGCGTGCTCTCGGTGCTGTACTGGCCGACCGCCAACCGACGCGGTTTCATCGCCGGGCTGATGGCCGGGACACTGGTGTGGCTGGTGACCATGCTGCTGCCGCTGATCGGTAACCTGCAGGGCTTCTATATACCGCTGCTGAACATGATCTATGTGCTGGACGACACCAGCTGGCACATGGCGGCCATCGCCTCGCTGGCTGCCAACGTTCTGATGTTCACCCTGATTTCGCTGTTCACCAACGCCAGTTCCGAAGAAGCCAGCGCCGCCGAAGCCTGCGCGGTGGATAACGTGCGTCGGCCGCAACGTCGCGAACTGCATGCCGCCTCGCCCCAGGAGTTCGCTACCCAGCTGGCCAAGCCCCTGGGCGCCAAGGCCGCGCAGAAGGAAGTCGAGCAGGCGCTGCGCGACCTGTACCTGCCCTTCGACGAGCGCCGCCCCTATGCCCTGCGCCGTTTGCGCGACCGCATCGAAGCCAACCTGTCCGGCCTGATGGGCCCCAGCGTGGCCCAGGACATGGTGGAAACCTTCCTGCCCTACAAGGCCGGCGGCGAAAACTACGTGACCGAAGACATTCACTTCATCGAAAGCCGGCTCGAGGACTACCACTCGCGCCTGACCGGCCTGGCCGCCGAGCTCGATGCCTTGCGCCGCTACCACCGCCAGACCTTGCAGGAACTGCCGATGGGCGTCTGTTCCCTGGCCAAGGACCAGGAAATCCTCATGTGGAACAAGGCCATGGAAGAGCTGACCAGCATTCCGGCGCAGCATGTGGTCGGTTCGCGCCTGAGCACCATCGCCGATCCCTGGAGGGAGCTGCTGCAAGGTTTCATCAACGTCCCCGATGAACATCTGCATAAACAGCACCTGGCCCTCGACGGCCAGACCCGCTGGCTGAACCTGCACAAGGCCGCCATCGACGAACCCCTGGCCCCGGGCAACAGCGGCCTGGTGCTGCTGGTGGAAGACCTGACCGAAACCCAGATGCTCGAAGACAAGCTGGTGCATTCCGAGCGGCTGGCCAGCATCGGCCGCCTGGCCGCCGGCGTGGCCCACGAAATCGGCAACCCGATCACCGGTATCGCCTGCCTGGCGCAGAACCTGCGCGAAGAGCGCGAAGAAGACGGCGAACTCACCGAAATCAGCGGCCAGATCCTCGAACAGACCAAACGCGTGTCACGCATCGTCCAGTCGCTGATGAGCTTCGCCCACGCCGGCAGCCACCAGCACAACGACGAAGCCGTGTGCCTGGCCGAGGTGGCGCAGGATGCCATTGGTCTGCTGGCGCTGAATCGACGCAATTTCGAGGTGCAGTTCTTTAACCTGTGCGATCCGGACCACTGGGTCGACGGCGACCCGCAGCGGCTCGCCCAGGTACTGATCAACCTGCTATCCAATGCCCGCGACGCCTCACCGGCGGGCAGCGCGGTACGGGTCAAGAGCGAGGCCGGCGAACACACGATCGACCTGATCGTCGAAGACGAAGGCAGCGGTATCCCGTCGAGCATCATGGATCGACTGTTCGAACCCTTCTTCACCACCAAGGATCCTGGCGAGGGCACCGGACTGGGCCTTGCACTGGTCTATTCCATCGTTGAAGAGCATTATGGACAAATCACCATCGACAGCCCGGCTGACACCGAAAGCCAACGCGGCACCCGTATCCGGGTGACCTTACCGCGTCATGTCGAAGCGACGTCCGCTGTGAACTGAGACCGTCGAGAGAATCGAATCAATGCCGCACATTTTGATCGTCGAAGACGAAACAATTATCCGCTCCGCCTTGCGCCGCCTGCTGGAACGCAACCAGTACCAGGTCAGCGAAGCCGGTTCCGTGCAGGAAGCACAAGAGCGTTTCAGCATTCCCACGTTCGACCTGATCGTCAGCGACCTGCGCCTGCCAGGCGCCCCCGGCACCGAACTGATCAAGCTCGGCCAGGGCACCCCGGTGCTGATCATGACCAGCTACGCCAGCCTGCGCTCGGCGGTCGATTCGATGAAGATGGGCGCGGTGGACTACATCGCCAAGCCTTTCGATCACGACGAAATGCTCCAGGCCGTGGCGCGCATCCTGCGCGACCGCCAGACCGCGCAGAGCAGCCCCAACGAGCGTCCGGCCGCCAAGTCGGGCAACGGCGCGGACAAGGCCGGTGCCAACGCCAGCAACGGCGAAATCGGCATCATCGGCTCCTGCCCACCGATGCAGGACCTGTACAGCAAGATCCGCAAGGTCGCCCCGACAGACTCCAATGTACTGATCCAGGGTGAATCCGGGACCGGCAAGGAACTGGTGGCCCGCGCCCTGCACAACCTGTCCAAGCGCGCCAAGGCGCCGATGATTTCGGTGAACTGCGCGGCCATTCCGGAAACCCTGATCGAGTCCGAGCTGTTCGGTCACGAAAAAGGCGCCTTCACCGGTGCCAGCGCCGGGCGCGCCGGCCTGGTGGAAGCGGCGGACGGCGGCACCTTGTTCCTCGACGAAATCGGCGAATTGCCACTCGAAGCCCAGGCCCGCCTGTTGCGCGTGCTGCAGGAAGGCGAGATCCGCCGGGTCGGCTCGGTGCAGTCGCAGAAGGTCGATGTGCGCCTGATCGCCGCGACCCACCGCGACCTCAAGAGCCTGGCCAAGATCGGCCAGTTCCGTGAAGACCTGTATTACCGCCTGCACGTGATCGCCCTGAAACTGCCAGCCCTGCGCGAACGCGGCGCCGACGTCAACGAAATCGCCAATGCCTTCCTCGCCCGCCAGAGCGCGCGCGTGGGCCGCACGGACCTGAAGTTCGCCCCGGACGCCGAGCAAGCCATTCGCCACTACTCTTGGCCAGGTAACGTTCGCGAACTGGAAAACGCCGTCGAGCGCTCGGTCATCCTGTGCGAAAGCCCGGAAATCTCTGCGGAGCTGCTGGGTATCGATATCGAACTGAGCGACCTGGAAGACGACGAATTCATCGGCCTGGCGCCCCAGGCCGCCAACGCCAACAACAGCAGCCATGAGCCGACCGAAGACCTGTCGCTGGAAGACTACTTCCAGCATTTCGTTCTCGAGCACCAGGACCACATGACCGAGACCGAACTGGCCCGCAAACTCGGCGTCAGCCGCAAATGCCTGTGGGAACGTCGCCAGCGCCTGGGCATCCCACGGCGCAAGACCGGGGTCGCCAGCGAAAGCTGAAGTCCGGCGGTAACGGGTTGCGGGTAACACGCGATCTTGTGAAAAAACTGTTACCTCAGTCATTTCACGTAACAAAAGCCGGGGCTTACGGTAACGAAGCCCCGGCTTTTTTTCGCCTGGAGAAACCTCATAACCGCGCCTAACCCCTTGTTTTACTGGGCCTCGCAAAAGTTGGCACGGCACCTGCTATATGTTTGGTACAAGAACAATAACAAGCAATGCATAAGACAATAAAAATAAGACGAATCGACTCACGCACAATAAAAACAACACGGCGGAGGCGCAGCTAACTGATTCTTTTGGAGAGGCGTTGTCATTGGGGCTTGCCCCACAACCAGGCCGAGAACAACAAAAACTGCCCTAAGGCAGAGCCTGAACTGGTTGGATCACTGATCATTGCAACACAGCGACCAAAGCAATCCGTTTGCTCTTGGCTCCCGATTGGGAGGGTCACTCTGGGTTAACCAGGTGGCAAGGGCGTTAAACAAAAACAAGAAGCCCGAAACCAATAATAAAAATAGAGCACGCAAACACTTCTGGGGGAGCTTCGGCTCCCCTTGTGGTTTCCGCGATTACGGTTTTACTCACGCAAAACCCCGCCAACCCGCGTTCCAAAGCGCCGCGCACGACTCGCCGCAGCTTCCTACACCATCCCCCGACTAAATGCTAGAATCCCCGCCCATCATGCGGTCATTCTTCGTTATGGCCGAACATTCCTTCAAACAGTGCATCCCATGCTGAAGAAGTTGTTCCAGTCATTCCGTTCTCCCTTGCGTCGTACGCAACACAAACGCAGCACGCCTGAAGTGCTCAACAGCAGCCAACACTCGCTGCAACGCGCCCAGTTCAGCCGTTATGCGGTGAACATCGTCGAACGCCTGCAGAACGCCGGCTACCAGGCCTACCTGGTCGGCGGCTGCGTGCGCGACATGCTGCTCAATATCACCCCCAAGGATTTCGACGTCGCCACCAGCGCCACGCCGGAACAGGTGCGGGCCGAATTCCGCAACGCCCGGATCATCGGCCGTCGGTTCAAGCTGGTGCATATCCACTTCGGCCGCGAAATCATCGAGGTCGCGACCTTCCGCGCCAATCACCCGCAAAACGATGAAGAGGAAGACAGCAACCAGTCCTCGCGCAACGAAAGCGGGCGTATCCTGCGCGACAACGTGTACGGCACCCTCGAAGAGGACGCCCAGCGCCGCGACTTCACCATCAATGCTCTGTATTACGATCCGGTCAGCGAGCGCATCCTCGACTACGCCAACGGCGTACACGACATCCGCAATCACCTGGTCCGCCTGATCGGCGATCCGCGCCAGCGCTACCAGGAAGATCCGGTACGCATGCTGCGGGCCGTGCGCTTCGCCGCCAAGCTGGATTTCGGCATCGAGAAACACACCGCCACGCCGATCCGCGACCTGGCGCCCATGCTGCGGGAAATCCCTTCGGCACGCCTGTTCGAGGAAGTGCTCAAGCTGTTCCTGTCCGGCCATGCCGCCGACACCTTCGAGATGCTGGTCGACCTGCAGCTGTTCGATCCGCTGTTCCCGGCCAGCGCCGAGGCACTGGAGTACAACCCGACCTACACCCATACCCTGATCAGCGAAGCCCTGATCAATACCGACCTGCGCATCAAGCAGAACAAGCCGGTCACCCCGGCTTTCCTGTTCGCCGCGCTGCTGTGGCCTGCCCTGCCGGCTCGCGTGCTGCGCCTCCAGGAACGCGGCATGCCGCCGATTCCGGCGATGCAGGAAGCTGCTCACGAATTGATCAGCGAACAGTGCCAGCGCATCGCCATTCCAAAACGCTTCACCATGCCGATCCGCGAAATCTGGGACATGCAGGAACGCCTGCCACGTCGCAGCGGCAAGCGCGCCGACCAGTTGCTGGACAACCCGCGGTTCCGCGCCGGTTATGATTTCCTGCTGCTGCGCGAAAGCGCTGGCGAGCAGACCGATGGCCTGGGCGAATGGTGGACCGACTATCAGGACGCCAACGATGCCGGTCGCCGCGACATGATTCGCGACTTGAGCGGCAAGGACGAAGCCGGCACAGGTCCACGCAAGCGTCGTCGCAGCAGTGGCGCCAAACGCAAGCGCGCCACCGCCGGCGCACCGAGCGCTTCCGGCGAATAACCCGATGGAACGCATCTACATCGGCATGGGCAGCAACCTGGCTGCCCCGGCAGAGCAATTGCGCAGTGCGATCGACGCGCTGGCGCAGTTGCCACACAGCCAACTGGCAGGCGTCTCGGCCTTCTATCAAAGCGACTCCCTGCTGCCCGGCCAACCGCGCTACACCAACGCCGTGGCCGCCCTGGACAGCAGCCTCGCGCCTCTCGAACTGCTGGACGCGCTGCAAGCCATCGAAAACGGCCAGGGCCGCGAGCGCCTCGAGCGCTGGGGGCCGCGCACCCTGGACCTGGACATCCTGCTGTTCGGCGATCGCCTGATCGACGAACCGCGGCTCAAGGTCCCGCATTACCACATGCAGGCCCGGGCCTTTGTCCTCTATCCCCTGGCCGAACTGGCCCCCGCCGACCTGCAACTGGCCGACGGTCGCCACCTGCACGATCTGCTCGCCGCCTGCCCATTTGTCGGCCTGGAACGTCTGGCCTGACTGCTGAAACGCATCAGTTACGGCGGTAACACTCACGCCGTAACAATGCGGTAACACATGCAATTGACTTCCCGAGTTCTCCTCACGACTATAGGCGTCCCGTTGCCGCCAACACGGCGTTACAGGGCGCAATCCAGGCCTTATAAGCACGACAACAGACCGTGCGCCTGTATAGATAAGAATCACGCGCGTTACTCGCAGCAGTTTCCAGAGCGCCTGAATGAGGACCCTTTTTCATGCCAGACATCACCCTGACCACCCTGCAAGGCCTCAAGCAGAAAGGTGAGAAAATCACCATGCTGACCTGCTATGACGCGACCTTCGCCCACACCTGTTGCCAGGCCGGCGTTGAAGTACTGCTGGTGGGCGACTCCCTCGGCATGGTCTTGCAAGGGCACGACAGCACACTGCCAGTCACTACCGACGAGATGGCCTACCACGTCGCCGCAGTCAAACGCGGCAACAGTGGCGCCCTGATCCTCGCCGACCTGCCGTTCATGGCCTACGCCACCACCGAACAGGCCCTGAACAACAGCGCCCAGTTGATGCAGGCCGGTGCGCACATGATCAAGGTCGAAGGCGCGTTGTGGCTGGCCGAATCCATCCGCCTGCTGGCCGAGCGCGGTATCCCGGTCTGCGCCCACATGGGCCTGACCCCGCAATCGGTGAACATCCTCGGCGGCTACAAGGTTCAGGGACGTAACGAAAACCAGGCCCGGCAGATGCGTGCCGACGCCATCGCCCTGGAAGCGGCCGGCGCGGCGATGCTGCTGCTCGAATGCGTGCCGAGCGAACTGGCGGCGGAAATCACCCAGGCGGTGAATATTCCGGTAATCGGCATCGGTGCCGGCAGCGCCACCGACGGTCAGGTGCTGGTTCTGCACGACATGCTGGGCCTGTCCCTGAGCGGTCGCGCACCGAAGTTCGTGAAGAACTTCATGGCCGGCCAGGAAAGCATCCAGGCCGCCCTGAGCGCCTATGTCAGTGAGGTCAAGGCCGTGACCTTCCCAGGCGCCGAACACGGGTTTTCTGCATGAATACTGTAAAAACCGTACGTGAACTGCGTGCCGCCGTGGCCCGTGCCCGCAGCGAGGGCAAGCGCATCGGCTTCGTGCCGACCATGGGCAACCTGCACAGCGGTCATGCCGCCCTGGTGACCAAGGCGGCCCAGCGAGTGGATTTCGTGGTGGCGAGCATCTTCGTCAACCCGCTGCAATTCGGCGCTGGCGAAGACCTCGACAAGTACCCGCGAACCCTGGCCGCCGACCAGGAAAAGCTCTTGCAAGCCGGTTGCCATCTGCTGTTCGCCCCTAGCGTCGAAGAGATGTATCCCGACGGCATGGACGGCCAGACCCGGGTCAGCGTGCCGCAACTCTCCGAAGGCCTGTGCGGCGCCAGCCGTCCCGGGCATTTCGAAGGGGTGGCCACGGTGGTCAGCAAGCTGTTCAACATGGTGCAGCCGGACCTTGCGGTCTTCGGCCAGAAGGACTTCCAGCAACTGGCGGTGATCCGTGCCCTGGTGCATGACCTGAACATGCCGATCCAGATCATCGGCGAGCCCACCGTGCGCGCCGCCGACGGCCTCGCGCTGTCGTCGCGCAACGGCTACCTGAGCGAAGAACAACGTGCCATCGCCCCGGCGATCTATCGTGGCCTGACCCAGATCGCCCAGGCCATCAGCCAGGGTCAGCGGGACTATCCAAAGCTGCTGGACGAGCAAAAACAGGTGCTCGAAGCCGCCGGCTTCCGCCCGGATTACCTGGAAATCCGCCACGCCCGGACCCTGCGCCCGGCCACCGCGCAAGACCGCGACCTGGTGATTCTGGCGGCGGCCTATCTGGGCGCTACCCGCCTGATCGACAACCTGCATCTGGACCTCGACGCCTAGGTCCCAAAGGCCGATTGCCCGAAGCCCGACCTTCGGGCAAACTGCCGCCGCCCGGGGCCTGCAGCGATGCTGCGGGCCCTGTTCGAGGATCCGACCGAGAGAACCACTCATGCACGCCATCATGCTCAAGGCCAAGCTGCATCGCGCCGAAGTCACCCACGCTGTGCTCGACTACGAAGGCTCCTGCGCCATCGACGGCGAATGGCTGGACTTGTCCGGTATCCGTGAGTACGAACAGATCCAGATCTACAACGTCGACAATGGCGAACGCTTCACCACCTACGCCATTCGTGGCGAGGAAGGCTCGCGCATGATCTCGGTCAACGGCGCCGCCGCGCACAAGGCCAAGGTTGGCGACCGGGTGATCATCTGCGCTTACGCTCACTACAGCGAAGCCGAACTGCTCAACTTCAAGCCGCGCATGCTCTATATGGCGCCGGGCAACGAGCTGAGCCACACCAGCCATGCCATTCCGGTTCAGGTCGCCTGAGCCCCAGTCATTCTCACCCCTGAAATCCTGCTCGTTGCGCGGCTCTGAGGCGCCGGTATAAAAAAGTACCGGCCGCAGGTCAGACAAAGCCAAGACAGATCAGCACGCGAGAGTTACTGTAATCGCCCTGCGTGCTTAATCGTGTCAGCGCAGGTTTGACCGAACGTTATTCTTCAAGCAGGACGTTCCGGGCTTTTCAGTGTCCAACAGGCAGTTCAAGTAAAAGGAAAACCGCAGCGATGGCGTACTACCGCACTCCTCACGACGTTACCGCTCTGCCCGCCTGGCAAGCGTTGAATGACCACCGCCAAGCCATGCAGGATTTCAGCATGCGCGAGGCCTTCAATGCCGACCCGCAGCGCTTTCATCAATTCAGCCTCAGCGGCTGTGGGCTTTTTCTCGATTACTCGAAGAACCTGATCACCCCCGAAACCCGCAATCTGCTGGTGGGCCTGGCCAACGAAGCCGGTCTGCAGGATGCGATCAAGGCGCTGTTCGCCGGTGAGCTGGTCAACTCTTCCGAAGGCCGTCCGGCCCTGCACACCGCCCTGCGCCGTCCAGTGGGCGACAAGCTGTCGGTCAACGGCGTCAACGTGATGCCGGAAGTGCACAAGGTGCTGAACCAGATCACCGAACTGGTCGGGCGCATCCATGACGGCCTGTGGCGCGGCTACACCGAGAAGCCGATCACCGACGTGGTCAACATCGGCATCGGCGGTTCGTTCCTCGGCCCCGAGCTGGTGTCCGAAGCCCTGTTGTCCTACGCCCAGAAAGGCGTGCGTTGCCATTACCTGGCCAATATCGACGGCAGCGAATTCCACGAACTGTCGTCGAAGATCCGCGCCGAAACCACGCTGTTCATCGTCTCGTCGAAATCCTTCAACACCCTGGAAACCCTGAAGAACGCCCAGGCCGCACGCGCCTGGTACCTGGCTCAGGGCGGTTCCGAGGCCGAGCTGTATCGCCACTTCATCGCGGTGTCGAGCAACAACGCCGCCGCCGTGGCCTTCGGCATCCGCGAAGAGAACATCTTCCCGATGTGGGACTGGGTCGGCGGGCGTTACTCGCTGTGGTCGGCCATCGGCCTGCCGATCGCCCTGGCCATCGGCATGTCCAACTTCAAGGAACTGCTGTCCGGCGCCTACACCATGGACCAGCATTTCCAGACCGCGCCGTTCGAGCAGAACATGCCGGTCCTCCTGGCCCTGCTGGGCGTGTGGTACGGCAATTTCTGGGGCGCGCAAAGCCACGCGATCCTGCCGTACGACCACTATCTGCGCAACATCACCAAGCACTTGCAGCAGCTGGACATGGAATCCAACGGCAAGAGCGTGCGCCAGGACGGCACGCCGGTTTCCACCGACACCGGCCCGGTGATCTGGGGTGGCGTGGGCTGCAACGGTCAGCACGCGTACCACCAGCTGTTGCACCAGGGCACCCAGTTGATCCCGGCCGACTTCATCGTGCCTATCGTCAGCTTCAACCCGGTCGCCGACCATCACCAGTGGCTGTACGCCAACTGCCTGTCGCAAAGCCAGGCGCTGATGCTCGGCAAGACCCGCGCCGAGGCCGAAGCCGAGTTGCGTGAAAAAGGCATGAGCGAGGCCGAAGTCCAGAAGCTGGCACCGCACAAGGTGATCCCGGGCAACCGCCCGAGCAACACCCTGGTGGTCGAGCGCATCAGCCCGCGCCGCCTGGGCGCGCTGGTGGCGATGTACGAACACAAGGTTTTCGTGCAGAGCGTGATCTGGGGCATCAACGCCTTCGACCAATGGGGCGTGGAGCTGGGCAAAGAGCTGGGCAAGGGCGTCTACAACCGCCTGGTCGGCAGCGAAGAAACCCCGGCCGAGGATGCTTCGACCCAGGGCCTGATCAACTACTTCCGCGGTCGCCACCGCGGCTGATAGCCCGCTGGAACATCCCCTCGCGAACCGGCCCGCTGCTACGCAAACCCTTCCATTGCGCAGCAGCGGGCCGATTCACGATCGGTCACCCAAGACCGCCCTCCCCTTGAACCCCTTCCGATCAAGGCGCATCTTTATCGCTTGTCGCTAAAACAAGAATAAGGAACCGTCATGTTCGATATCAGCATGTTCCCCCAAGCCGATGCCGTCCGCCGGGCTGCGCAATTGAGTCAGGACGACTACCAGCGGCTGTACCGCGAATCCATCGAGCACCCCAGCACCTTCTGGGCCGAACAGGCCACCCGCTTTCTCGACTGGAGCGCCCCCTGGCAAACCGTGCAGCGCTATGACCTGAAAACCGGCGCCGCCAGCTGGTTCGCCGGCGGCCAGTTGAACGTCAGCTACAACTGCATCGACCGCCACCTGGAAAAACGCGGCGATCAGGTGGCGATCATCTGGGAAGGCGACGACCCCGCCGAGTCGCTGCAAATCACCTACAAAAAACTCCATCACTACGTCTGCCGCCTGGCCAACGTCCTGAAAAGCCGCGGCGTGAAAAAAGGCGACCGGGTCTGCATCTACATGCCGATGATTCCCGAGGCGGCCTACGCCATGCTCGCCTGCACCCGTATCGGCGCAGTGCACTCGGTGGTCTTTGGCGGATTCTCTCCGGACGCGCTACGCGACCGCATTCTCGATGCCGACTGCCGCACTGTGATCACCGCTGACGAAGGGGTACGCGGCGGCAAGTTCGTGCCCTTGAAAAACAACGTCGACAAGGCCCTGCAAAGCTGCCCGAACGTCAGCACGGTGGTGGTGGTCGAGCGCACCCAGAACCCGGTGAACTGGGTCGAAGGCCGCGACCTCTGGTATCACCAGGCCCTGCGCGGCGTCGAAGACGACTGCCCGCCGCAACCGATGGACGCCGAAGACCCGCTGTTCATCCTCTACACCTCCGGCAGCACCGGCAAACCCAAAGGCGTGCTGCACACCACCGGCGGCTACTTGCTGCAAGCGGCGATGACCTTCAAATACGTACTGGACTACCGCGAAGGCGAAGTCTTCTGGTGCACCGCCGATGTCGGCTGGGTTACCGGCCACAGTTACATCGTCTACGGCCCGCTGGCCAATGGCGCGACCACCCTGATCTTCGAGGGCGTGCCCAGCTACCCAAGCAGTTCGCGCTTCTGGGAAGTCATCGACAAGCACCGGGTGAACATCTTCTACACCGCCCCCACCGCCCTGCGCGCGCTGATGCGCGAAGGCCCCGAGCCGCTGCAGCACACCTCGCGCAGCAGCCTGCGCCTGCTGGGCAGCGTCGGCGAGCCGATCAACCCGGAAGCCTGGGAGTGGTATTTCAATAGCGTCGGCGAGCAGCGCTGCCCGATTGTCGATACCTGGTGGCAGACCGAAACCGGCGGCATCATGCTCAGCCCGCTGGTCAGCGCCAGCCACATCAAGCCGGGCTGCGCCACCCGCCCGATGTTCGGTGTGCAGCCGGTGCTGCTGGACGAGCACGGCAAGGAAATCAGCGGCGCCGGCAGCGGCATCCTGGCGATCAAGGCCAGTTGGCCGGCGCAGATCCGCAGTGTCTACGGCGACCCGCAGCGCATGGTCGAGACCTATTTCAAACCCTACCCGGGCTACTACTTCACCGGCGACGGCGCGCGGCGCGATGAAGACGGCGATTACTGGATCACCGGACGCATCGACGACGTGATCAACGTCTCCGGGCATCGCATCGGTACCGCCGAGGTCGAGAGCGCCCTGGTCCTGCATGACAGCATCGCCGAGGCCGCGGTGGTCGGTTATCCCCATGACCTCAAGGGCCAGGGCATCTATGCCTTTGTCACCCCGATGAATGGCGTCGAGCCCAGCGACGAGTTGAAGAAGGAGCTGTTGAGCCTGGTCAGCCGCGAGATCGGCAGTTTCGCCAAGCCGGAGTTGATCCAGTGGGCGCCGGCCTTGCCGAAAACCCGCTCGGGCAAGATCATGCGGCGTATCCTGCGCAAGATCGCCTGCAACGAACTCGACAGCCTGGGCGATACCTCGACCCTGGCCGACCCGAGCGTGGTCGAGGGCCTGATCGATAAACGCCTGAACCTCTGAGCGAGGCCTCGGGCCTCAACCAAGGAACAGCCAAGCGGTATGGAATTCATTCGCAGTCGTATCGAAACCCAAGTCATGAGCCTGGGTGGCCTGTCACTGGGTCAGCTCGACCTGGACAACCCCAAGGGCGACCCGGGCCTGTTCGGCCCGGACGCTATCTGCTGGCAGGTGCATGGCGATTTCAGCAGCATGCTGATCGGCGGCATCAGCGCCTTGTTGATGCAGGCCCTGCACCCGCTGGCCCTGGCCGGGGTCTGGGATCACTCGAATTTCCGGGAAGACATGATCGGGCGCCTGCGGCGTACCGCGCAGTTCATTTCCGGCACCACCTTCGGCTCGCGGCAGGATGCCGAATGGCTGATCGACAAGGTGCGCACCATTCACCTGCAGATCGTCGGCCACGCGCCAGACGGCCGGCCCTATGCCGCCAGCGATCCGCAGTTGCTGACCTGGGTGCATGTGGCCGAAGTCAGCAGCTTTCTGGCGGCGCATCTGCGCTATCGCAATCCGCAGCTGTCGCCTGCCGACCAGGACCGTTACTACGGGGAAGTCGCGCTGATCGCCGAGCGTCTTGGCGCCAGTGATGTGCCGCGCTCGCGCCGGGCCGTGGCGGCGTACCTGGCCGGGATGCGCCCTCAGTTGCTTTGCGATGAACGCAGCCGCGAAGTGCTGCGTTTGCTCTTGGCGGCACCTGCCCCAAGCCGCCTGGCCAAGCCATTCGGCTCGTTGATGATGCAGGCCGGCATCGACCTGCTGCCCGACTGGGCCAGCGCCATGCTGGGCGTCAACCAGGGTCTGCTGCAACGCCAACTGATCCGCGCCAGCGTCAACCGCAGTGCGCCAATGCTGCGCTGGGCGGTGCGCAATGGCTCGATGCATCGCGCACGCCGGCGCATGGGCCTGTAATACCCGACCGGGCGAACAGAACGCGACCCATCGGTTCGCGATTGGCGGCGTCGCGACCTTCTATGCAACCATGATTTTCCAAGTTCTCGCGCATCGGTCCGCTGTCCATAGCCACCGACCGATGCCGCCCATAGCAATGAGGATTCGCGCCATGCAAGACGTCGTAATCGTTGCCGCCACCCGCACCGCGGTCGGCAGTTTCCAGGGTTCGCTGGCCAATATCCCTGCGGTCGATCTCGGTGCCGCGGTGATCCGCCAGCTGCTGGCCCAGACCGGCCTGGACGGCGCCCAGGTCGATGAAGTGATCATGGGCCAGGTGCTCACCGCCGGCGCCGGGCAGAACCCCGCGCGCCAGGCCGCGATCAAGGCCGGCCTGCCCCACGCCGTGCCGGCGCTGACCCTGAACAAGGTCTGCGGCTCCGGCCTCAAGGCCCTGCACCTGGGCGCCCAGGCGATCCGCTGCGGCGACGCCGAGGTGATCATCGCCGGCGGCCAGGAGAACATGAGCCTGGCCAACTACGTGTTGCCCGGCGCCCGCACCGGCCTGCGCATGGGCCATAGCCAGATCGTCGACAGCATGATCAGCGACGGCCTGTGGGACGCCTTCAACGACTACCACATGGGCATCACCGCCGAGAACCTGGTGGACAAATACGGCATCAGCCGCGAAGCCCAGGACGCCTTTGCCGCCGCCTCGCAGCAGAAGGCCGTGGCCGCCATCGAAGGCGGGCGCTTTGTCGATGAGATCACCCCGATCCTGATTCCCCAGCGCAAGGGCGACCCCGTGGCCTTCGCCACCGACGAGCAGCCGCGCGCCGGCACCACCGCCGAATCCCTGGGCAAGCTCAAACCGGCCTTCAAGAAGGACGGCACGGTCACCGCCGGCAACGCTTCGTCGCTGAACGACGGCGCCGCCGCGGTGATCCTGATGAGCGCCGCCAAGGCCAAGGCCCTGGGCCTGCCGGTGCTGGCGAAGATCGCCGCCTACGCCAACGCGGGCGTCGACCCGGCGATCATGGGCATCGGCCCGGTGTCGGCCACCCGCCGCTGCCTGGACAAGGCCGGCTGGTCCCTGGAGCAACTGGACCTGATCGAAGCCAACGAAGCCTTCGCCGC
>NZ_JAQZAA010000096.1:0-20044 GCF_028640875.1 Pseudomonas sp. SBT1-2 | reverse complement strand
GTCCCTGGACGACCTGGTGCTGGCGAGCTTCGTCTCCGGCCCGGGTTCCACCACCCTGCCGATGGAAGTGTTCTCGGCGGTGCGCCTCGGGGTGAAACCGGAGATCAACGCGGTGGCCAGCCTGATCCTGCTGGCGGTGTCGCTGGTGACTTTCCTGGTCTGGTACTTCGGCCGGCGCGCCGAAGCGGCCCGCAAGCGGGCGATCCAGGAAGCCATGGAATACACCGCCAACGAAGCGTTCCAACCCGCTGCGCAACGGCGCATGCAAGCGACGACGGCCTAGGCCGTCGCGCTCACGACACACAGCGGCGCCTGGATCGCGAGCAAGCTCGCTCCTACAGACATGCACCCTCCCTGTAGGAGCGAGCTTGCTCGCGAAGACGTGCAACCTGACACCCCACGTTCCACATGCAGCAATCTGCACAATAAGAAATGGAGTTGTACCGATGAAAATGCTTGGCAGGACTCTGCTATCACTGTCCCTGATGGGCGCCCTGGTTACCGGCGCCCAGGCCAACGACAAGGAGCTGCGTGTCTACAACTGGTCGGACTATATCGCCCCGGACACCCTGAAAAAGTTCGAGGCCGAGACCGGCATCCACGTCACCTACGACGTCTTCGACAGCAACGAAACCCTGGAAGCGCGCCTGCTCACCGGCAAGTCCGGCTATGACATCGTGGTGCCTTCCAACAGTTTCTTGGCCAAGCAGATCAAGGCCGGGGTCTACCAGGAACTGGACAAGTCGCGGCTGCCGAACTGGAAGAACCTCAACCCGGTGCTGCTGCAGAACGCCGCCGCCAGCGACCCGGGCAACGCCCACGCCTTCCCTTACATGTGGGGCTCGATCGGTATCGGCTACAACCCGGACAAGGTCAAGGCGGTGCTGGGTAGCGACGCGCCGACCAACTCCTGGGACCTGCTGTTCAAGCCGGAGAACGCCGAGAAGCTCAAGGCCTGCGGCATCAGCTTCCTCGACTCGCCAACGGAAATGCTCCCCGCCGCCCTGCACTACCTGGGCTACCCGGTGACCAGCAAGGACAAGGCGCAGATCCTCGAGGCCGAGGCGCTGTTCATGAAGATCCGTCCTTCGGTGACCTACTTCCATTCCTCCAAGTACATCTCCGACCTGGCCAACGGCAACATCTGCGTGGCCGTGGGTTACTCCGGCGACGTGCTGCAGGCCCGTTCGCGCGCCGAAGAGGCCGGTAACAAGGAGAAGGTCGCCTTCAGCATTCCCAAGGAAGGCGCCGGCAGTTTCTACGACATGATGGCCATGCCCAAGGACGCGGCCAACGTCGACAACGCCTACCTGTTCATGAACTTCCTGATGCGCCCGGACATCATCGCCGAGGTCACCAACAGCCTCGGCTACAGCAACGCCAACGCCGCCGCCACGCCGCTGGTGGACGAAGCCATCCGCAACGACCCGGCCTCGTACCCGCCGCAAGCGGTGCTCGCCACCCTGTACGCGGTGCCCGACCAGCCGATCGCTATCCAGCGCGTGATGAACCGTGGCTGGACGCGGATCAAGCTCGGCAAATGACAGCCCGCGCCCGCCCGGCCATCGCGGCGGGCGCTGCTGCCCTCTTCCGTTCAGTCGCGCCTTACCACCGCGACACCCCTGCGAACGGGCTCGCCTGGCTCCCTCGGTTCAGGTGACTCCTTGGCGCCCTCCTCGGGCGCCTTTTTTGCTTTCAGGCCGCACAAAACCCTGTAGCCGCTGCCGCAGGCTGCGATCGACCCGAAGGGGCGCGGCGATCTCAAGAGCGATGAAGGCCCTGCGGGCCTTGTCGCAGCCTCGCGGGCTCGGCAGCGGCTACAGGGGCGCGGCATCATCCAGCGGGTCCCCCCAACCACAAACAATGATATTTTTCGCCGCTTGCGGTGCAGCCGGGCATCGCCACGTTTACAGGGAACCGTATCGATGCAGACCGCTGTCCAGCCTTGTCCATTGCCCAGTCAATCCAGCATTGCCAACCTGGCGGTCGGGGCGAGCTTCATCGATTGCCGCCAGGTGCTGGCCAACGACCCCGAGCGCACGGCCATGCGCCACCTGCTCAACCTGATGAGCCAGACCCCGGCCTGGATCGACCGGATGATGGGCCTGCGCAACCGTGTGGTGCAGTTGTTCGGCCTCAAGGACCTGGGGCGCCTGACACGCATCGACCTGGCCAGGGCGGACGAGGATTACCGGCCGGACGACCGGGTCGGCATCTTCACCCTGGTTGCCCAGGCCCCCGACGAGGTGCTGGTGGTGGACCGCGACAAGCACCTGGACGTGTACCTGTCCCTCAACCGCCTGCCGCTGACCGCCGAGGGCCTACGCCCGGTGGTGCTGTCCACCGTGGTCCATCCGCACAACCTGCTGGGGCGCCTGTACATGCTGCCGGTGGCGCCGTTCCACCGGCTCATCGCGCCCATGACCCTGGCCAACATCAATCGCCGCTGAGCCGCCACTTTCAAGGACACTGCCATGCAGACACCCGCGTTCGACGTTGTTGTAGTAGGCCTGGGCGCCATGGGCGCCGCGACCCTGTACCAGTTGGCCAAGCGTGGGGTGAAGGTGGCCGGCATCGACCGTTTTGCCCCGCCCCACGACCAGGGTTCGAGCCATGGCGACACCCGCATCACCCGCCAGGCGGTGGGTGAAGGCGCGGCCTATGTGCCGCTGGCGATCCGCGCGCAGCAGATCTGGCGCGAGCTGGAAGCGCAGCTGGATGTACCGACAGAGCAGCCGTTGTTCGAGCAGTGCGGCGTACTGGTGATGACCTCCAGCGCCACCCCGAGCGGCCAGGACGCCACGCCGGATTTCACTGAAAACACCCTGGCCCTGGCCCGCCAGTTCGGCATCGAGCATGAGGTGCTGGACGCCACGCAGATCCGCCAACGCTTCCCGCAGTTCACGCCGATCCACGACAGCTCCCTGGGCTACTTCGAACCCGGCGGCGGTTATGTGCGGCCGGAGCGTTGCATCGATGCGCAGCTGAGCCTGGCCCGCCAGTTGGGCGCGACGCTGATCACCGGCGAGACGGTGCTGGATATCAAAAACGAGCAGGATCTGGTGCAAATCACCAGCCAGCACCGGCGCATCAGCGCGGCCAAGGTGGTGGTCTGCGCCGGCATGTGGTCCAGCCAATTGCTCGGCGCGCCGTTCGACAAGTTGCTGCGGGTGTGCCGGCAGACCTTGTACTGGTACCAACTGGCGGAACCGGTGATTTTTCCCGAGCACTCGCCGAGCTTTATCGTCCACGGCGCCAGCGACGAGCAGACCTGCTACGGCTTTCCGCCGATACCCGGCGAAGGCAGCATGAAGATCGCCACCGAGCAGTACAGCGAGACCTCGACGCCGGACAGCCTGGACCGCCAGGTCAGCGCGGCGCAGAGCGAGGCGATGTACCGCGATCTGGTACAGGTCAATATCGCCGGGGTCACGTCGCAACGGGTGAAGTCCGCGGTCTGCGCCTACACCGTGACCCCGGACTCGCACTTCATCATCGACGAGCATCCGCGCCTGGCCAATGTCACGGTGGTCAGCGCCTGTTCCGGCCACGGCTTCAAGCACTCGGCGGCGATTGGCGAAGCCCTGGCCCAGCAACTGGTGGACGGACGCAGCGAGATCGATTTGAGCGCGTTTTCCCTGGCGCGTTTCGGCCATTGAGTAGCGCCAGGGCGCTCCTGGATGGGGCGCTTTCCAGGCAGAAACGATTCAGTGACGTTTTTCCTCCTGTGGGCGCCGCTTTCAACCTTGCCCCTTCGTTCACTCTCTACGATTCTGTAGAGACCCCCGCGGGGCGGCGCCAGGCCGTCCCAGGCAAAACAACAGGAGCGCCCCATGAAGAGCGTCGCTGAAGTACTGAAGTTGAAGGCCAAGCACAACCAGCAAGTGCACACCATCGCGCCCCACCAGATGGTGCTCGAGGCGCTGATGCTGATGGCCGAGAAGAACGTCGGCGCCCTGCCCGTGATGCAGAACGGCGAAGTGGTCGGGGTGATCAGCGAACGCGACTACGCGCGCAAGCTGGTGCTGCACGGCCGCTCCTCGGTGGGCACGCCGGTCAGCGCGATCATGAGTTCGCCGGTGATCACCGTGGACTCGCACCAGAGCGTGGAAACCTGCATGGGCATCATGACCGACAGCCACCTGCGGCACCTGCCGGTGGTGGAAGACGGCCAGTTGCTGGGCCTGCTGTCGATCGGCGACCTGGTCAAGGAAGCCATCGCCGAACAGGCCGACCTGATCCGCCAGCTGGAACAGTACATTCGCGGCGAGTAAGCCCGCCCCCACGACCCAACCCCCTGGAGCCGGCGGCGCCTTCGCACGCCGGCCCTACACGGGAAATTGCACGCGCACTTCGAACCCATCGCAACGGCCACTGGCCGGTGATGCCAGGTGCAGTTCGCCGCCCACGCCGTGAACGATGCTCTGGGCGATCGCCAGCCCCAGGCCGGAGCCGCTGGCCTCGCTGTTGCCGCGGACAAAACGCTCGGTCAGGCGTTGCAGCACTGGCGGCGACACCACCGGTCCGCCATTGACCACCCGCAGGCAACCATCGGCGCCAAGGCTGACGTCTACCGGCTGCAACGGATCGCCGTACTTCAGGGCGTTTTCGATCAAGTTGCGCAGCAGGATGCCAAAAGCGTCCGGGTCGATGGCAGCACACACCCGGGGCGTCTGCGGCAACTGCAGCCGGATGCGCGGCGCAGCGCCGCGATTCCACTCCTCCACGCCATGGGCCAGCAGCGGAATCAAGTCCTCGGGGGTTTCGGACAACAGCCCGCCGCCCTCGGCCTTGGCCAATTGCATAAGTTTTTCCGAGAGCCGGGCCAGCTCCCGCAGGGCGTTCTCGATCTTCGCCGCCCGTAGCTGCAACGGCCCCTCCGGGGCTTCGTGGCGCAGGCGCTGGATCTGCGCCAGGGTCGCCGCCAGGGGCGTGCGCAATTCATGGGCGCTGTTGGCGGTAAAGCTGCGCTCGGTTTCCAGGGCTTTGCGCAAGCGCTCCAGCAAATGATTGACCGCTTCGGCCAGGGGATCGATTTCCGCCGGCAGGCGCGCCACCTTGATCGGTGACAGGTCGCCCACCCCCCGGGCCTCCACCGCTCGCCGGTAGGCCAGGACGCTGCGCAGGCTGATGCGCACGAACAGCCAGGTGCCCAGCAGGCTGATGGGAATCAACCCGAGCAAGGGCACCAGCAAGGCGAACAGCGCCTCCCGGGAAGCTTCGCGGCGCTGGGCCAGGGGCTCGGCGATCTCGATGACGATCGAGTCGTTCTCGGCGCTGGCGCTGTACAAGCGGTATTTGCCCCGGGTGGTAAACCCGGGGCTGGGCCGGTGGCTGAAGATCTTCAGCTTGGCGTCGTGGGAGCGCATCAGAATCTGCCCCTCGGCGTCGCGCACCACGTAGGTCAGGTATTCGCTGTCCATCTTCAGGGTCGCCACATGCCGGGCCCGGCGCGGCCCGGAACGGTTGCCGATCTCCAGCGCGGCCAGGGGCAGGATGCGCTGGGCCGTGGCTTCCAGGGCGCTGTCGAAGGTTTCTTCCAACTCATGCTGGACCGCCAGCCAGGTGCCGGCGGTGGCCCCCAGCCAGAGCAGGGTCATGCCCAGGGTCAGCCCCAGGCTCAGGCGCTTTTGCAGGCTGGTCGGACGCTTCATCCGGGCATCAGCCGGTAGCCCATGCCGCGCACGGTTTCGATCAGTTCGCGCCCGAGTTTCTTGCGCAGCCGGCTGACGTAGACCTCGATGGTGTTGCTCTCGATCTCCGCGCCGAAGGCATACAGCCGCTCCTCCAGCTGGGACTTGGAGAGCAAGGCGCTGGGGCGCTGGACAAAGGCCTCGAACACCGCCCACTCACGGGCGGTGAGATCGATGATGGCGCCACCGCGCTGCACGGTGCGGGCGCTGATGTTCACCTGCAGCTCGCCGAGGCGGATCTGCGGGTTGGGGTTGCCACTGTAGCGCCGGGCCACCGCCGCGACCCGCGCCGAGAGCTCAAACAAGTCGAAGGGCTTGACCAGGTAATCGTCGGCACCGGCGTTGAGCCCGGCGATGCGCTCGGAAATCTGGTCCTGGGCGGTGAGGATGATCACCGGCGTCACGTCCCCGGCACCGCGGCGCTGGCGCAGGAATTCCAGGCCGCGCCCGTCGGGCAGCATCAGGTCCAGCAGGATCAGGTCGTAGGCTGTGCTGGCGACACTGGCCCGGGCCTGCTCCAGGCGCTGCACCCAATCCACGGCGTGGCCATCGTCGGCAATCTGCTCGCGCACCGCTTCCCCGAGTACCGCCGCGTCCTCGATCAATAACACCCGCATGACGCCCTCCCCTGATCTGTGTGGTGACGCACCTTAACCGCCGAACCTGACGCCAACCTGAAGATTCAGCTGGCCATCAAAAACCCCTCATCAGGGTAGCCACACACGCCCCGCGACAGCCGGAGCCAGATCATGAAAAGCCCATTCGCCCGGCCTCGAAGTTTTTTCAACGTCCTTCAGGTTGCTGTCAGCTAAGCGGCTCAGGCTGCAGCCACATCACTTGAAAAGGACACCCTCATGAACAAGCTTGTCGTCGCCAGTTGCCTCGCCGCGGTTCTGGCCTTGCCTGGGCTGGCCCAGGCCCGTGAAGTGACCCTGACCACCCGTCTGAAGGACTACGGCGGCAATGACGCTTACCTGGCGATCTACCTCACCGACGCCAATGGCACCTACCAGCAGACCCTGTGGGTCGCCGGCAAGAAGGCCAAGTACTACAAGCACCTGCCGGACTGGGCCCGGGGCAGCCGCATGGCCGCCGCCCAGTACGACGGCATCAGCGGTGCCAGCGTCGGCAGCGGCGAGACCCTGACCGTCAGCGCCGAGCTGGCGGACAGCCTGATCGACGCCGGGTATCAGATCCGCATCGACAGCGCCGTGGAGGACCAGCGCGATGTCCGCGCCGACGTGGTCCTGCCCCTGACACTCCAGGGCGCAGGCCAGCCGGCCAGCGGCAGCACCTACGTGCAATCCCTGCGCTACGACCTGTAATGCCCACGCCGTCAGGAGGCACAACCATGTTGCGCTCGTTGCATTCGATTCCCGGGCTGATCGCCGCCCTGCTGGTGATGCTGCTGGCCATCAGCGGCGCGACCCTGGCACTGAGCCCGGCGCTGGAACGCCTGCACACACCCCAACCGGCCGTGGCGCAAGTCTCGGTCGGGCAACTGGCCGGACGCATTGCCGGCCATCTGAGCGGGATCGAGCAGATCCGGCGCACGCCCTCGGGCTCGGTGATCGTCTACCACAGCCAGGACGGCCAGGCGCTGGCCAGCACGGTCGACCCGCTGACCGGCTCGGTGCTCGCGCCCTACGCACCCTCAGTGTTTGCCCGCTGGGTCAAGGAGCTGCACCGCTCGCTGTTTCTCGACACGACGGGCCACGCCGTATCGGCCCTGGGCGCCCTGGCAATGCTTTTGCTGGCGTGCTCCGGTGCCGTGTTGCTGGCCCGCCGCGTCGGCGGCTGGGGCAACCTGCTGCGGCCCTTGCGGGGCAGCTTCAGCCAGCGCTGGCACGCCGAACTCGGACGCCTGACCACCCTGGGCCTGCTGCTGTCGGCCCTGAGCGGGTTGTACCTGTCGGCCGGCACCTTCGGCTTGATTGCCGACGGCAGCCAGGCCGAACCGGCCGTCCCCACCCCAGTCAGCGCCGGCCCGGCCTTGCCGGTGGCCAGCCTGCCGGCGTTGCAGGCCCTGGACCTGAATGACCTGCGCGAGCTGGTCTACCCCAGCCCTGGCAACCCCCAGGACCTGTACAGCCTGCGCACCACCGCCGGCGAGGGCTATGTCGACCAGGCCAGCGGCGCCCTGCTGTCCTTCCAGCCCTACGCCGGCGCGCATCAGGCCTATGCATTCATCTACCAACTGCACACTGGCGAAGGCCTGTGGTGGCTGGGCCTGCTGCTGGGGACCTGCGCCCTGGGCGTGCCGCTGATGAGCGTCACCGGCCTGTGGCTGTGGTGGCGCCGGCGCCAAGGCGCCACGCCGATCCACGACAACAGCACGGCCGCCAACGCCGACTGCGTGATCCTGGTGGGCAGCGAGAACAACAGTACCTGGGGCTTTGCCCACACCTTGCACCAGGCCCTGGTGATGGCCGGGATCAAGGTCCACAGCGCACCGATGAACCAGTTGCAAAGCGATTACCCCAAGGCGCGCCACCTGCTGATCCTCACGGCCACCCACGGCGATGGCGATGCCCCGGCCTCGGCCACGGCTTTTCTCGCGCGCCTGGGGCAAAACCCGCCGGGGCCGGGGCTGCCATTTGCCGTGCTGGGTTTTGGCGACCGCCAGTTCCCACGCTTCTGCGGCTTCGCCGAGCAAGTGCAGAACGCCCTGGCCGCCAGCGGTGCGCGCCCCCTGCTGCCCCTGGACTGCATCCATCGCCAGTGCGCCCAGGAGTTCCAGCGCTGGGGCCAGGCGCTGGGAGCGGCCCTGGGGCTGGAGCTGGACTTGCAGCACCACAGCCAAACCCCGCCCAGCCATGACCTGGAGCTGGTCGAGTCCGTGGCCTATGGCGCCCAGGTCCAGGCACCGACCCGGATCCTGCGCTTCAAGACCCCAGCCGACGGCAGCGGCCAAGGCTTGCCCGAGTTCCAGGCCGGCGACCTGGTGGGCATCCTGCCCCCCGGCACTGCGCAGCCGCGTTTCTACTCCCTGGCCAGCAGCAGCGCCGACGGGGTCCTGGAGATCTGCGTGCGCAAGCACCCTGGGGGCCTGTGCTCGGGCTTTCTCCATGACCTGCAAGCGGGAGCGCGGATCCAGGGCTTCATCCAGCCCAACCCGCAATTTCGCCCCGTCCAGGGCTCGCAACCGGTGATCCTGATCGGCGCCGGCACCGGAATCGGCCCCCTGGCGGGCTTTATCCGCGGCAACCGGGCCCGGCAACCGATGCACCTGTACTGGGGCGGGCGCCACCCGGCCTCGGACTTCCTCTACGAGCCGGAACTCAAGGGCTATCTGGCCGACCGACGCCTGACCGCCCTGCACGCGGCCTTCTCCCGGGTCCCGGCGCGCGGCTACGTGCAGGACCGGCTGCTCGCCGATGCCCTGGCGCTACGCCGGCTGGTGGAAAAAGGCGCCCAGGTGCTGGTCTGCGGCAGCCGGGACATGGCCAAGGGGGTGATCCAGGCCCTGGACGAAGTGCTGGCGCCGCTCAACCTCAGCGTACTGACCCTCAAGGCCCAAGGACGTTACCGTGAAGACATCTACTGAAACCGCCGGACTGCAACGCTACAGCCTCAACGGCCCGACCATGGGCAGCCGCTACACCGCGCTGTTCTATGCCGCCCCGGGATTCGCTACCCGAGACATCGCGGAGCGCCTGACCCAGGCGGTGGAACGGGTTGAGCAACAGATGTCGAGCTGGAACCCCACGTCCGATCTCAACCGACTCAACTCGGCGCCCAGGCACCACTGGGTCAGCGTGCCCAGGGAACTGATGAACGTCATCACCACGGCGCTGCAGGTCAGCGAGCAATCCGCCGGGGCCTTCGAGATCGCCGTGGGTGAACTGGTCCAGGGCTGGGGCTTCGGCCCCACGGCCCGGACACTGGATCAGCCGGCGCTGGCCGAGTTGGGCCGGCAGCGCCTCGCCCCCGCCAGCTACGCCCTGGAGCTGGAACCCCGGCGCCACCGCTTGCGCAAGCGGGCGAAGCTGCGCCTGGACCTCAATGGCATTGCCAAGGGTTTTGGCGTCGATGAACTGGCCCGCGCCCTGGAAGCCTCGGGCATCCGTGACTATCTGGTGGGGATCGACGGCGAAATGCGCGCCAGGGGCAGCAAGCCCGCCGGGCAACCCTGGACCGTGGCCCTGGAGAAACCCCTGCGTGGGGTCCGCCAAGTCATGGGGGTGATAGAGCTGGGCAATGCGGCCATTGCCACCTCCGGCGACTACCGGCGGTGGGTGGAGATCGCCGGGCAGTCCTATGCCCATACCCTCGACCCGGCCACCGGCGCGCCCCTGGACAACCGCCTGGCCTCGGTCAGCGTGGTGGCCGCCAACTGCATGCTGGCCGATGCCTGGGCCACCGCGCTGTTGGTGCTCGGCGAAGTCGAGGGACCGCGGTTGGCCCAGGAGCGCGGCATGGATGCCTTGTTCGTGATCCGCGACGGCGCGCAGTTGCGCGAGGTGTCTATCGTGGGCGGACAGTTGCAGGCGCAGATCGAGACCCGCTGAAGCCGGTGTCTGTTGCCCCGATGAAACTCATGTACCGGCACTGCGAACGGCACGCTAACGACCGCATCGGTTGGCCGCGAGCTTGGTGATTGGCCCTTGCGGTGGGAGCACAACGTGGCGCCATGGATCGGCGGCATGTCCCTGATGTTCCTCGCTGGCAAGGTGAGGCTGGAGGCGTATACTTTGGCAAATTTTGTCAAACGTGGACAAAACCATGAGCACCATGAACATTTCCCTGCCAGAAGCCCTCAAGGCCTTCGTCGACGATCAGGTCAGCCAGCGGGGCTACAGCACCAGCAGCGAGTACGTGCGGGAGCTGATCCGCAAGGATCAGGATCGACAGCACCTGCGCGGCCTGCTGCTGGCGGGTGCTGAATCGGCGCCTGGCACTCCCGTGGACGATCGTTACTTCGACGCTCTTCGCGCCAGAGTCCGCAAGGAATGAAGGCACAGCGGGTCATTCCAAGGGCCCTGGCCACTCAGGATGTAGAAGACGCTGTCGACTACTACCTGGCTCAACAGGCCGAGCAGGCAGCCTTGGGCTTCATCGACGACCTGCAAGCTGCCTATGCGCATATCGCCCGGCATCCGGCCTCAGGCCTTTCCCGCTACCCCCATGAGCTCGATTTGCCAGGGCTTCTTTACTGGCCATTGAATCGCTATCCCTTTCTGGTGTTCTACGCCCGGCACGACGACCACATTGACGTGTGGCGCGTCCTGCACGCCATGCGGGACATTCCCGCCTCGCTGACGGAAAGCCCCGCACACGGATCGACCTGACGCGGACTACAGCGCCCCATCAGCGGTAAAGAACTGCCGCCCATCCCGCTTGAGCAGATCCAGCAACAGCTGGGCCGCCGGCGACAGGTAGCCTTCGGTCCGCACCAGCACCACGATGCTGCGATGCATGCGGGTTTGCGCCAGCGGCACTTCCCGCAGATGGGCGATGCCCTTGAAGTCGTCCAGGGTTTCCCGGGCCAGGAAGCTGAGCAGCCCGGTCTTGGCGATCAGCCGCGGCAGCAGGGAGATGGTGTTGGTCTCGATCTGCACCGAGGGCAACGGCAGCTTGTGGCTCTGGAACACATTGTCGATCCAGCGCCGGGCCGAGACCCCGGTCCCCGGCAGCACCCAGCGGTAGTCGCACAGGTCGCGCAGGCGCATCGGCGTATCGAACACCGGGTGGTCGCGGCTGGCCACCACCACGGCCTGGTCTTCGAACAGGGTGTGGTGGCTCAGGTGCGGGTCGCCCTCGAACAGCGGGCAGATCACCATGTCCAGGCGCCCCGAGCGCAGGGACTCGCGGAGCACGTCGTCCTGGCCGATCACCAGGTTCAGGGTGATGTCCGGGGCGCGCTCCAGCAAGGTCGCGGTCATCTGCGGCAACAGGTGCTCGGCCATGCTGGCGGCGCAGCCCAGGCGGATATTGCCGAGCACGCCGCTGGCAAAATCGCGCACCTCGCGATGGGTCTCGGCGATGTTCTGCTGCAACTGCCGGGCGCGCTGTTGCAGCAACAGGCCCACCGCCGTCAGCTTGATCCGCCGCCCGTCGCGCTCGAACAGCTTGGTGCCGAAGGATTCCTCCAGGCGCTGGATGCTTTTGGTCAGCGCCGGCTGGCTGCGGTTGAGCTTCTGCGCCGCGCGCCCGAGGTGGCCGAGCTCGGCGATGGTTTCGAAATAGGTCAGGTCGCGCAGGTCCATGATCGATAAACCAGAGTTATTGGTTGATCACAATTAGAAACTGGACTTGATCAATTGCGCTATCAATAATTTGCTCCGAAGCGCTGGTAGCAACGGTCCCGCAACAGGAACGGCCAGCGCGCTGGAGAATGCCCTTGCCTCGTCCCTCGCCTTTGTCCCTGTCCGCCTGGCCCCTTGCCCTGCAATGGCTGGCGCTGCTGATCCTCGCCGGCAGCGCCGGGCAGTTGCTGAAACACTTCGAAGTTCCCGCCGGGCAGTTCCTCGGGCCGATGCTGGTGGCCATCGGTTTCGGCATCAGCGGCGCCAGCATCCGCGTGCCGCGCCAGGCCTTCCGCCTCGGCCAGGGTTCGGTCGGGGTCCTGGCTGCCCATTCCATGACCATGGCCGTGCTGGCCTCGATGGCCCAGTCCTGGCCGGTGATGCTGTTCGCCACCCTGCTCACCGTCTGCCTCAGCGCCCTGGTCGGCCTGGCGCTGGTACGCCTCGGCGGCCTGCCGCCCAGCACCGCGGCCTGGGGCACCGCGCCGGGGGCGGCTTCGGCCATGGTGGCGATGGCCGACGACTTCGGCGCCGACTCGCGGGTGGTGGCCACCATGCAGTACGTGCGGGTGGTGTGCGTGGTGATGATCGGCGCCCTGGCCAGCCACTGGATCGGCGTCCCGGCCGGCGGCAGCCAGGCCCACAGCACCGAAGTGGTGCTGCAGACCTTCACCCTGCTCAACCTCGGCCTGACCCTGGGCATCATAGTGCTCGGCGTGCTGCTCGGTTCACGGGTGCCGGCCGGCGCCCTGCTGGTGCCGCTGCTGATCGGCGGCGCGCTGCAGATCTCCGGGCTGCTGCACATCACCCTGCCCGGCTGGCTGCTGGCCCTGGCCTACGGCGCCATCGGCTGCTACATCGGCCTGCGCTTCGACCGGCCGACCCTGCGCTACGTCTGGACCCGCCTGCCGGCGATGATCTTTGGCGCGGTGCTGCTGATCGCCCTCTGCGCGCTGTCGGCCTGGCTGCTGGCGCACTGGCTGGACAAGGACTTCCTCTCGGTCTACCTCGCCACCAGCCCCGGCGGCCTGGACGCCATGACGATCATCGCGGTGGACACCCACGCCGACGTCGGCCTGGTGCTGGCCATGCAGACCCTGCGGCTGTTCGCGGTGATCGTCAGCGGCGCTTTTTTCGCCCGGCTGATCATCAAGTGGTCGCGCTGAACCCGGGAGCCGCGCGTCTTTAAACACTCTGAAATAGTAAATCCGAGCGCCATCCCTCCTTCCCTGGCTCCGTCGCCAGGCGCCTGAATACGGGCGTCAAGGCGCCGCCCAGCAGTGCCCAGGGCCGTTTCGCCAGCGGCCCGGGAGCTTATTTCCCTGTCGAATAAGAAACGTCTTGCCGCCGGCTGTTGTTACCATGGCGCACATTTGCATGACGATTTAATGACTGGCAGGTTTTTCGTGAATTTCATCCGGCGTGTTTTCCATCATCCCCTGGCTCCCCTCGGCGCACTGCTGAGCCTGGTGCTGCTCGTGCCCCTGGTGGCGCGTGCGCTGCTCGGCTGGTCCGACCCTTTGGGTTATCTCTCGGACCTGGGCACCGCGGGCCTGTTGACCCTGCTGCTGTACCGCCGGCCCTGGTGGCTGGCCTTGCCGGTGCTGCTGGTGTGGGCCCTGCTGAGCATCGCCAGCGCCGAGCTGGTCAGCGCCGTGGGCCGCCTGCCCAATGCCTCTGACCTGCATTACCTGTTCGACCCGCAGTTCGTCGGCAACTCCACCGGCGGTGGCCTGGCTCATCCCTGGCTGGCCGCGGCGCTGCTGTCCGGCCTGGCGCTGTGGCTGGCCGTGCAATGGGCGGCCCGCGGCACCCGCGCCCCGCGCTTGCCGCGCCATGCCTGGACCGCCCCGGCGCTGCTGTGGCTGGCCCATGGCGGCGTGCAATACCTGAACCCCAGCGAAGCCGATCAATGGCGCCTGTTCAACCTGCCGCACCAGTTGCTCGCGGCCGCCGCCGGCCAGGGCCAGGTGCAGCTGGAACAATGGCTGGAAGGCGATGTGCCCGAGCTGCCGGTGCAGATGGCCGGCCTGACCCAGCTCGACCTCGACGGCGAGCCATTGCTGGCCGCCCCGGGCCAGGCGCGCAACGTGCTGGTGATCGCCCTGGAAGGCATTCCCGGCGCCTATATCAAGACCAACCGCGAGGCCCTGCACAGCCGCTACCAGGACAACCTGATGCCCAAGCTCGGCGCCTGGGCCGAACGCGGCATGAACACCCCGGACTACGTACTGCACAGCCACCAGACCATCCGCGGCCTGTACGCCATGCTCTGCGGCGACTACGACAAGCTCGACAACGGTACGCCCAAGGGCATCGAGCTGCTGACCCAAAGCCAGCGCAACCAGGCCTGCCTGCCGGCCCAGCTGCGCAAGCAGGGTTTCAATACCCATTACCTGCAAGGCGCCGGCCTGCGCTTCATGGCCAAAGACAAGATCATGCCGCACATCGGCTTCGACTCGACCCACGGCCTGGAGTGGTTCAGCAACGCCAACTACCTGGACTTCCCCTGGGGCAAGGACGACAAGGCCTTCTTCGAAGGCGCGCTGGAGTATGTCGGCCAGCTGAAAAAACAGAAGCAGCCGTGGATGCTCACCCTGCTGACCGTCGGCACCCACCAGCCCTACTCCGCGCCCGAGGAATACCTCAACCGCTTCGACACACCCAAGCAGGCCGCGGTGGCCTACCTGGACGACGCCATCGGCGAGTTCATGGACCAGCTGGAGCGCCAGGGCGTGCTGAAGGACACCCTGGTGGTGATCACTTCGGATGAGTCCCACGGCATCGATGGCGTGCGCCTGGCGTCGTCCTGGGGCTTCAACCTGATGCTCGCCCCGGAACAGGCGCAACTGCCCAGACTCAAGTCCGGGACCTACGGCCATGTCGACCTGAGCGCCTCGGTGCTCGACTACTTCGGCTTCCAGGTGCCGGACAGCCTCAGCGGCCGCTCGCTGTTTCGCGACTACGCCCTGGGCCGGGAGATCATGTCCTACACCAACGGCAAGCTGCGTTATCACGATGGCCAGGGCACCCTGACCGAATGCGATTTCCAGCAGCGCTGCCGCTACTACGCCAGCACCGGTTTCATCGCCGACAGCGCCACCTTCAAGGGCCAGTACGGCGGCTTGCGCGCGCGCCAGATCAGCGCCCGGGCCGAGGGCCTGGACCGTACCCTGCTGCAATCGCCGCTGAACCTGCACTACCAGTTCGGCAGCCCGGCGATCATCCCGCTGCAAGCGCAGATCAAGGACGACTGGGCCGACAACCTGATCGGCGCGCAGTACCTGGAAATGCCCAAGGGCTCGCTGACCCGCGTGCGCTTCACCGTGCGCTCGGCCGACCCGCAGCAGAACGCCTACATCCTGCTCAAGGGCAAGGAGCGCGAGCAGGACGTGCCCCTGGGACTGCCGGAAGAGATGCTGGTCACCCCCGACCAGCCGCTGGAAATGGACTTCAGCTTCGCCAACCCGGAATCGCGCAAGGCCTTCTCCTTCCACCTGCTGGGCTACGGCCTGGGCGCGGTGGAAGTCAGTGACTTCAGCGTGATCACCGAACTGCCGGGGCAAGAAGAAACCAGCGAAGAACCCCAGGACGACAGCGCGCAGTCTTCCTGAATCCCCGCCCCGGGAAGCTGGACGGCAGCACAGCCATCCAGCTTCCGCGCCCTTGTCTAAACTCCTCGTCAGGCACAAGGTATGGCCTCGCTGCGGACCGCAGCGCCACCACCAGAGCATGAGGACGCACATGACCGACACCCTGGACACCCCTCTGGAGCAGTTGCAGCGACTGATGGCCGAGCGCCCCTTCATGGTCCTCACCGGCGCCGGCATCAGCACCCCTTCGGGGATTCCCGACTACCGCGACAACGACGGTGTGCGTCGCGGCAACCAGCCGATGATGTACCAGGAGTTCCTGGCCGAACCCAAGGCCCGGCGCCGCTACTGGGCGCGGGCCATGCTCGGCTGGCCGCGGATCCGCCAGGCGCGGCCGAACGCGGCCCACGAAGCCTTGGCGCATTTGCAGGCGCGACAGAAAATCGCCGGGGTCATCACCCAGAACGTCGACACCCTGCACGACCAGGCCGGCAGCCGCGACGTGATCGAACTGCACGGCAACCTGCACCGGGTGGTCTGCCTGGACTGCACGCAACGCAGCGATCGGCAGGCGATCCAGCAGTTGCTGGAACTGCACAACCCCTACCTGACTGGCGTCGACGCGGTGCAGGCACCCGACGGCGACACCTTGCTCGACCCGGTATTCGAAGAGCGTTTCCAGGTGCCCCGCTGCCCTCATTGCGATGGCGAACGGCTGAAACCGGATGTGGTGTTCTTCGGCGAAAACGTGGCCCAGGCCACCGCGGCCAAGGCCCTGCACAGCGTCGAGCAGGCCGCCGGCCTGCTGGTGGTGGGCTCGTCCCTGATGGCCTATTCGGCCTTTCGCCTGTGCAAGGTCATGGCTGACCAGGGCAAGCCGCTGATCGCCATCAACTTCGGCAAGACCCGCGCCGACGAGCTGCTGGACCTGAAGATCGCCGCCTCCTGCGAACAGCTATTGCCGCTGCTGGCCGAACGCCTGAGCTCCTAGGAAACCACCGCCAGGCGCTCGGCCAGACCGGCCCCACGCAGAATGTCGAACAGCGCCTGGGCGGCACTGGACAGCTCATGCCCGGGCTTGGTCAGCACGCCGATGGCGCGTTCCACCACCGGGTCGCGCAGGGTGATGCAACGCGCGCCCAGCTCGCGCATCTGCCCGGCGCACAGGGCCGGCACCGCGCTGACACCAAGGCCGCTGGCGACCATGCGCCCCACCGTCGCCAACTGATGGCTTTCGAATTCCACCGGCAACTTCATCTGCCGCGCCAGCAAATGTTCTTCGAGCATCACCCGCACCGTGGACGGCCGTTGCAGGGTGATAAAGGGCTGTTCCAGCAACGACTGCCAGTCGATGTCCTTCAGGTCGGCCAGGGGTGAATCGCTGGGCACCACGGCGACGAAACGGTCGATGTACAGCGGGGTGAATTGCAGCGACGCGCTTTGCTGCGGCTCGAAAGCCACCCCCAGTTCCACCTGGCGGTCGCGGACCATCTCCAGCACCTGCTCGTTGATCACGTCGTTGACCGTGACGTTGACCTGCGGGTAACGCGCGCGAAAGGTCTTGAGGATCGGCGGCAGCAGGTTGCCGGCAAAGGACGGCATGGCCGCCAGGGTCACCCGCCCGCGTTGCAGGGTGAAGCGCTGGCGCAGTTCGTCCTCGGCGTTGTCCCAGTCGGCAATCAGCCGCCGCGCCAGGGGCACCAGGGCCTCGCCTTCCGGGGTCAGGGCGACGTTGCGCGTGTTGCGGCTGAACAGCCGCCCACCCAGGCCGTCCTCCAGGGCCTTGATGGTCAGGCTCAGGGCCGACTGCGACAGGTGCAGGCGCTCGCAGGCCACGGCGAAACTCAGGCTCTGGGCCACGGCCAGGAAGGCGCGGATCTGTTTCACGGTCATTCGGAGCTCCAAGAGAGAGGCAGCTGCAAGCTGCAAGCTAGATGCGGCTTGCGGCTTGCGGCTTGCGGCTTGCGGCTTGCGGCTTGCGGCTTGCGGCTTGCGGCTAATTATCCCGTTTTATAAATCAATCAACCTTAAAAATAAACTTAACAAATGAATGCCTCGGCGCAACACTGCGGCTCACTCTCTTCATACGGCCGGCCAGCCGGCTGGCAACGCAAATACCAATAACAAGAGGATGTGCAGATGGCAGGTTTCGACAAGCGCGTGGCGTCCTACGAGGAAGCCCTCGAAGGTCTCAAGGACGGCATGACCGTGATCTCCGGCGGCTTCGGCCTGTGCGGCATTCCGGAAAACCTGATCGCCGAGATCAAGCGTCGCGGCACCCGCGACCTGACCGTGGTCTCCAACAACTGCGGCGTCGACGGCTTCGGCCTCGGCGTGCTGCTGGAAGACCGGCAGATCAGCAAGGTGGTGGCCTCCTACGTCGGTGAAAACGCCCTGTTCGAGAAGCAACTGCTGAGCGGCGAAATCGAAGTGGTGCTGACCCCGCAAGGCACCCTGGCCGAAAAAATGCGCGCTGGCGGCGCCGGCATCCCGGCCTTCTTCACCGCCACCGGCGTCGGCACCCCGGTCGCCGACGGCAAGGAAACCCGTGAATTCAACGGCCGCGCCTACCTGATGGAAGAGTCCATCACTGGCGACTTCGCCATCGTCAAAGGCTGGAAAGCCGACCACTTCGGCAACGTGGTCTACCGCCACACCGCCCAGAACTTCAACCCGCTGGCGGCCACCGCCGGCAAGATCACCGTGGTCGAGGTCGAGGAGATCGTCGAGCCGGGCGAGCTGGACCCGACGCAGATCCACACCCCCGGCATCTACGTCGACCGGATCATTTGCGGCACGTTCGAAAAACGCATCGAACAGCGCACCGTGCGCAAGTAATCGCCCGCCCAACGACTGACGGAGAATAAAAAAATGGCTCTTACCCGCGAACAAATGGCTCAACGCGTCGCCCGCGAACTGCAGGACGGCTTCTACGTGAACCTCGGTATCGGCATCCCGACCCTGGTGGCCAACTACATCCCCGACGGCATGGAAGTGATGCTGCAATCGGAAAACGGCCTGCTCGGCATGGGCGCCTTCCCCACCGACGACGAAGTCGATGCGGACATGATCAACGCCGGCAAGCAGACCGTCACCGCGCGCATCGGCGCGTCGATTTTCTCTTCCGCCGAATCCTTCGCGATGATCCGTGGCGGCCATATCGACCTCACCGTGCTCGGCGCCTTCGAGGTCGACGTGCAGGGCAACATCGCCTCGTGGATGATCCCCGGCAAGCTGGTCAAGGGCATGGGCGGCGCCATGGACCTGGTGGCCGGCGCGGAAAACATCATCGTCACCATGACCCACGCCTCGAAAGACGGCGAGTCGAAACTGCTGTCGCGCTGCAGCCTGCCGCTGACCGGCGCCAACTGCATCAAGCGCGTGCTGACCGACCTGGCTTACCTGGAGATCGAGAACGGCGCGTTCATCCTCAAGGAGCGCGCCCCGGGCGTGAGCGTCGAGGAAATCGTCAGCAAGACCGCCGGCAAGCTGATCGTGCCGGCCCACGTGCCTGAAATGCAGTTCGCCTGAGGAGCAACCAGACCATGCAAGACGTCGTAATCGTTGCCGCCACCCGCACCGCGGTCGGCAGTTTCCAGGGTTCGCTGGCCAATATCCCCGCGGTCGATCTCGGTGCCGCGGTGATCCGCCAGCTGCTGGCCCAGACCGGCCTGGACGGCGCCCAGGTCGATGAAGTGATCATGGGCCAGGTGCTCACCGCCGGCGCCGGGCAGAACCCCGCGCGCCAGGCCGCGATCAAGGCCGGCCTGCCCCACGCCGTGCCGGCGCTGACCCTGAACAAGGTCTGCGGCTCCGGCCTCAAGGCCCTGCACCTGGGCGCCCAGGCGATCCGCTGCGGCGACGCCGAGGTGATCATCGCCGGCGGCCAGGAGAACATGAGCCTGGCCAACTACGTGTTGCCCGGCGCCCGCACCGGCCTGCGCATGGGCCATAGCCAGATCGTCGACAGCATGATCAGCGACGGCCTGTGGGACGCCTTCAACGACTACCACATGGGCATCACCGCCGAGAACCTGGTGGACAAATACGGCATCAGCCGCGAAGCCCAGGACGCCTTTGCCGCCGCCTCGCAGCAGAAGGCCGTGGCCGCCATCGAAGGCGGGCGCTTTGTCGATGAGATCACCCCGATCCTGATTCCCCAGCGCAAGGGCGACCCCGTGGCCTTCGCCACCGACGAGCAGCCGCGCGCCGGCACCACCGCCGAATCCCTGGGCAAGCTCAAACCGGCCTTCAAGAAGGACGGCACGGTCACCGCCGGCAACGCTTCGTCGCTGAACGACGGCGCCGCCGCGGTGATCCTGATGAGCGCCGCCAAGGCCAAGGCCCTGGGCCTGCCGGTGCTGGCGAAGATCGCCGCCTACGCCAACGCGGGCGTCGACCCGGCGATCATGGGCATCGGCCCGGTGTCGGCCACCCGCCGCTGCCTGGACAAGGCCGGCTGGTCCCTGGAGCAACTGGACCTGATCGAAGCCAACGAAGCCTTCGCCGC
>NZ_JAQZAA010000095.1:93425-131323 GCF_028640875.1 Pseudomonas sp. SBT1-2 | reverse complement strand
CCGCTGGATATCGAATATCCCCAGGACCGCCTGCGCTACATGATGCAGGACAGTGGTGCCTGGTTGCTGCTGACCCAGAGCCATCTGCTGGATCGCCTGCCGATTCCCGATGGTTTGCCGACCCTCAGCGTCGAAGGCGCGGCTGACTTTGCGGCTTACCCGATGACCAGCCCGGAGGTGACCCTGGCCGAGGAAAACCTCGCCTACGTGATCTACACCTCCGGCTCCACCGGCCTGCCCAAGGGTGTGGCGGTGTCCCATGGCCCGCTGGCGATGCACAGCCTGGCCACCGGCGAGCGTTATGAAATGAGCCCGGCCGATTGCGAGCTGCACTTTATGTCCTTCGCTTTCGACGGTTCCCATGAGGGCTGGATGCACCCGCTGATCTACGGTGCCAGCGTGCTGATCCGCGATGACAGCCTGTGGTCGCCGGAATACACCTACGAGCAGATGCACCGCTACGGCGTCACCGTGGGCGTGTTCCCGCCGGTGTACCTGCAACAGCTGGCGGTGCACGCCGAACGCGACGGCAACCCGCCGGCGGTGCGGGTCTATTGCTTCGGCGGTGACGCGGTGCCGCAGGCCAGTTATGACTTGGCCTGGCGCGTGCTGCGGCCGAAGTACATTTTCAACGGCTACGGCCCGACCGAAACCGTGGTCACCCCGCTGATCTGGAAGGCCAAGGCCGGCGATCCGTGCGACGCGGCTTATGCACCGATCGGCAATATCGTCGGCAACCGCAGCGCCTACGTCGCCGATGCCAACCTCAACCTGCTGCCGGTGGGCGTGGCGGGCGAGCTGTACCTGGGCGGCCTGGGCGTGGCCCGGGGCTACCTGGATCGGCCGGGGCTGACGGCCGAGCGTTTTATTCCCGACCCTTACAGCATCAGCGGTGCGCGCTTGTACCGCAGCGGCGACCTGACTCGTTATCGCACCGACGGTTTGGTGGAGTATGTGGGGCGTGTCGACCATCAAGTGAAGGTGCGGGGTTTCCGTATCGAACTGGGCGAAATCGAAGCGCGCTTGCTGGAACAGGAGCCGGTACTGGAAGTGGCGGTGATCGCCCAGCCAGGCCCGAGCGGCCAGCAACTGGTGGGCTACATCGTGCCGGTGGACGCGCAGGTTACTTCGAGCAACGAATGCCAGGCGCAGCTGCGGGAAAGCATCAAGGCCCGCCTGCGGGAAAACCTGCCGGACTACATGGTGCCGACCTACCTGCTGTTCCTCGAAGCGCTGCCGCTGACGCCGAATGGCAAGCTGGACCGCAAGTCGCTGCCGAAGGTCGATGCACAGCTGATGCAGCAGACCTATGTCGCGCCGCAAAACGAGCTGGAACAGCAGATCGCCGCCATCTGGGCCGATGTGCTGAAGCTGGAACAGGTCGGCGTGACCGACAACTTCTTCGAACTGGGTGGCGACTCGATCATCTCGATCCAGGTGGTCAGCCGCGCGCGTCAGGCCGGTATCCGCTTTACCCCGAAAGACCTGTTCCAGCACCAGACGGTGCAAGGGCTGGCCACGGTGGCGGAGCAGGGCGAAGGCGGGTTGCAGATCGACCAGGGTCCGGTGCGCGGGACCACGGCGCTGCTGCCGATCCAGCAGTGGTTCTTCGACACCCCGGTGCCGGAACGTCAGCACTGGAACCAGTCGGTGCTGCTCAAGCCGGCCCAGCCGCTGCAAGCGGATGTCCTGGAAACGGCCTTGCAGGCGCTGACGGTGCAGCATGACGCCCTGCGCCTGCGTTTTGTCGAGGGCGAGGGGGGCTGGAGCGCAGCGTTTTCCGAGTTCGACGAGCAGGCGCAACTGCTGTGGCAGGCCAGCGTGGCCAACGATCAGGAGTTGCAGCAATGCAGTGAACGCGCCCAGCGCAGCCTGAACTTGCAGGACGGTCCGCTGCTGCGTGGCGTGCTCTTTACCCTGGCTGACCAGAGTCAGCGCTTGTTGCTGATCTTCCACCACCTGGTGGTGGACGGGGTGTCCTGGCGGATCCTCCTGGAAGACTTGCAGGCGTTGCTGGGCAACCAGTCGCTGCCGGCCAAGTCCAGTTCGACCCAGGCCTGGGCCGGGCAGTTGCAGGCGTATGCCCGCAGCACAGCCCTGCAACAGGAACTGGCTTACTGGCAGGCGCAGCTGCAAGGCGTCGACTCGAACCTGCCCTGGGATCACGCGAGCGACGGGCTGCAGAACCAGCACGCGTGCAGCGTCGACACCCGACTGAGCAAGCGCGATACCCAGCGCCTGCTGCAGGATGCCCCGGCGGCCTACCGCACGCAGATCAACGATCTGCTGTTGACCGCGCTGGCCCGGGTCATCACCCGCTGGACCGGTGGTGACAGCGCCCTGGTGCAATTGGAAGGCCATGGTCGCGAAGACCTGTTCGACAACCTCGACTTGAGCCGCACTGTGGGTTGGTTCACCAGCGTGTTCCCGGTCAAGCTCACGCCGCAGGCGGCCCTGGCCGACTCGATCAAGCAGATCAAGGAACAGCTGCGCGCGGTGCCGAACAAGGGCATCGGTTTTGGTGCCCTGCGTTACCTGGGAGACGAGGCTGCCCAGCAGACTTTGGCGGCCCTGGCCGTGCCGCGCATCACCTTCAACTACCTGGGCCAGTTCGACGCCAGCTTCGATGAAGAGCAGGCGTTGTTCATACCGGCCGGTGAAGCCAAGGGTGAAGACCAGAGCCCGCAGGCGCCCCTGGGTAACTGGCTGACCCTCAATGGCCAGGTTTATGGCGGCGAGCTGAGCCTGGGCTGGAGCTTCAGCCAGGCGATGTTCGAGCCGGCGACCATCCAGCGCCTGGCGGATGACTATGCCGAGGAGCTCAAGGCGCTGATCGAGCATTGCAGCCAGCCGCAGCATCGTGGTGTCACGCCGTCGGACTTCCCGTTGGCACGCCTGAACCAGCAGCAACTGGATCGCTTGCCCGTGCCGCTGACACAGGTCGAGGACCTCTACCCGCTGTCGCCGATGCAGCAGGGCATGCTGTTCCATACCTTGTACGAGCAGCAGGGCGGCGACTACATCAACCAGTTGCGGGTGGACGTGGACGGGCTCGACCCCGAGCGTTTCCGCCAGGCCTGGCAGGCGACTGTCGAGCGCCATGACATCCTGCGCAGCGGCTTCCTCTGGCAGGGCGAACTGCCGGCGCCGATCCAGGTGGTGTACAAGCAGGTCGGCCTGGAGTGCGCCGAGCATGACTGGCGCGGGCAGGCGCAGTTGCAAGAGGCGTTGGACACCCTGGCGGCGACCGAGCGCCAGCGCGGCTTCGACCTGGCGACGGCGCCGTTGCTGCGCCTGACCCTGGTGCGTACGACCGAGCAGCGTTATCACCTGATCTACACCAACCATCACATCCTGATGGACGGCTGGAGCAATTCGCAGCTGCTCGGCGAAGTGCTGCAACGTTATGCCGGCCAGCTGCCCGCGCACCTGACCGGGCGCTATCGCGACTACATCGCCTGGCTGCAACGCCAGGACGCCCAGGTCAGCGAGGACTTCTGGAAGCAGCAACTGCTGGGCCTGGATGAACCGACGCGCCTGGCCCAGGCTCTCGCTCCGGGCGCCCAGGCGCTGGAGGAGCGCGGCCATGCCAGCCATTCCTGCACCCTGGACGAGCAACAGACTCAAGGCTTGAGCGAGTTCGCCCGCCAGCAGAAGGTCACGGTCAACACCCTGGTGCAAGCCGCCTGGCTGCTGTTGCTGCAACGCTGCACCGGGCAGGACACGGTGGTGTTCGGCGCTACGGTGTCTGGGCGTCCCGCGGAGCTTAAAGGCGTGGAGCAGCAGATCGGCCTGTTTATCAACACCCTGCCGGTGGTGGCCGCGCCGCGTCCGGAGCAGTCGCTGGGCGAGTGGCTGCAGGTGGTGCAGGCACGCAACCTGGCCTTGCGCGACTTCGAACACACGCCGCTGTATGACGTGCAGCGCTGGGCCGGCCTGGGGGGCGAAGCGCTGTTCGACAACATCCTGGTGTTCGAGAACTACCCGGTGTCCGAGGCCCTGGAAAAAGGCTCGCCGGCGCAGCTGCAATTCGGCGCGGTGGGCAATCATGAACAGACCAACTACCCGCTGACCCTGTCGGTGTTCGTCGCTGAACGCTTGTCGTTCGACTACAGCTATTCCTTGCAGCACTTCAGCGCCGCAGCGATCGAGCAGTTGGCCGCCGGGTTGCGGCATCTGCTGTTGGCCATGCCCGGCAATGCCCGGCAGTGCCTGGGCGAGATGTCCCTGCTCAGTGACGGGCAACGGGCGGCCAGCGAACTGGAGTCGCGCCGCGCGCTCACTCAAGTGGGCCGTGACTTGAACGTCCACCAGTTGATCGAGGCCCAGGCCCGGCGCACCCCGGATGCGGTGGCGCTGCTGTGTGGCGACCGGCAGCTGAGCTACGGCCAGTTCAACCAGCGCGCCAACCAGTTGGCCCACAAGCTGATCGAGCAGGGCGTCGGCCCGGATGTCCGGGTCGGCATCGCCGTGGAGCGCGGGCTGGACATGATTGTCGGCCTGCTGGCGGTGCTCAAGGCCGGGGGCGCCTACGTACCGCTGGACCCTGAATACCCGCAGGACCGCCTGCACTACATGATGCAGGACAGCGGCATCCAGTTACTGCTGACCCAGGCGCCATTGCTCGAGCGTCTGCGCGCAGGCGTGGAAGTGCCGCACCTGTGCCTGGACCAGGGCCATGAGTGGCTGGCCGGCGCTGACCGGGGCAATCCGGTTCAACGCAGCAACCCGGAGAACCTGGCGTATGTGATGTACACCTCCGGTTCCACCGGCCGGCCCAAGGGCGTCAGCATCACGCATAACGCCCTGAGCCAGCATGCGCGGGCTGCGCGGGATTATTTCAAGATGACCGCCGAGGACCGCGGGCTGCAATTCTCCACCTTCAACTTCGACGCCTTTGTCGAACAGCTGTACCCGGCGCTGATCTGCGGCGCCTCGGTGGTGATCCGCGGCAAGGCGTTGTGGGACAGCGAAACCTTCTACCGCGAGTTGATCGGACAGGGCATCAGCATCGTCGACCTGAGCACCGCCTACTGGTTCATGCTCGGCAAGGATTTCGCGGCCAAGGGACCACGGGACTTCGGGCGCCTGCGCCAGCTCAACCTGGGCGGCGAGGCTATGCCGGCCGAAGGCGTGGCCGCCTGGAAACAGGCCGGGTTGACGGACGCTTGCCTGCTCAACACCTATGGCCCGACCGAAACCACCGTCAGTGCCACCGCCCATGATTGCGAGGCTTACCTGAGCGGTGCCGAGCCGTTGCCCGCGGTGATCCCGTTGGGCAAGGCGTTGCCCGGGCGTTCCATCTACCTGCTGGACAACAGCGGCAACCTGCCGCTGAACGGCGTCGTTGGTGAGCTGATGATCGGCGGCGAGCTGCTGGCCCGGGGTTACCACGATCGCCCAGGCCTGACGGCGGAGCGTTTCATTCCCGACCCGTTCAGCCAGGACGGCGGGCGCCTGTACCGTTCCGGCGACCTGGCGCGTTATAACGCCAACGGTGTGATCGACTACGCCGGACGCATCGACCATCAGGTGAAGATCCGCGGTTTCCGGATCGAGATGGGCGAGATCGAAGCCCGGTTGCTGGAACAGCCGCAAGTGCGTGAAGCGGTGGTGCTGGCCCAGGACGCGGCCGGTGGTCCGCAGTTGGTGGCCTATCTGGTCACCGCCCAGGGTGTGAGCGCAGACAGCCAGGACGACCAGGCCCGGTTGCGCGAGCAGTTGAAAGCGGCGCTCAAGGCAGTGCTGCCGGACTACATGCTGCCAGCGCACCTGCTGTTCCTCGAGGCGCTGCCGCTGAGCCCCAACGGCAAGCTGGACCGCAAGGCCCTGCCCAAGGCCGACGCCAGCATGCTGCAGCAGGCCTATGTCGCGCCGCAAAGCGAATTGGAGCAACAGGTCGCGGCGATCTGGGCCGAGGTCCTGGGTATCGAGCAGGTGGGGCTGGACGACAACTTCTTCGAACTGGGTGGCCACTCCCTGGATGCGTTGCGCCTGATCGGCGCCCTCAACCAGGCGCTGGGGTTGCAGCTGAGCATCAATGCGCTGTTCAGCGCGCCGACTGTCGGGCAACTGCTGGTCGTCGTCGACGCCGGCCAGGCCGCTGTGGCGGACAACGTCATCGCCCTGGGAGGCTCCGGCCAGCCGCTGTTCTGCTTCCACCCGGCGGGGGGCAGCGTGTATGGCTACCTGCCGCTGGCGGCGCGACTGCGCGATCGTTGCGCGGTGTATGGCGTGCTGCATCAGTCCTATCTGCAGGCCGACTGGAGCGAAGTCTCCTGGCAGGCCATGGTCCAGCGTTATGTGGCCAGCATCCGCCAGGTGCAGCCGGCGGGGCCTTACTACCTGGCCGGTTGGTCCCTGGGCGGGTCGATTGCCATGGATGTGGCCAGCGAGCTGGAGGCAGTGGGAGAGACGGTGCGCTTCCTCGGGCTGCTCGACCCGACACCGCCCCAGGCGGCGGTGGAGGACAGGGTCGAGGAACAGGCAGTGCCGGTCACGGTGACGGCCGAGTCCGAGTGGCGGGCGATCGTCGACAAGCTTTGCCTGCTGTTCCCGGCCAGCGCCGAGCTGATCGGGCAGCGGTTGATGCAGGAGGCCGAGCTGAACGGGCCCAGCATCCATGGCTGGGTGTCGCGCAATATCGCCCTGGAGCCCGGCGAGCTGGAGCGGGTGCTGGGGTTGTTCAAGGCGGAGTTCGATGCGTCGTTGGTCAGCGCCGTGTTCAATGACTTGAGCGCCTTGTCCGCGGCCTATGCCTATCGTCCGTTGCAGGTCGCGCCTCATCTGTGGTGGTCCGGCGATTATTCCGACCAGGCCATCCAGGCCCTGGAACAGGCCATGGGCCGGGAGGTGCTGGGCGGACGGCCAGTGGCGTCGCTGAAGACGGGCTCCCGCCATGAGGAGATGGTGAACAGCGAGATCCTGCTGGCAAGTTTCAGAAAGCACTTGCTGACCTGCTTGAACTGAGGGCGAGCCCCAGGCCTGGACCGGTAACGGTCCAGGCCTTTTTTGTGCCTGTCTTTTTCTGCCCGGGCTTCCCTCGAAACCCCATCCACCGCCCAGGCAGCGATTGGTCTGTGAAGGCGTGCTTATGCCTTGCGCGCCTGGCGGTTGCGATCGCCGGCAAGCCGGTTCCTACGGAGGAGCGGGGACAGGGATAGGGGGCGTGATGCAAGCGGGCTGGTGTAGGCGCTGGCTGGCCAGCGAAGGCCTGCTTATGTCTTGTGTGCCTGGCGGCTGCTATCGGCGGCGGCTGGCATCTAGAGGGGAGGGGAAAAGGCGTCGGACCGGGCGCTGGGGCCGTGGATCCGACGTGGGCAGGGCGGTGTCGAGGGGGCCGTCGCCGTTGGTGCCGACCCCGGGTCAGGGGAGGAGATTAGAGCGACCAGCTGACGGTGACCATGGCGTTGCGCGGATCGCCGTAGAAGTTGTTGCCGTAGTCGGTGTTGCTGCTGATGCTCTGGTAGTAACGCTTGTCGAAGACGTTGTTGAGGTTCAGGCGAATGTTCACATTCTCCGAGGCCTTGTAGCTGGTCATCAGGTCCACCAGGGTGTAGGCCTTTTGTTCGATGTGGTAGTCGAAGGTGGTCAGGTATTCGTTGGTGCCCTTGTTGTAGATGGTGTTCTGCCGATACAGGCCGCCACCGATGGTCCAGCGGTTGAGGTCGCCGGGCAATTGGTAGGTGGTGAAGGCCTTGAACACATGGCGCGGGATATCGGTGTCGAACAGGGTGCCTTCCTTGGTCGGGTCGGAGTCCTTGGTGTACTTGACCGAGGCGTAGGTGTAGCCGGCCCCCAGCTGCCAGCCCGGGGCCAGGGAGCCGTTGATTTCCAGCTCGATACCTTGGCTGCGCACTTCGCCCGCGGCTTCATAGCAGTCGTTCCCCGGAGGGCACAGAATGGGGTTCAGTAGCTTGGCGCGGTTTTCCTGGTCGATGCGGAAGATCGCCGCGCTGGCATTCAGGGCACCGTCGAAGTACTCGCCCTTGATGCCCATCTCGTAGTTCTTGCCTTCGATGGGCTTGAGCGCGTTGTTGGAGGCGTCGAGCTCGGTCTGCGGCTTGAAGATGTCGGTGTAGCTGACATAGACCGAGTGATGCTGGTCCAGGTCGTAGATCACGCCGGCATAGCGGGTCAGGTTGCGGGTGACCTTGTTGGGCAGGCTGGTGGAGGAGGGCTTGCCGTTCCAGGTGGTGGTCACATCGTAGTCGTACCAGTCCAGCCGTCCGCCGAGGATGAGTTTCAGGTCGTCGGCAAGGTTCAGGCGCGTGGTGACGTAGGTACTCTTCAGTTCGCTGGTGCGGTCCTGTGTCCAGGGGTTGGCACTCATGTCCGGCTTGGGAATGCCGGAAGGATTGTTCAGGTCGGTGTGGGTCTCGAGGTCGATGGGCAGGCCCTTGCCCTTGAACTTCAGGTCGCGCTTGCTGGCGCCCACCACCAGTTCGTGGGTACGGCCGAACAGCGAGAAGGGACCGCTGACATAACCGTCGTAGCTGCTCTGCTTGTCCTTGTAGTCGTACCGGCCGATGTTCTGGCCGAACTCGACGTAGTCGCTTTGCCAGGTGCGCATCGGGATGGAGCCGAGCATGCTCAGGTCCGACCAGCTCTTGCTGGCGGCCAGGAGCATTTTCCAGTCGTTGGCGAAGCGGTATTCCAGGCGGGTGAAGGCGGTGGTGTTGTCCTGGTCCCAGAATTCCCAGTCGCTGCCCAGGTAGGTCGAGCGCTTCAGGTGCAGGTCGCTGCCGTCGGCGGCCACCGGCAGGCCGCCCCAGGATGTGTTGTTGTTGGCGTTCTGGTTGGAGATGCCGAAGGTGAAGGTGGTGTCTTCGTTCAGGTCGGCCTCGGTGATGCCGTAGAACACCGAGCGCTCGGAGCTGACGAAGTCCTGGAAGCTGTCCTTGGTCTGGTAGGCGGTGACTATCCGGCCACGCAGGGTGCCACTCTCGTTCAGCGCGTTGGAGGCGTCGAACTCGGTGCGGTAGTTGTCCCAGCTGCCGGCGCTGCCGGTGAGGGTGACCCGCGGGGTAGCGGTCGGACGCTTGTGCACCATGTTCACCGCGGCCGAGGGGTTGCCCGCGCCCTGCATCAGGCCGGTGGCGCCGCGCACCACTTCCACCCGGTCGAAGATCGCCATGTCGGGGGTGGAGTTCATGTCCCGGCTGAGGTAGTGGCTCAGGTCGTTGGACAAGCCGTCGACCATCAGGTTTTCAATGGCGAAGCCGCGGGAGTAGAAGGTCGGGCGCTGCGGACCGTCCTTGGTCACGGAAATGCCCGGGGTGGCCTTGAGCACGTCCTCCAGGGTCTTCATGTTCTGGTCATCCATGCGCTGGCGGGTGATGACCGTGACCGATTGCGGTGTTTCCCGGGCCGTCAGGGCCAGCTTGCTGGCGGTCTGCATGGACCCGGTGGTGTAGGAACCGGTGTCTTCGGTGGTCGAGTCCAGGCCCTGGGCGGTGATGGTGCTGGTCCCCAGTTCCAGTGAACCGGCGGAAGCACGGTTGAGAATGGTCACCGAGTTGCCCTTGAGGGAATAGGCGACCCCCGTGCCATTGAGCATCGCCGCGATGGCCCGCTCCGGCGAGTAGCTGCCGGAGAGCGCATTGCTGCGCTTGCCTTGCACATCGTCGGGGCTGTACAGCACTTGCAGGTTGGCCTGGCGCCCGAACTCCTGCAGGGCCGACGCCATGGATTGCGCGGCGATATTGAAATGGATTTCCTGGGCCTGGACCTGGGCCATCAAGGGCAGGGTCAGGGCCAGGCCCAGGGTGCAGGAAGCCATTCTCGGCGAGAACGCCTGGCCAAGCAGGGCTTTGGCCAGAGGAGTCAGTCGATGTTGTGCGGGCATGCTCATGTGCTCTTATAAAACGGCAGAGGTAATGATTGTTAATGCTAGTAATTCTCAGTTCTGTCTGTGAGACGCACCAGTTGCCAGAAACCGGAAACAATCACGCCGGTTGCAGATCGCTCATGACTTGCCCGGCCTTCATGCGCACCAGCTGGTCGGCGATATCGAAGTAGCGATCGTCGTGGCTGATGACGATGATGGTCTTGCCCAGGCGCTTGAGGTCCGGCAGCAGCTCGGTATAGAAAATCCGCCGGAAGGCCGGGTCCTGGTCGGCGGCCCATTCGTCGAACACCAGCACCGGGCGCTCTTCGAGCCAGGCATTGATCAGCGCCAGGCGCTTGCGTTGGCCGGTGGAGAGGTCGGTGGTGGTGAAGGCGCCATCCTTGATGCTGACCTTGTGGGCGATTTCCAGGCGGTCCAGGTACTGGGTGGCGATGTCCAGCGACTTGCCGGCATTGCCCTGGACCAGGTCGTCGAACAGGTGGTAGTCGGCGAAGACCGTGGTGAACAGCTGCCGGTAGTCGTCCCGGAGCCGGTCGGTCACGGCTTCGCCATTGAGGCGGATCTCCCCGGACTGGGGCTGGTACAGGCCCAGCAACAGCTTGATCAGGGTGGTCTTGCCGCAGCCGTTCTCGCCGACGATGAAGACGATGTCGCCCTGCCTGATGTTCAGGTTGATCGGGCCCAGGTGGAACGGCTCGCTGCCTGCCACGGGCGGCGGGCTGTAGCTCACGCCGCGCAGTTCCAGGCTGTGCACCACCGCTTGCGGCGCTTCGCTGTCGTCCATCAGCAGATGCGGCTCGGGGGAGGAGAAGCGTTCGGACAGCTCGCGGATACGGGCGAAGGCGATCTTCGCCTTGCCAACGATAGGCAGGTAGCCGACCACGTGTTCCAGGGGGCCCTTCATGTACAGCAGCACCAGCACGAAACCGGTGATCACGGCGGGGTCCGGGTTCGGGTAGTAGGCCTGCATGGCCAGGGCCAGGCCGATGACCACGAAGAACAGCATCGAGCCGAAGCTCTTGGCCAGGATATAGATGTTCACCGAGCGCACCTGGATATCGCTGATGCGGTCCGCGGTTTTCTGGATGCGCTGGGTGTTCATGCGAAAGCGCCGTGGCCGGTGGATGCGCAGTTCCTTGGCGCCGGAGGCAATAGCGTTGTAGTAGCGCTGCAGTTCGTCCTCGTGGTCGCGTGCTTCGTCGAAGCCCTTGATGCCCTTGCCGCCGGCCACCAGTTGCACGCTGGTGCCGATGATGATGGCGACCACCATCATCAGGAACATCGGCAACGACAGGTACGCCAGGTAGCCCAGGCAACCCAGGGTGACGGTGGTGGCGATGGCCAGCGGGGTGAAGGCGAAGGAGAAGTCGCTGATGGTGTCGACGTCGTGGGTCAGCACCGGGATCAGGCGGTGGGAGCGGTAGCGTTCGATCTGGGTGATGGGCGCCGAGAGTACTTTTTCCCCCAGGTCCTTGCGCAGGGCGGCAATGATGCGCTGGCCCACGTAGTTGGTGCCGATATCCGAGACGATCGAGCTGGTCAACGCCAGCAGGCACAGGGCGGCGAAGGTCAGGACCACGCCCTGGGTCATGCCGGTCGCCGAGTGCAGGGCGTTGTTGATGGTGGCCAGCAGCAGGGTGATGGCCAGGCCGCCGACCATGCCCAGGGCAACGGAAATCACGACAGTGGTACGAAAGGGTCTGAGCAGGGCGAGCAGTCCGTGAAAGGCTCCGCGCTTGGGGTCGGTCATAAGGGGTTCCCGGCAGTGAATGAAGGGTCGAGGCAGAAAGACCCGTACTCATGAACAGACGAACCGTTGGCGGGAGTATTTAGCGTGGCCGCGGGCGCGGATAAATTGCCCGGCGCCTGCTTCGTTCTTGTTCTGGAGGTGCACGCGTAACGACGTCGTGCCTGGCCCATTCAGCGAGAGCGAGCAAATGACGAAAAAGAATCTGGTGTATGTCTGGTCCCTGAGGAACGCGGCGGCCGACAAGGCCGGGCAACCGGTGGCCTACAAGGATCACGAGCGCTACATGAAGTCGGTGCTGGAATTCCTGGTGGAATCGCTGAACCAGACGCCCCTGGGCGAGGCGTATAACCTGGTAGGGGTGGTGTATGACGATGACGAGCAGTCGCCACGGGACCAGCAACTGGTGAGCGACTACGGCTTTGCCTATCAGCCCGGCCGGCAATGGCTGTACCCGGCCGACCTGCAGGTGCAGGGGCGCCTGGTCAACGACCTGCTGCTCAGCGTGCCGTCCACCTATCGCCGTCATCCGCGGGGCTCGGCCGAGCATATCGCCGGCAAGCAGGATTTCGAGCGTCGCCTGCACGACACCCTGGTGGAGCTCAAGGCCGACATCGTGGTGCTCGACGGCCTGCTGGTGATCCTCGACGAGCTGGTGCGCCCGGGCGCGCCTTTCGCGCGGCGGATCATGAACATCCATCCGGGCATCACCCGCCTCGAGTCGCCCTATGAGCGTCGCGGCGCCTATGCCACCTGGAATGCGCTGTACGGTGCCCGTGGGCAGAAGGTGGTGGACTGGGCTACGCGGGAAACCGAGCCGGTCGAGCCGCTGTACATGACCGGGGCCTCGTTCCACTACGTGGACAACGGCATCGATTCCGGCGAGGTGTTCCACGACGTGCTCAACACCGAGATCGCGCCCGAGGACACCATCCTCGAACTGCGCTGGAACAACTTCAACAACAGCCTGTTCCCGGCCTTGCATGAAGGCCTGGCGCTGCTGGCCGAGCAGCTTGGCCAGCAGCCGGTCGGCGAATCCCGGGCCGGCGCCTGAGGCCCGCGGCGATCAGGCGCGACGCTCGCGCTTGATCGCTGTCGATCGGGCCTTTTACTGGTGCTGGGTGCCGGGCTGTTCCAGTTCGCGCACGACACGGAAGCTCAACCAATCCCCACGCACTTCGCGCTTGCGGCTGTTGCGGTTGCCCGAGCGGGAGAACACCGGGGCCTCGCCCCAGTCGTTGCCGCGAATCTGCGCGTCGAGACACACCCCGCCCGATTCCTCCATCCAGGCCCTGCCATCGGCGGGCGCGCCGACATAGTCGGGGTGCCAGCAGTCGGCGACCCACTCGTAGACATTGCCGTGCATGTCATACATGCCGAAGGCATTGGGCGGGTAGCTGCCTACCGGGGCGCTGTAGCTGTAGCCGTCCTTGGGGCCGTAGGTGTTGGCGTGCTGGGTGATCTGGTACTGGCCTTCTTCATCGAAGGGGAAGGGGAACGAGCCGCTGCTGCCGGCCCGCGCGGCGTACTCGCGCTCGGCCTCGCTGACCATCCGGTAGTGCTGGCCGGTCTTCTTCGACAGCCACCGGGCATAGGCCTGGACGTCGGCATAGTCGACGCAGACCGCGGGCTGGCGCGGGCCTTGTTCATAACGCGGCTTGCTGGCCTGGCACAGGCGGCCGGGACGCTCGTCGCCGTCCTTGATCACTGTGCCGGTCTCGCGGATGTAGGCGTCCAGCTCGCCGGCGGTCACGTGGAAGCGGCTCATGGCGAAGGCCTTGTTGAAGGTCACCGTATGCTGCGGGCCTTCGTCGGGCTCTCGGCCGACTTCGTCTTCGGGGGTGCCCATGACGAAGCTGCCGGCGGGCAGCACCACCATCTCCGGGCAGTTCTTGCAGTCCTTGAACACGCTGCCGGGCTTGGGCGGCTCGACGGCCTGGGCATTGAGGCTGACCAGGCAGCCGAACAGCGCGGCGAGTGAGGAGCAGGCGACAGGTTTCATCATCAATAACCTTGTGCAATGTAGAGAAAAGAAGTGGGCGAGGGGCTCAGGCGGTCTTGCCGGCGCGCAGGCGCTTGCCCAGCAGGTCCATGGCGCGGTCGATGTCTGCTTCGCTGTTGAGCAGGCCGGGCGCCATGCGCACCAGCGGCCCCGCGTCGCGGTACACCGCATCCACCAGGATGCGGTTCTCGATCAGCCAGGCGGCGGTGGCGTCGGTGTCCAGGTTCGGGCCGCGGAAGAAGGTGAAGCCAGCGGACAGCTGCGGGCTCAGGGGCGTCACCAGTTCGATGCCGGGGAGTTCCTGCAAGCGTTGCTTGAGGTAGCTGTTGAGTTGGTGGATCCGCGCCTGGATGTTGGCCTTGCCCAGCTGCATGTGCAGGTCGAAGGCCTGGTCCACGGCCCAGCGGTGCTCGAAGCTGTGGTAGCCGCCGGGGGTCATGGTGGTGGCGAAGTCCTGGTTCTCGGAGAAGGTCGCCACCATCGGCGTCAGGTGCTCGAGCTTTTCCGAGCGCGAGCAGAAGATCCCGGTGCCCCGCGGGCCGAACATCCATTTATGGGTGCCGGCGACGAAGAAGTCGCAATTGAGGTCGGCAAAAGTGACGTCCTCCACCCCCAGGCCGTGGACGCCGTCGACGCAGTAGAGAATCCGCTCGGCCTCGTCGCGGTTGCGGTTGTGCTGATCCACCAGCTTGCCGATCTCGCCGATCGGCAGCTTGACGCTGCTGCCCGATTGCACCCAGGTCATCCCCAGTACGCGGGTGTTGGGGCGGATGCTGCGGTCGATATTGCCCAGCACTTCATCGACGCAGACCTGGTGGGGCGACTTGAACAGCTCGATGGTGCGCACCTGGGTGCCGTCGCGCTGGGTGCGGAACTTCAGGGCGTTACGGGTCGAGTAGTGCTCATGCACCGTGGTCAGTATCTCCTGCCCGGGGCGCACGTGAATGCCGCCATACATCATGGCCAGGCCTTCGGTGGTGCTGCCGGTCAGGGCCACCTGGGCGGGCTTGATCTGCAGGTAGCGGCCGACGCTCTCGCGCACCTGGGCCTCGCGCTTCCAGGTGTACTGGGTGTCGTAGTCCATGGCCATGGCCGGGTTGCGATCCAGGACCGCGCGGTATTTTTCGATGGCTTCGCGCACGGGCCTGGGGTGCGAGGTGATGAGGAAGTTGGCCAGGTGCACATAGTCCGGGTCGAGGTCGAACAGCTGGCGCAGTTGGTCCCAGGGTTGCTGGTGGGTGGCGGGCGTGGCGGCGGCCCGGGCCTGGCCGATGGCGAAGGTGCCCAGGGGCAGGGCGGCGGCCAGCAGGCTCGCGTGCTTGAGGAAGGTCCGACGATTGGTCACAGGGATTCTCGTGGTCAGGGTTCAGCCGGCGACGGCGGGTGGTTCGACGGGATGTGTGGCGGGTTGCGTGGCAGGTTGCGCGGTGGGGCTTACCGGCTTGGCGAGTTTCTGCACCTGTTCCCAGACGCGCAGGTAGTTCTCGCCCCAGAGCTTGGCAATCTCGATATCGCTGTAGCCGCGCTGGATCAGTTCGGCGGTGACGTTGCGGTTGTCCGCCACGTTCATCCAGCCGTTGACGCCGCCGCCCTCGTTGAAGTCCGAGCTGATGCCGACGTGATCGATGCCGACCTTCTTCACTGTGTAGTCGATGGCGTCGACATAGTCCTTGAGGCTGGCCTTGGGCTCTTCTTCCAGAATGCCGTACAGGGAGCTGGCGTACTCGCCGAAGCGCTGTTCCGGCCAGATGGTGATGACCGCGTCGCCCGGCATCAGGGCGTTTTCCAGGCCTTGCAGCGGGCCCAGGTCGAAGCGCTGGCGCAGGGCGTTGAGCTTGTCCAGGGTCGGCTGGCTGAGGGGCCGCAGGTAGGTGGAGAAGCCCACCACCTGGACCACCCCGCCTGTGGCCTTGATCACCTGCAGTTCCTTGTCGCTGAGGTTGCGCGGGATGTCCACCAGCGCCCGGGGCGCGGAGTGCGAGGCCACCACCGGCGCGCGGGTCAGGGCCGCGACGTCGTCCAGGGCCTTGCTGGACATCTGTGAGACGTCGATCACCACCCCCAGGTCGTTGAGCCTGCGCACGGCCTGCTTGCCGATCGGCGAGAGGCCGCCGAGGGCGTCCCGGGTGTCGTTGAAGAATGGCAGCGGGCGCGAGGAGTCGGCCCAGTCGTTATTGCCCACATAGCTGAAGCCGAACAGACGCATGCCGCGGGCGGCCCACTTGTCCAGCTGGTCGAGATCGTCGCCCATGGCGTAGGCGTTGAGCAGGCTGATCACCACTGCCAGCTTGCCTTCGGAGGCGATGCGGCGCAGGTCGGCGGGGGTATAGGCAATGGCCGCCTGGTTGGGGAAGTCGCGCACCAGGCCCTGGATGATCCGGTAGCGGGTCTCCCGCTGGTGCCGGGCCTCTTCGACGAAGCCGGCGGTGGGGCGATGCGGGGCGTTGGCGCCGTTCCACATTTCCGGCCAGGCGAGAATGCTCAGGGCGGCGCCGGACATCCTGCCGCGACCGGCCTTGACCAGGTCGAACTGGCGATGGGTGTCCTTGTCCGCCTCGGTGCCTTCGGTGCCGAAATCCAGGGGCACGGTGATATGGCTGTCGAAGGAGATGATGCGTTCCTGCAGGTCGTTGGCGTGCTTGACGATTTCGCTGGGGTAAGACACCCGGTCCTTCCAGTAGTAGTGCCAGGCGGCCCCGGCACCGACACCGAGTACGGCGACAGTAAGTACCAGCAGGCTCAGGTAGAGGGTTTTCTTACCAGGTAATTTGATCATTGCTATCCCAGTCGCAGGCGGGCTGATGACGGGGCCGGAGCGGGAGGCGCAATGCTTCCAGGCCCGACCTTTTTGTGCACATCTATCCGCGATAAACGAGCTGGCCGGCGGCAAATTTAGCGGCCCGGGAGCGGCTCGCCGGTAAATTTCCGTGCAAATCCAACGTTCTAGCTAGATGCGTGAGGCGCCACTGGATATAGGTAGAGCGATGAGGTTTTCGAGACGAGGATTTTTGACCGGTCTGGCGGTGACGGGGGCGGCTATTCCTGTGGCGCTCTACACCCGCAAGGAGTTGCAGCGCCTGGATGTGCATCGTCAGGAAGAACTGGAAATCACCCCGGGGGAAGCCAAGCTGGAAGTCGCCCTCGACCCGGGCGTGCGCCTTGCCGATCACCTGCGGGGCATCTGGGACATCGAGTTCCTGGATGCCGACGCACCGCTGCCGCGTCGCGGCTGTGAACTGGTGCTCGATGTCGGTCCGACCGGGCGCGGCCTGCGGGGCTTCCTGGGGCGTGCGCAAAGCCTGCGGGGCGACGGTCCGGTGGAGTTTCGGGTGCAGGGCGAGCTGGCGGCGGTGGACGCCGCGAAATTGTGCTGGCGGCTGTTCCCCGGCGGCCAGCTCAGCGGCGCGCCCAGCCATGAGTGCCAGGTGGTGCTCGACGAGGTCTGGGCGAACTGGGGCAATGCCGGCAGCGGCACCCTCAGTGGCCGCCTGCAGTCGTTGCAGGTGTCGCTCCTGGCGCCGGTATCCGTGGTGCGCTTCGTGGCGCGCAAGCGGGCCTTTCCCGCGGCCCGGGAGCAGAGCGGCCTGAGCCCCGAGTTGCTGGCCTGGCTGGTGTCCCCGCAGCATCGCCTGTTCCACCAGCTCTGGCATGCCTCCCGGGATCGCTGGCATTCCTTGCCCAAGGACAAGCGCAGCAGCCTGCGCGGGCTTGGCTGGCAGCCGGGACCGCTGAAGCACGAGCGCGATGCCCGTGGACGACGCAAGCATCGCAATGCCTCGGGGATCGATTTCCTCTTCATGCACCGGCACATGCTGTTGCAGGCGCGTTCGTTACAGCCGGACCTGGTGTCCTGGCAGCAGCTGCCCTTGCCGTCCCCGCGCCTCGAGCAGGATCGTCTGGGCTTTATCCGCTACTACGAAAATCACGACGGCTGCTCGGTGCCGCCGGCCTGGATCGCCGACGACGATGAAGAGTTCACCCAGTGGCTGCATGGCTTGAAAAGCGATGCGGCCTTCTATGGCAACTTCCAGGTCTGGGAGTCGCAGTACCAGGATCCCGACTACCTCAGCCGCCTGACCCTGGGGCAGTTCGGCTCGGAGGTCGAGCTGGGCCTGCATGACTGGTTGCACATGCGCTGGGCCGATGTCGCCCGGGACCCTGCCAACGGCATGCCGGTCATGGAGGCCCGGGTGTCCTCGGACTTCGCCGGACGCTGGTACCTGGCGCAGAACGACTTTCTCGGCGACCCGTTCTCGTCCCATGTGCATCCGATGTTCTGGAAGTTCCATGGCTGGATCGATGACCGCATCGACGATTGGTTCCGCGCCCATGAGCGCTTCCATCCCGGTGAAGTGTTGCGCCGGGAGGTCAACGGCGTGCCGTGGTTCGCGCCCGGGCGCTGGGTCGAGGTCGACGACCCGTGGCTGGGGGCCTCGACCCATGGTTGCGGCCCGCTGGGCAACGCGCCGGGCGAGATGTCGCTGGAGATGGACCAGGAGGTCATGAAGCTGGCCTTGCGTATCGCCCTGAGCCGTGACGAGGAAGTGCCGCAGTTGCTCAAGCGGGCCCCCCGGCGTCCCTGGTACGCCCAGCACCTGAAGGTGTAAGTTGGCAAGGCAGCGGCGCGGGTCCTGTTGCAGGGCCCGCGCTTTTTTTCAGCGTTTTATTTAGAGGCTCTTTATTCAGCGCTTCTTCGTTTCGAGTGTCTTCCAGCCACCGCCCAGGGCTTTGTACAGGGCAATGCTCGACTGCACCCGGGACAGTCGCAGCTGCACGTTCTGGTCTTGCGCGGTGTACAGGGTGCGCTGGGTTTCCAGGACTGTGAGCAGGTCGGTGGCGCCGGCCTGGTAGCGGCTCTGGGATATCTCGAAGGCGCGTTGCGCCTGCCTCAGTTCTTCGTCTTGCCATTGCCGCTGCTGGTCCAGGCCGCGAATGCTGTTGAGGGCCTTTTCCACATCGGCGAAGCCATTGACGATCGCTGCGCGGTAGCTTTCCAGCAGTTCCTGCTGGCGGGCCGTGGCCCGGTCGCGCTCGGCGCTCAGGCGCCCATTGTTGAAGATCGGCGCCACCAGCCCGGCGGTCAGGTTGTAGAAGGGGCTGCGTAGCACGTCATCGAACTGGTTGGCGCCGGAGCCGAGGTTGGCGGTCAGGGTCACGCTGGGCAGCATCGCCGCCCGCGCCACTTTGACATCGGCCCGGGCCGCCGCCAGCCGGGCTTCGGCGCCGGCGATATCGGGGCGGCGGGCCAGCAGGTCGCTGGGCACCCCGGCATCGATGTCCGGCCAGTTCAGTCGGGCTAAAGGCTGGTCGCTCAAGGTCAGGCTCTGTACCGGCCGGCCGAGGAGGGCGGCGAGGGTGATCAGGGCTTCTTCGGTCTGTTGCCGAACCAGCGGCACCTGGCGTTGCTGCGCCGCCACCAGGCTCTTCTGCTGGGCCAGCTCCAGGGCGGTGGCCGAGCCCGAGTCGTAGCGGGTCTGCACCAGCCTGAGCACGCTTTGCGCATTGGCCAGGTTGAGTTCGGCGATGCGGCTCTGCTCGCGCAGCGACAGCACCTGGGCGTAACTGTTGGCCACGCCGCTGAGCAGGGTCAGCTCCACGGTGGCCTGGTCGAATTCGCTGGCCTGCACGCCCAGCAGCGCGCTGTCCCGGGCGGCACGCTTGCCGCCCCAGAAATCGATTTCATAGCTGGCGCTCAGGCCGGCATCGAAATAGTCCACGGCCTTGTTGTTGCTGTCGGCATTCAGCTGGCTGTAGCCGTTGCCCCGCATGAGCTTCTGGCGGTTGGCGTTGAAGGTGCCGTTGACGGCGGGCAACAAGGGCGCGCCGGCAATGACGGCACTGGCCTGCGCCTGGCGCACCCGGGCCATGGCGGCGGCCAGGTCGTGGCTGCCCAGGCGGGCCTGTTCGACCAGGCGCTCCAGTTCCGGGCTGCCGAAGCGGGTCCACCATTGCCGGTTGTCCTGCTGCGCGGCCGCGGTATGCGGCGAGTGCCAGGCGGGCGGTGCCTGCAAGCCACTGTCCGGGCGCGGCGCGGGGCCGCTGCAGGCCACCAGCAACAGGCTGGCGGCGATAAGGCTGAGGGGCGCTTTCATAGGTCGATCATTCACTGGTGAGGGCCGTGACCGGGTCGAGTCGGGCTGCTTTGCGGGCCGGCATGAAGCCGAAGACGACGCCGGTGACCAGGGCGCAGGCGAAGGCCCCCAGGATCGCGGCCAGGGAGAAGGCCACGGCTACTTCGCTGAGGATCAGGATGCCGCCGATGATCAGCGCCACGCCGATCCCGGCCAGGCCGCCGACCACCGAGAGCATCACCGCCTCGGTGAGGAACTGGCGCAGGATGTCGCGCTGGCGGGCGCCGGTGGCCATGCGGATGCCGATCTCGCGGGTGCGTTCGCGCACGGTCATGAGCATGATGTTCATCACCCCGATGCCGCCCACCAGCAGCGAGATCGCGGCGATGGCGCCGAGCATCAGCGACAGGGTGTTCTGGGTCCGGGCCTCGGCCTGGATCATCGCGGCGTTGTTGGTCAGTTCGAAGTCGCGCTTGCCGCCGTGCATGCGCAGCATCAGTTCGTCGATCTCGCGCTCGGTCTGCTTGACCCGGCTGGCATCGGCGGCGGCAATCGCCACGTACTGCGGGTTATGGTCGCCGAACAGGCGGATGCTGGCGGCGGAGTAGGGCACGGCGATGCGGTCGTCGCTGTCGCTGTCGCCGGAACTGGCGCCCTTTTCCGAAAGCACGCCGACCACCTGGAACGGCACGTTCTCGATCAGGATGTATTGGCCGATGGGGTTGGCCACGTCCTTGAGGAGCTTTTCCCGGACCTTGTGGCCGATCACCGCCACCGCCGCCGCCGAGCGTTCGTCGGCGTCGCTGAAGTAGCTGCCCTGGGCCACGGGCCAGTTGAAGATCTCCGGGAAGTTGGTGTCGTTACCGCCCACATAACTCATGTAGTCGGCGTTGCCGAAGCGCACCCCGGCCTTTGCGCCGTTGACCGGCATGATGCGTTTTACCTGGGGCAGGTTGGCCAGGGCCGCGACGTCGTCCAGGGTGACGATGCCCTCGGGCGTGCGCGGGTTGGGCGAGTAGCCGCTCAAGTAGATGATGTTCGAGCCAAAGGCGCCCATCTGCGCCATGACCTGGCGCTTGCTGCCTTCGCCCACTGCCAGCATCACCACCACCGAGGCCACGCCGATGACGATCCCCAGCAGGGTCAGGGCGGTGCGGAAACGGTTGATCCACATCACCCGCCAGGCCGCCTGCACGGCGTCCACCAGTTCGCCTTTCCAGGCGCCGTTGTGTTCGCTGCCGTCGGCCAGGCGCTGGCGCAGGTCCACCGCCTGCAGCGCGCCGCTGTTGGCGCTGGCCTGGACCTGGGGGTGGTCGTCGGCGGTGTCGCTGATGATCTCGCCGTCGCGGATTTCGATAATGCGCTTGGCCCGCGCCGCGACTTCGCGGTCGTGGGTGATGAGGATCACCACATGGCCCTGGCTGGCCAGCTCGTCGAGTAGCGCCATGACCTCGGCACCGCTGTGGCTGTCGAGGGCGCCGGTGGGTTCGTCGGCGAGGATGATGTGGCCGCCGTTCATCAGTGCGCGGGCGATCGACACCCGCTGCTGCTGGCCGCCGGACAACTGGTGCGGGCGGTTGCCGGTGCGGCTGGCCAGGCCCAGGCGGTCGAGCAGGGCGGCGGCGCGGGCATGGCGCTCGGCCGCCGGGGTGCCGGCGTAGATCGCCGGCATCTCGACGTTTTCCTGGGCCGAGCCGGATGCAATCAGGTGGTAGCCCTGGAACACGAAGCCGAAGGCTTCGCGGCGTAGCCAGGCCAGTTCGTCGCTGCCCAGGCGGGCGACGTTTTCCCCGGCGAACAGGTACTCGCCCGAGGTCGGGCGGTCGAGGCAGCCGAGGATGTTCATCAGCGTCGATTTGCCGGAGCCGGAAGCGCCGACGATGGCGACGAATTCGCCGGCGTGGATCGACAGGTCGATGCCACGCAGCACGTCCACTTGCGGCGTGTCGCCGCCACCGTAGGATTTGCGGATGTCCTTGAGGTCGATCAGCGGGGTCTGCATTCAGCCTCCGCTGCTTTGCGCGGGACCGATCAGCAGGTGATCGCCTTCGTCGAGGCCGTCCAGGACCTGGATGCGCAAGCGGTCGCTGATGCCGACCCGCACCTTGCGCTCCTCGATCGAACCGTTTTTCGCCACCACCCGGGCCAGCTGCATGCCGCTCTCGGCGCTGCCCTGCAGGGCGGCAAGCGGCGCGGTGAGGACGTCCTGCGCGCGCTCGGCGACAAAAAACACCTGGGTGGTCATTTCGGCCATCAAGGTGTTGTCGGCGTTATCCACATCCAGCAGCACGGTGTAGAGCACCACCCGGCCGCTGCCGCTCTTGCTCGAACTGTTGGGGCTGCCGCTGCCCTGGCTGCTTTCGTTCAGCGGCTTGGGCGGAATCGGCAGGATCTGCCGCACGGTGCTGGTCCAGCGCCGGGTGCCGCCGCTCAAGGTGGTGAAGTAGGCGCTCATGCCCGGTTTGACGTGACCGATATCGGCTTCGGAGACTTCGGCCCAGACGGTCATCGGCGACAGCCGGGCGATGCGCAGGATCAGCGGTGTCTGCTGCTGGGCGTTGAGGGTCTGGCCTTCGCGGGCGTCCACCGCGACCACGGTGCCGGACATCGGCGCATAGATCCGCGTATAGCCCAGCTCGGCCTGGTCGCTGCGCAGGCTGGCCTGGGCCTGGCGGATCTGCGCCTGGATCATGTCGACCCGCGCCTGGGTGGCCTTGAGTTCGGCGCGGGCGGTCTGCACGTCTTCGTCGCGGGTCGCGCCACCGGCGGCGAGGTTCTGCTGGCGCTGGTACTTCTGCCGGGCCAGCTCGTTCTGCGCCCGCTGCTCTTGCAACTGGGCCTGCAGGTTCTCGATGGAGAAGCGGCTGGCGTCGAGCTTGGCTTGCTGGGTGGCGGGGTCGATCTCCACCAGCAGCTGGCCTTCCTTGACCGGGTCGCCGGCCTCGACGTGGATCTTGCGGATCTGCCCGGACGCCTGGGCACCGACGTCGACATAACGCCGCGGTTGCAGGGTGCCCAAGGCGGTCACGCTGCTTTCGATGGTGCCGCGGCTGACCTGCACGGTGGCGAACTGGTCGCGCCCTGGCGGCAGGATCTGCCAGGCGGCGAGGGCGACGATGGGAATCAGACACAGGGTGACAAGCAGGGCGCGTCGGGGATGACGGGGACGTTTCATGCAGGGTTCCGGCCAATGGAAATCGGCCCGTCGTCCGGCCTGGCCCGTGGCATGGGCGCTGGCTGGAGGCTGTCGATGGAGCGACAGATACGGGGAGCTGTCAGGTAAACGAGGGAAAACAGAGGGAATTTAAGCATGGACACATGGAGTTACAGCTGGGGCGAAAAATGTAGACGAAGAAAATAAAGTCGGCGAATCGACTCAGTACTTTAAATCTATATGAGAATTACTATAAATTACGCCACTTCTAAACTGCCATCATCGAATCGCCTGCCCTGGGGCGGGGCGCCGGTTGTGCTCAAGGACAAAGCCGCGTATCGCGGTCGGGAGTCATGTTGGAAAACTACTATCGCGAGCTGGTGTGTTTCCTCAACGCCAAGCTGGGCAACCTGCAGGTGGCCGAAGATGTGGTGCATGACGCTTACGTGCGGGTGCTGGAGCGCTCCAGCGACACGCCGATCGAGCAACCGCGGGCCTTCCTCTATCGCACCGCGCTGAACCTGGTGATCGATGGCCATCGGCGCAACGCCTTGCGCCAGGTCGAGCCGCTGGATGTGCTCGACAATGAAGAGCGCTTCTTCAGCCCCTCGCCGCAAACCAGCATCGACCACGGCCAGCGCCTGGACATGCTGCAACGGGCGCTGGCGGAGCTGCCGGCGCTGTGCCGGGAAAGCTTCCTGCTGCGCAAGCTCGAAGGCCTGTCCCACCCCGAGATCGCCGAGCGCCTGGGGATCTCCCGCAGCCTGGTGGAGAAGCACATCGTCAACGCGATGAAACATTGCCGGGTGCGGGTCCGGCAGTGGGACGCCCATTGATCCTTCTTTGTTAAATTTTTTTTCACTGTCCTCGTTCCTACTCAACAGACGACCTGCTGCCTCGCCATGGGCCGATCAGGTCACCGTCGATTTCTCCCCGCGTTGAGGGATTTATCCAGAGGACACTGGAAATGACACAGGCAATTGCATCGACCATCGTTCACGACCTGATCGGTATCGGTTTCGGCCCCTCGAACCTGGCGCTGGCTATCGCGCTGGAAGAACGTGGCCAGATCCAGGGGCCGCTGGACGCGCTGTTTCTCGACAAGCAGGCCGACTACCGCTGGCACGGCAACACCCTGGTGGCCCAGAGCGACCTGCAGATTTCCTTCCTCAAGGACCTGGTGACCCTGCGCAACCCGACCAGCCCGTACTCCTTCGTCAACTACCTCAAGCACCACGGCCGCCTGGTGGACTTCATCAACCTGGGCACCTTCTATCCGTGCCGCATGGAGTTCAACGATTACCTGCGCTGGGTCGCCGGGCACTTCCAGGAGCAGAGCCGCTACGGCGAAGAGGTGCTGGCCATCGAACCGGTGCTGCACAATCAGCAGGTCGAGGCACTGCGGGTGATTTCCCGCGACAGCCAGGGCCAGGAATTCGTCCGTACCAGCCGTTCGGTAGTGGTCAGCCCTGGCGGCACGCCACTGATCCCGGACACCTTCAAGGCGCTCAAGGACGACGGCCGGGTGTTCCACCACGCGCACTACCTGGAACGCATGGCCAACCAGCCATGCACCAGCGGCAAGCCGATGAACGTGGCGATCATCGGGGGCGGGCAGAGCGCCGCCGAGGCCTTCATCGACCTCAACGACAGCTTCCCATCGGTGCAGGTGGACATACTGATGCGCGGTTCGGCGCTGAAGCCGGCGGACGACAGCCCGTTCGTCAACGAAGTGTTCTCGCCGGCCTTCACCGACCTGGTGTTCCAGCAGCCGAGCGGCGAGCGCGAGCGCCTGGTCCACGAGTACCAGAACACCAACTATTCGGTGGTGGACGTCGACCTGATCGAACGCATCTACGGGATTCTCTACCGCCAGAAAGTCTCCGGCATCGCGCGCCATGCCTTCCGCACCCTGACCACCGTGGAGAAAGCCACCGCCACCGCCCAGGGCATCGAGCTGCTGCTGCGCAACACCTCCACCGGCGAGCTGAGCACCCGCCACTACGACGCGGTGATCCTGGCCACCGGCTACGAGCGCCAGACCCACCGCGCATTGCTGGCGCCGCTGGAAGCCTACCTGGGCGACTTCGAAGTGGACCGCAACTACCGGGTCATCACCGACGAGCGCTGCAAGGCCGGCATCTACACCCAGGGCTTCAGCCAGGCCAGCCATGGCCTGAGCGACACCTTGCTGTCGGTGCTGCCGATTCGTGCCGAGGAAATCGCCGCCTCGCTGTACGAGCACGACAAAGGCCGCCACAGCCGTTCGGTGCGCGACCTGCTGCTGGCCACCGCCAGCTGATTGCCCGGGTAACTTTGTAGGAGCGAGCTTGCTCGCGAAAAAATGACCCGGCTTGCACGCTCCGTCGACTACTCCGACGCCTCGCGAGCAAGCTCGCTCCTACAGGTCCAACGTCTTCGATCCCCCCATATTTCCTACCGCTTGGCCATCTCCATCGGCCTATTCCTGAACCTTCGCTGAAGAACTTTTCGATTCCCCCGCCCGGGCCTTTGCCGCCGATTTACTCGGCAAAAACCGCGGCGTAAGCTTCGCGCGTTTTCCATCAAGCGGAGACCCACAGTGGGTACTTGTTCGAGTGACAGTAGTCGGCCGGTTTCGATAACCGGCGCCTTCCCGGCAAGATAACGCGCCCGCTTTTTTGCGCCGTTGTCTCGCCGTAACAGCGAGCGGCGGCTTCCCGACCGTGGCCTTCAGGGCCCGTTCCCGATGTCCTTCTCATCGACACTGCAACAGTGGGTGATGCCTGACGCATCGCCGCGCTACGGCTGCGCCTGTTCGCGCGGCCGGCGAACCCGACCTGGCTGTGAGTCTCCCGGCGCCGACCGTTAGGGGACACACCATGAACCTCACCCTGCTCAAAGAGTTTTTTGCCGGCTTCCTGCGGACCCGGCACTTCGCCCGGCACTTTCGCCGCCTGGCCTTGCTGGAAAGCTTCAGCGACGCCAGCGTCAGCCGCGATGTACCGCCCAGCCTGGCGCAGACCCTGGTGGCCGCGGCCAACGACGAGGCCGCGGACCTGCTGCAACGCCTCGGCAGCCACACCGATGGCCTGAGCGAAGCCGAGGCCCAGGCCCTGCGCGAACGGCATGGCCTCAACGAGGTCGAGCATGAGCAGCCGCTGCCCTGGTGGACGCACCTGTGGCATTGCTACAAGAACCCCTTCAACCTGCTGCTGACCCTGCTGGCGGTGATCTCCTGGCTGACCGAAGACATGAAGGCGGCCACGGTGATTTTTTCCATGGTGGTGCTCTCCACGCTGCTGCGTTTCTGGCAGGAGGCCAAGTCGAACAAGGCCGCCGACGCCCTCAAGGCGATGGTCAGCAACACTGCCACGGTGCTGCGGCGCGATGTGCTCGATAGCGCGCCGTCGGTGTTCGCCAGGCTGCATGGCGCGGCGGTGGCGCACCAGGGCCTGCAACGCCTGGAACTGCCGATCCGGCAACTGGTGCCGGGCGACCTGATCCAGCTTTCGGCCGGCGACATGATCCCCGCCGATTGCCGGGTGCTCAGCGCCAAGGACCTGTTCGTCAGCCAGGCGGCGATGACCGGCGAATCGCTGCCGGTGGAGAAATTCCCGCGCCAGCAGGACACCGCCACCCTCAACCCGCTGGAGCTGGACAACATCCTGTTCATGGGCACCAACGTGGTGTCCGGCGCGGCCACCGCGCTGGTCCTGACCACCGGCAATGCCACCTATTTCGGCGCCCTGGCCCAGCGGGTCGGGGCCACCGACCGGGCGCCGACTTCGTTCCAGAACGGGGTGAACAAGGTCAGCTGGCTGCTGATCCGCTTCATGTTCGTCATGGCGCCGCTGGTGCTGTTCATCAACGGCTTCATCAAGGGCGACTGGATGGAGGCGCTGCTGTTCGCGCTGTCCATCGCCGTGGGCCTGACCCCGGAAATGCTGCCGATGATCGTCACCTCGACCCTGGCCAAGGGCGCGGTGTTCCTGTCGCGCAAGAAGGTCATCGTCAAGCGCCTGGACGCGATCCAGAACTTCGGCGCCATGGACGTGCTGTGCACCGACAAGACCGGCACCCTGACCCAGGACAAGATCTTCCTCGCCCGGCATGTGGATGTCTGGGGGGAGGAGTCCGAGGACGTGCTGGAAATGGCCTACCTGAACAGCTACTACCAGACCGGCCTGAAGAACCTGCTGGACGTGGCGGTGCTGGAGCACGTCGAAGTGCACCGCGAGCTGCGGGTCGGCACGGCGTTCCAGAAGGTCGACGAGATTCCCTTCGACTTCAACCGGCGGCGCATGTCGGTGGTGGTGGCCGAGAAGGAGCGTGCGCACCTGCTGATCTGCAAGGGCGCGGTGGAGGAGGTGCTGGCGGTGTGCACCCGGGTGCGCCATGGCGCCGCCGAGGAAATGCTCAGCGACGAGCTGCTGGCGCGGATTCGCCAGGTCACCGCCGAGTTCAATGGCGAAGGCCTGCGGGTGGTGGCCGTGGCCGCCCGGCCGATGCCGCGGGGCGGCGACAGCTACAGCCTGGCGGACGAACAGGGGCTGACCCTGATCGGCTACGTGGCATTCCTCGACCCGCCCAAGGAAAGCACCGCGCCGGCCCTCCAGGCCCTGGCCGCCCATGGCGTGGCGGTGAAGGTACTGACCGGCGACAACGAGCTGGTGACGGCGAAGATCTGCCGCGAAGTCGGCCTGGAGCAACAGGGCCTGTTGCTGGGCAACGACATCGAGCGCATGAGCGATACCCAACTGGCCAAGGCCGTGGAAACCACCAATGTCTTCGCCCGGCTCACGCCCTCGCACAAGGAGCGCATCGTCCGCCTGCTCAAGGGCAATGGCCATGTGGTCGGTTTCATGGGCGACGGCATCAACGATGCGCCGGCATTGCGCACCGCGGACATCGGCATCTCGGTGGACAGCGCCGTGGACATTGCCAAGGAGGCGGCGGACATCATCCTCCTGGAGAAAAGCCTGATGGTGCTGGAGGAAGGCGTGCTGGAAGGGCGGCGGACCTTCGCCAACATGCTCAAGTACATCAAGATGACCGCCAGCTCGAACTTCGGCAACGTGTTCTCGGTGCTGGTGGCCAGTGCCTTCATTCCGTTCCTGCCGATGCTGCCGATGCACCTGCTGGTACAGAACCTGCTGTACGACATTTCCCAGATCGCCATCCCGTTCGACAACGTCGACGAGGACATGCTGGCCCGGCCCCAGCGCTGGCAGCCGGCGGACGTCGGGCGCTTCATGCTGTTTTTCGGGCCGATCAGTTCGATCTTCGACATCGGCACCTTCGCCCTGATGTGGTACGTGTTCGACGCCAATACCCCGGACCACCAGACGCTGTTCCAGTCCGGCTGGTTCGTGGTCGGGCTGCTGACCCAGACCCTGATCGTGCACATGATCCGCACGCCGAAGATCCCCTTCCTGCAAAGCCGCGCGGCCATGCCGCTGCTGGTGATGACCTTGGTGATCATGGCCATCGGCATCTTCCTGCCCATGGGCCCGCTGGCGCACTACTTCAAGCTGCAGGCGCTGCCGTCGCTGTACTTCGTGTTCCTGCCGGTGATCCTGCTGGCGTACATGGCGCTGACCCAGGCGGTGAAGGGCTTTTATATCCGCCGGTTCGGCTGGCAATAAGCGCAACGCCGCACCAAATCCTGTAGCCGCTGCCGCAGGCTGCGCCAGGACCGCAGGTCCTCCGGCGTTGGCACGATCGCCACGGCCCTGCGGGCCGATCGCAGCCTGCGGCAGCGGCTACAGGGTCAATCCAGCGCTTGCCCGATGAGCGCCATCTATCCGTAGGAGCGAGGCTTGCCCGCGATGGGCCGTGCAGCGGCTCTGGTTCCGCGGGCCAACCGGCAATCGCCATCTGCTCGTAATACCAGCCGGTGCAAGATACCCGGCACCCTGGCCGGCCTCATCGCGGGCGGTTGGATCGCCGCCCGCTCGCTCCGGCAAAGTGCACCTATCCTGTAGGGGCAACCGACCGTCGCGTACTCAAGGACTTGATTCATGCAAGCACTCCAGAACATCAACCTGACCTCCCTGGTGGACACCCTGGTCAGCCTCAGCGCGGCTTTTATCCTCGGTGGCCTGATCGGCTTCGAGCGCCAATACCGGCAGCGCACCGCCGGCCTGCGCACCAACGTGCTGGTGGCGGTGGGCGCGGCGATTTTCGTCGACATGGCCAACCGTCTCGGCGGCGCCGAAGGCGCGGTGCGGGTGGTGGCCTATGTGGTGTCCGGCATCGGTTTTCTCGGTGCCGGGGTGATCATGCGCGAAGAGGGCAACGTGCGCGGCCTGAACACCGCGGCCACCCTCTGGGCCTCGGCGGCGGTGGGTGCCTGCGCCGGTGCCGACCTGATCCTCGAGGCCTTTCTCGGCACGCTGTTCGTGCTGGCGGCCAATACTTTGCTGCGGCCGATCGTCAACAACATCAACCGCCAGCCGCTGGACGTGATCTCCGCCGAGGTCACCAACATCGTCTATGTGATCGCCCATCGCTCCAAGCAGAAAGCCGTGTTCGCCCTGCTCGAAGCGGAGCTGGAGCGCAGTAACTACCCGGCCAGCGACATCGATGTCCATGCCTTCGGCAACGACGACGTGGAGATCGAAGCGACCCTGGCCACCACCTCGGTGGACGGCGACGAACTCGACGCGCTGGTGGCGCGGCTGTCCACCTCGGCCCTGGTGGAGCAGGCATTCTGGAGTCCCAGTACCACCGAATGAACCGCGCGAGCGCCGGGTCGATGGGCCTGTAAACGGCAGGTTTTTGCCGAGAGGGAAAATTTTCCTGTTCACAGCGATTTTTGCGAATCGTCTTAAAGAGTCGGCCGGGGGCCATCGGATAGTCTGTTGAACCTCTGTGTTCAACCGAGAGTTGCCACGCCGATGCCCAACAAACGCCTGAGAATACTGATTGCCGACGCGTCCCGGGAACGGTGTGGACGCATCCAGCGTGTGTTGAATGGCCTGGGTTACTTTCGCGTCGCCACGGTGGAGGCTTTCCGCGAACTGGTAACCCTGACCCACTATTCCTGCGAGCCCTTCGAGAACTTCGACCTGTTGCTGCTCAGCGGCGAGCTGGCGTTTGCCGCCGGGGTGGACGCCGGCGTGTTCTGCCAGGGCAACCCGCAGATCCGCCATGCCATGATCTACGGCGGCCGCACCGACCATGCATTGCCGGTGGTCCTCGGCGCTTCTGCGTTACAGGAGATTCTCTGGGTGCAGGGCGCAACGCAGGAAATCCTCCTGCGCTTCATTGCCCATATCAATCCTCCCTCCTCGGGCAAAGACCGAACCTGCTGAATACTGGAATAGCCCCCCGCAGTGGCTGGGAACAGGGCTTGCGTCGTACTGCTGGCGGCGGACACCACCACCTGGCCAGCGGTTTTCCGATGGCCTCTGCCGGGGCCGGGCGGGCCTTTTGTCTCCCCCGGGCCGGGCAAGAAGCAGGGCCCAAAGCTGCCCATCGATACTGGGTGTATGCCGCCGATGCCCGTGGATATCCCAGGGAAACGAGCATTTCAGGCTTAAAAAGTAGGGGAAAGCCGTATTTTAGTAATGTGGAGTAGGGCTTTTCAGAAAAACCTTAGAGAAAACACTCGGCTGCTCCCCTAGCCTTTATTCGTAGGCTTGGAGCCTGTCATCTCAGACTTTTTCATGGTCGCGAAAAAATGCCGAATAAAACGTTACGAATCCTGATCGCCGATGAACAGCATTTTCATCGAATGAAAATCGAGCGGGTGCTGAACCAGCTGGGCTATTACCGGATTGCACCGATGTATCGACTCATCGAGGTGTTGAACATCGTGGAATATGGCAGTGAGCCAATGGACCTGCTGATCATCAACGCCTCTCTGGGGTTGCAGGCCCGGCTCGATATCGTGGCGTTCTGCATGGATAACCCGCAGGTCCGTCACGTACTGGTCTATGACTCCGAGCTTCTCGGCATGCCATCGATTCCACCCGGCTCGCGACGCAAGCTGTATATCAGCAGCCTGCCGTTGCCGGACTACGAGACCATCAGCCGCTTGATGAGGGCCATCGACACCGGCCGCCGGAGCAGGACCCCGGCGGCCGGAACGTTTCCCGGCAGCTCCAATGAGGAAGAAATAGCGCCCGACGGCATTCGGTTGAATGTCGTGGTGCGCTAGGACCTCAGTCCCACGCCGGTGCAATGCCGGCGGGGCTGGTCAGGCGATGCCCGCGCTCCAGCTCGGCGATGCGCCGCATGTCTGCTTCGCCCAGGGTCAGGGCACAGGCCTTGAGGTTGCTTTCCAGGTTCGCGCGCCTGGTCGAGGAGGGAATCACCGCATAACCCGATTGCATGGCCCAGGCCAGGGTCACTTGAGCCGGCGTCGCCCGATGCTGCTCGGCGATCTGCTGGATGATCGGGTCCTTGAGCACTTCCCCGTAGGCCAGCGTCATGTACGAGGTGATGTGAATCCCCTGGCTTTGCGCGAACTCCACGACCTTGCGGTTCTGCAGGTAAGGATGCAGTTCGATCTGGTGGGTGGCGATGTGTTCGGCACCCACCGCGGCGATGGCCTGTTTCATCAGGTCGTTGGTGAAGTTGGAAACCCCGATCTGCCGGGTCAGCCCCAGCTGCCTGGCTTCCAGCAGCGCTGCCATGAACTCTTCGACCGGCACCTGGTTGTCCGGTGACGGCCAGTGGATCAGGGTCAGGTCCAGGTAGTCGGTCCGCAGCTTGCGCAGGCTGTCCTTGAGGCTGGGGATCAGCTTGTCGCGGGCGAAATTGGCGACCCAGATCTTGCTGGTGACGAACAGCTCGTCGCGGGGGATGCCGCTGTCGGCGATGGCCTGGCCGACCTCGGCTTCGTTCTCGTAGATCTGTGCGGTGTCGATCGCCCGGTAGCCCAGCTCGAGCGCGGTGCTGACCGAGTCGATGACCACCTGGCCTTGCAGGCGATAGGTGCCGAGGCCGAAAGCAGGTACAGACATGGATGACTCCAGATGGCAGTGGAAAGGCCACGAGTATCCCGGTCCGTACCTTTGAGAAAAACCGCCGGACAGGCAAAGGAATCTTTACCGCGAATCACGAATATCCCCGGCTCCCGCAGAGACGACGCACGCCCCGCAGGAGCAACCGGGCGACCCCCATCAATCACCCACCTCCACACGCGACAGGTTCAGCCACGGGCTTCGAGGATCATGCAGGTGGTGGAACCGGTGGCGTACAGGCGGCCATCGACATCGTAGATCCGCCCTTCGGCCAGGGCGGTGGAGCGGCCCAGGTGGACGATCTTGCCTTCGGCGCGGATCGGCCCGCTGCTGCCGGTCAGGGCCCGTACATAACTGATGCGCAGGTCCAGGGTGGTGTAGCCCTGGCCCTTGTTCAGCCGGGTGTGGATCGCGCAGCCCATGCAGGAGTCCAGCAGGGTCGCGGCATAACCGCCGTGCACGCTGCCCAGCGGGTTGTAATGGCGGGCATCCGGGGTGCCCTGGAACACGAAGTGCCCGGCGGACCATTCGATGGGGATGAAATCCATCAGCGTGCCGATGGGCGGCGAGGGCAGTTCGCCGTTGCCGATGCCATCGAAGAATTCGCTGGGGGAGAGGGCGCTGACTTCGGCCAGGGACAGGCTGCCCGGACCGGCCAGGCGTGCGCGCATGGCCTGTTCCTGGGCAATCCACTGGGCCAGGGTGGCCTCGCGGGATGGGCTTTGCATGGGCGTTTTCCTCACTGGGCGGAATAAGATGACGAGCAAAATATTATGTTCGAAATATTATTTCGGCCAGTGTCAAAAACGCCACAGGTCGGAAGATTCAGCCTGGCTTCACCTGGAGCGCATCCTCAGGTGATATCGCTGCGGCTGAACTCCTCGCCGAGAAAGTCGATCAGGGTGCGCACCGACGGCAGCAGGCCACGGCGCGACGGGAAGATCGCATGGACGATCCCGCACTTGGGCGCCCAGTCCGGTACCAGCTGCACCAGGCGCCCGGCGGCCACATCGTCGCGCACCACCACGCTGGGCAGGTGGACGATGCCGATCCCCGCCAGGGCCGCCTGGCGCAGGGCGATCAGGTCGTCGGTGACCATCCGCGGCTTGTGGCGAATCTGCGCCAGGGCTTCGTTGGGGCCGAACAGCTCCCACTGGTATTCGCGCTGCGCCGAGCCCCAGTGCAGGCTCGGCAGGCCGCTGAGGTCGGCGAGCGAGGCGGGGCTCGACAGCCGCGCGAGAAAGTCCGGGTGGCCGACCAGCCACTGGGTGCTGTTGCCCAGCACCTTCATCACCAGGTCGCTGCTTTCCAGCGGCGGGAAGCGCACCCGCAGGGCGATGTCGAAACCTTCGTGGATCAGGTCGACCCGGCGATTGGTGCTCTCGATGAACAGCTCCACCAGCGGGTACTTGAGCATGTAGCGGGTCAGCATCGGCCCGACCCAGGAGTTGAGCAGCGCGGTCGGGCAACTGAGGCGCACCAGGCCCTGGGGTTCGGAACGGTTGCGCTCGATGACTTCCGCGGCGCTTTCCGCCTCCACGCGCATGGCCAGGCAGCGCTGGTAGTACTCATGGCCGATCTCGGTGAGCGAGCAGTGGCGGCTGGTGCGGTGAATCAGGCGCACGCCGAGGCGTTCCTCGAGCTGGGCAATGCGTCGGCTGAGCTTGGACTTGGGCATGTCCAGGGCGCGCCCGGCGGCGGCGAAACCCCGGTGTTCGACGACCTGGGTGAAGTAATAGAGGGTGTTGAGGTCTTCCACCGTCGTTCTCCAAATAGAACGCTAAGGACGATTTTTGCAGTCTAGTGCATCAAAGGTATGGGTTTTAAGGTGTATCCACGAAATAACTCACCCATGTCGGAGGCACCCGCATGAAAAACATCATCGGTATCTACACCAGCCCACGGTCTCATTGGGTGGGCGATGGTTTCCCGGTTCGTACGCTGTTTTCCTACGACAACCTGGGCAAGCACATCAGCCCGTTCCTGCTGCTCGACCACGCCGGCCCGGCTGAATTCACCCCGACCCAGGGGCGCCGTGGCGTGGGCCAGCACCCCCATCGCGGCTTCGAAACCGTGACCATCGTCTACAAGGGCGAGGTGGAACACCGCGACTCCACCGGCAGCGGCGGCAAGATCGGCCCTGGCGACGTGCAATGGATGACCGCGGCCTCGGGGATTCTCCACGAGGAATTCCACTCCGCAGCGTTCGCCCAGTCTGGCGGCACCCTGGACATGGTCCAGCTGTGGGTCAACCTGCCGGCGCGGGACAAGATGGCCGCCCCCGGTTACCAGACCCTTCTCGATGGCGACATTCCGGCCATCGCTCTCAAGGACAAGGCCGGCACCCTGCGGCTGATCGCCGGCGAGTTCGAGGGCGTCAAGGGCCCGGCGCGCACCTTCACCCCGATCGACGTCTGGGACATCCGCCTGAATGCCGGCAAGCCCCTGACCCTCGACCTGCACCAGGGGCGCAACACCGCCCTGGTGCTGCTGCGCGGCACGGTCCAGGTCAATGGCCAGGAGCTGGTGCGCGAAGGTCAGCTGGTGCTGTTCGAACGCGATGGTGACCAGATCAGCCTGGAAGCCAACGACGACGCGGTGGTGCTGCTGCTCAGCGGTGAACCGATCGACGAGCCCATCGTCGGCCATGGCCCGTTCGTGATGAACAGCGAGGCCGAGATCCACCAGGCATTCGTCGACTTCCAGTCCGGCCGTTTCGGCCAGATGCCTGGCTGACACCCCCTTACCGACTTGCACAGGATGTGTAGGCCGGTTTCAGGGCCAGGGATGGCTGTTGCCTTAAATAAATGCCTAGACACCAGAGGAACTGCACATGAACACCCTCAACGCGGCCAACTTCAATGGCCTGAAACCGACCATCGACCCCAACGACGCGGCAATGCTGCTGATCGACCACCAGAGCGGCCTGTTCCAGATCGTCAAGGACATGGACGTGCCGCAACTGCGGGCCAATGCCATCGCCCTGGCGAAAGCCGCGACCCTGTTGCAGATGCCGGTAATCACCACGGCCTCGGTACCCCAGGGGCCCAACGGCCCGCTGATCCCGGAAATCCACCAGGAAGCCCCCCATGCCCGGTACGTGGCCCGCAAAGGCGAAATCAACGCCTGGGACAATCCCGAGTTCCGGGCGGCGGTCGAGGCCACCGGCAAGAAAACCCTGGTGATCGCCGGTACCCTGACCAGCGTCTGCCTGGCGTTCCCCTCGATCGCCGCGGTGCATGAAGGCTACAAGGTGTTCGCGGTGGTCGATGCCTCGGGCAACCATTCGCGCCTGGCCACCGATCTGACCATCGCCCGCCTGGCCCAGGCCGGGGTGGTGCCGATCGACATCATGGCCACGCTCTCCGAACTGCAGGGTTCGTGGAACCGCCCGGACGCCGAGCAATGGGCCGCGGTCTACGCCCAGGCCATGCCGCATTATCAGTTGCTGATCGAGAGCTACCTCAAGGCCCAGCAAGTGGCGAATGAACACGAAGTGCTGGACTCCCAGCGCTGAACGAACACCCCCCACGCCGATTTCCCTTCGGTATCGATAAGAAGCGAGGACTACCCCATGACTACCACCTACAAACGTCTCGACAAAGACAACGCCGCTGTCCTGCTGGTCGATCATCAAGCCGGCCTGCTGTCCCTGGTGCGCGACATCGACCCGGACAAGTTCAAGAACAACGTGCTGGCCCTGGCCGACCTGGCCAAGTACTTCAAGCTGCCGACCATCCTCACCACCAGCTTCGAAACCGGCCCCAACGGCCCGCTGGTGCCCGAGCTCAAGGCGCTGTTCCCGGACGCGCCGTACATTGCCCGGCCCGGCCAGATCAATGCCTGGGACAACGAAGATTTCGTCAAGGCGATCAAGGCCACTGGCAAGAAGCAGCTGATCATCGCCGGCGTGGTGACCGAGGTCTGCGTGGCGTTCCCGGCGCTGTCGGCCCTGGAAGAAGGCTTCGAGGTGTTCGTGGTGACCGACGCCTCCGGCACCTTCAATGAGCTGACGCGCGATTCTGCCTGGAACCGCATGTCCACCGCCGGCGCGCAGCTGATGACCTGGTTCGGCCTGGCCTGCGAGCTGCACCGCGACTGGCGCAACGACATCGAGGGCCTGGGCACCTTGTTCTCCAACCACATCCCGGACTACCGCAACCTGATCACCAGCTACACCACCCTGACCACCGGCAAATGACCTGCCGGTAGCCGCTGGCGAAGGCTGCGATCGGGGCGCAGCCCCGTAAACCGGCCAACGCATTTTCCAGGCAGGTCCGGGGCTCAGGGGTTGCGGCAACTGCGTTGCCGATCGCAGCCTCGCCAAGGCTCGGCAGCGGCTACACGGTGACCATACCTGTAGCCGCTGCCGAAGGCTGCGATCGCTTGCGCAGCAAGCGCGACCCAGGGCATGCGGTCCGCCTGTCGAACCGCGTGCTCGTCCTTGACGACGGCTACGCCGCCGAACGCGGGCTGCGCCAGCGGCTACAGAGGTGAACGAAGGCGTTACAGACAGGGGCCTCCCATGAGGCCCCTGTTTTTGTTTTTCCGGCTATACCTGCAAGGTCGCTTGTGTGAGATTGTCGCGCCTCTGACTGTGCTGGAGTTGCTTGATGTCGATTCTGTTCGCCGACCACCCGTTGTTCGCCGCATTGGTGCTGATCCTGCTGGACATGCTGCTGTGGCGCTTGATCGGCGCGCGGGGCGGTTACTGGAAGCTGCTGGTGCGGGTGCTGATCTTCACCCTGTACAGCGTGCTGCTGTTCAACCAGGGCCTGAACCCGATGCAGGCGGCGCCCTGGCCGGAGGACGTGCCGCTGCACCTGGCCGCCACCGGGTTGCAGATCGGTTGGTGGCTGTTCGGCGCGCGGACCCTGACGGTGCTGCTCGGCACCCTGATGATGCAACGGGTCGGGCATACCGGGCGGCTGTTGCAGGACCTGATGGGCGCGGTGATTTTCCTGATCGCCATCATCGCCGCCATGGCCTATGTGCTGGAACTGCCGGTCAAGGGCGTGCTGGCCACCTCCGGCGCGGTGGCGATCATTGTCGGCCTGGCGCTGCAAAGCACCCTCAGCGACGTGTTCTCCGGGATCGTGCTGAACACCACCAAGCCTTATCAGCTCGATGACTGGATCTCCATCGACGGCACCGAAGGCCGGGTCACCGACATCGACTGGCGCGCCACCCGCTTGCAGACCTCCCAGGGCAGCATGGCGGTGATCCCCAACTCCCTGGCGGCCAAGGCCAAGATCATCAACTTCAGCCGTCCCGCCGATATGCACGGGCTGTCCATCAGCCTCCAGGTCAGCCCCCATGCGCGGCCGCAAACGGTGATCGAGGCGCTGGAGCGGGCCATGCTCGGTTGCCGTTTCCTGCTCCCCAAGCCGGCCCCCAGCGTGGCCCTGAAAAGCTCGGGCAACGCCGGGGTGGAGTACGAGATCAGCGGCTTCGTGGCCTCCATGAGCCAGAAGCGCGAAGTGCGCAACCAGCTGTTCGACCTGGCTTTCCGTCACTTGCAGGCGTCCGGCGTCAGCCTGCTGTCCACCGGTGAAAGCAGCGTGGCGGCCAACCTGTCGCGCCCGCGGGCGCTGCTGGACAGTTCGAGCATCTTCTCCACCCTGCGCCAGGAGGAGAAGGAAACCTTCAGCCAGAACATGACCCTGCAAACCTTCCGCGCCGGCGAGACCATCCTGCCGGCGGGCGAGGTCAGCGATCACCTGCTGATCATCGAGTCGGGGGTGGTCTCGGTCAGCCTGATCCGCGATGGCAAGCCGTTCGAAGCCGGGCGCATGGGGCCGGGCGAAGTGATAGGCGAGGCGGGCATCGCCGATCAGGCGAACGCGGCGGACTTCTCGGCCAAGACCTTCTGCACCCTCTACCGCATCGAAAACGAGTACCTCAAGCCGTGCCTGGACGCGCGACGCGATATCAATGAGGCGATGAAAAACCTCCTGGATTTCCGCCAGCACATCGCCCAGACCCTGACCCAGGAAACCCCGCGGCCGGCGGTGAAGAGAGGCTTCATGCAATGGCTGCGCAACCGCGCCTGACCGTCAATACACAGCCTCTGTAGGAGCGCAGCTTGCGCGCGATCCGCGCAGCGGCCATTCACCGCGG
>NZ_JAQZAA010000095.1:0-93409 GCF_028640875.1 Pseudomonas sp. SBT1-2 | reverse complement strand
GCGGTGCCTGGACTGACGCTATCGCGCGCAAGCTGCGCTCCTACAGAAGAGAGGGGGACATTGGTCACCTGGTCTTAGCCGGAATTGGTCATTGGTATGGACTGCGCGCAGGCTTAACGTAGCGCCACATTCACTGGATCTGGAGCCATCCCATGCAACCGCGTATCGACTTCTACACCGCTTCGCCGGACGCCCTCAAAGCCATGATCGCCCTGGAAACCGCGGTCTCGAAACTGCCCCTGGAAAAGTCCCTGATCGAACTGGTGAAGTTGCGCGCCTCGCAGATCAACGGCTGCGCCTTCTGCGTCGACATGCACACCGCCGACGCGCGCAAGAGCGGGGAAACCGAGCGCCGCCTGTACGCGGTCTCGGTCTGGCGCGAAACGCCGTTCTTCACCGACCGCGAACGCGCCGCCCTGGCCTGGACCGAGTCGCTGACCCGGGTCAGCGAAACCCACGCCCCGGATGCCGACTACGCGCTGCTGAGCAGCCAGTTCAGCCCCAGCGAACAGGTCGACCTGAGCCTGGCGATCGCCACCATCAACAGCTGGAACCGCCTGGCCGTGGGTTTCCGCAAAATGCCCCAGGCCTGATTCACCCGGGCTCAATGGCCGTCGCTGGCGGATCGAACGGACCGCCAGCGCCGGCGTTTGGCGAGGAGGAATCAGGGCACCAGCGGAAGCAGTTGGCGCAAGCCGTGGCGAAGACTATTGTTGGCAGTCTGAATAACTGCCCGAAGAGAGCGATGCCATGAACACCAGTGATTTGCTTGAACAGTTGCTGCGCGCCGGCCAGGCCTCGATGACGCAGCAGGGTGGCGGGGCCTCGGCACCGCAGGGCGGCCTGGGAGGCCTGGGTGGCTTGCTCGGCGGCCTGTTGGGCGGGAACAGCGGCGGCGGTGCTCCGGGTGGCCTGGGTGCTGGCGGGCTGGGTGGTCTGCTGGGCGGCCTGCTGGGTGGTTCCGGCTTGGGCGGCGCGATCTCTGGCGGCGCGACTTCCGCTGGAGCCCCTCAGGGCCGCTCCGGCGGTGGCATGAACTACGCCGCGCTGGCGTCCCTGGGGATGATGGCGTTCCAGGCTTACCAAGCCTGGCAACAACAGCAGCAATCGGCGGCCCCGCAACAGGCGTTGCGCACCGTCGACCAACTGGCCGGCCCGGAAGTCGAAGAACACAGCCATGCGATCCTCCGTGCCCTGATCGCCGCGGCCAAGGCCGATGGCCGTATCGACGAGCAGGAAAAACAACTGATCAGCGCCGAGATCGGCCGTCACACCGACGACCCGCAATTGCAGCAATGGCTCGACGACGAAGTCGCACGTCCCCTGGATGCCGCCGACGTGGCCCAGTCGGCCGCGGGCGAGCCGGGCATGGCGGCGGAAATGTACCTGGCCAGCGTGATGCTGGTGGACGACCAGCAGGACGCCGAGCGCAGTTACCTGGACGAGCTGGCGGCGGCGCTGCGGATCGACCCCGAGCTGCAACTGCACCTGGAGCAACAGGCCAAGGGCGGGGTGGCCTGACCCACAAGAACCGGCCCCCGCGGGGCCGGTTCATTGACCATGCCGGGCGTGCCATCGACGCCCGGCAATCCCGCATCCGTATCACTCCCAATCTCAGAGTCGTTTCGACAGTGCGACCACCCAGGGCCGAGGTGGATTGTCGCAGCGCGGATTTATTCGCCATCTCCCGGTGCGGGCAGGGTGATAATGCTGGCCTGTTCATCATGCGAGCGCACCGTCGCCATGTTCGAGATCCAGCCGCAGAACCCCGAGCTTTTTCGCCAGCAGACCCGTCGTAGCACCCTGTTTATCGCCCTGATCTTCCTGTCCCTGGCCATGCTGCTGTCCAGCGCCGCGGTGCTGCTGTTCGGCACGCCTGGCGGCGACAACTTCCGCCTGAATGTCGCCGGCGTGCTGGCCGGGCTGGTGCTGAGCATGGTGCTGATGCGCGTGCGTTTCTGGTCGCAGCCGTGGATGGCCGCAGCGGTCTACGGCTGGCAGCTCAAGCGCAGCCTGATGAGCGTGACCAATGTCATGCATCACGTCACCGCCGGCGTCGAGGCCGCAGACCCGACAGCGATGAAACTGCTGCGCTTCTACCACCTGGGCCTGACCCAGATGCACCAGCTGGACGCCAACTCTAGCGCGCTGAGCCAGGTGGTGCATGAGATCGACCGGCACAAGGAACGGATGGAAGCGCTGGGCATGGACACCGAGCAGAACCGCTTGAATCCGGACTGGATCGAAGCAGTGAAGCGGATCCCGGTAAAAAAATGAGCTGAAAAGGGCGCGGCGTCCAAGGTTTTTCCCGGCCGCCTCCAAGCCCATTTCGCCATGTGACTGCTGCATGAAATCCAAGGGTTACATGCGCTGGATACATGGCAAAAAGGCAAAGAGTTATAACGTTAGATTTTATTTATATAAATGGACATAAGCATTAGCGCTATGCTGCCGTCAGTTTTTTACCTGGCCGCGGTTGATGCGTAGGGCTTATTGATGGATGTGGGTAATTTTGGTTTTGTAATCGCGGGCCTGTTGGTGGGTTTCATTGTTGGGATGACGGGGGTGGGAGGCGGTTCGCTGATGACCCCGATCCTGTTGTGGTTTGGGATCAACCCGGCGACCGCTGTCGGTACCGACCTGCTGTATGCCGCCATCACCAAGTCCGGTGGTGTGCTGGTCCATCAGAAAAACCGCAACATCGACTGGAAGATCACCGGCTGGCTGACCCTGGGCAGCGTGCCCGCGGTGTTGGCCACCTTGTGGTTCCTCAAGAGCCTGGACACCGACCCGCAAGCGCTGAACAGCGTGATCAAGCAGGCCCTGGGATTTGTGCTGCTGCTTACCGCCCTGGCGATCCTGTTCAAGAAAAAGCTGCTGGCGTTTGCCCAGAAGCATGCCGGCGATCACTACCACCTGAAGGATTCCAGCCTCAACGGGCTGACGGTGGTCACCGGCGTGGTCCTCGGCACCATGGTCGCCCTGACCTCCATCGGCGCTGGCGCCCTGGGCACCGTGGCGCTGTTCATCCTGTACCCGTTCCTGGCCACCAAGCGCCTGGTCGGCACCGAAATCGCCCACGCCGTGCCGCTGACCCTGGTCGCTGGCCTGGGGCACGCGAGCATGGGCAACATGGACTGGCAACTGCTGGGCTTCCTGCTGATGGGCTCGCTGCCGGGGATCTGGCTCGGCAGCCACATGACCGGCCGCGTCTCGGACGAACTGCTGCGGCCGTTCCTGGCGGTCATGCTGTTTTCCATCGGTTACAAGCTGGCGTTCTGAATCCGCGCTGGCGGGCCAAGCCAAAAGCCTCCTGCGGGAGGCTTTTGTGTTTTTGGAGTTTGTGCAGATTGAGCCAGATCCTGGCAGACCTGCCTCCATGCCACTCTCAGCGTTGCGCCAACCAGTAATCGTGCAGCCCACGCGCCGCCTGTTCGACGCGGGCTACCGTCTGGCGATGCTGAACCAGATCCAGGTCGGCCGGCAGTTCGAAGTTGTCCTGTTCGGCGCAGGTGACGATGGCTTGCAACTGGGCGGCCTGGGCGGCGGGCAGTTCGGGCCAGTTGCTTACGGCCATGGCGCGCAGGTAGCCGAAGCACCATTCTTCCGCCAGCGTCAGCGGCTGGTCCTGATGTTCGGTCTGTTCGAAGCGCGGCTGAAAGCTCGCCGAGTCGCTCGCCAGTGCGGTGGCGAGGGCATTCAGGTGGCGCACGCTCAGCTCGATGAAGCGCTTGCACTCCTCGGGGTCCTGCCAGTCCGGGTTCTGCCCGCCCCAGATGGCCGGGAACCATTCGGCGATGTCCACCTGGGCCGGGCCGGACACCAGAGCGGTGCAAAAACCGTCGAGCTCGGCCAGGTTGAGCACGGAATGGTCGTCACCGTACTTGAGCAGGGTGTCTTCGATGAATTCGAACTCGGCGGGGCTGAGCGGCTGGTTGTGCATGGATGGCTTCCTTGGAAAAACGTGCGCCCCAGGGGCTGCGCGGAAAAAAGACGCGGAGGATGGCGCGTTCCGCGGCTTTTATCCAGCGCCGATCATCGTCACGGAGTGCGTTGTCATGGCGGCGACGCGCCCCCGGCTGGCCCAGCGACCGGGCCTGTTAACCGACCCGGCCGCTGTTTTGCTCAGGGTTGCTTCGCCGCGCCGACCTGGTCATCCAGGGCCTTGAGCAGGGCATGGGCGACCTTCACCCGTTCGGCGTTGGGGTAGTTCTTGTTCGCCAGCAGCACCAGGCCGATGTCCTTGCCGGGCACGAACAGCACATAGGCGCCGAAGCCGTTGGTGGAACCGGTCTTGTTCAGCAGGGTATTGGCCCGCGGTGCCTGGGGCGGGGTGAGCCAGCGGGTCGGGTGCGGTTCGAAGGCCATCTGCGACGAGTTGCCGGCCAGCAGGGCGTCGAGGCTGAGCGGGTAGGGGTAGAGTTCCCAGCCCAGGCCCTGGATCATGCCTTCGACCTGGTAATAGCCGGTGTGGGTGATGGCGATTGCCTGCGGCCAGGGCTGCGGCAGCGACTCGGGCTTGAGGTTGGCCTGGACGAAGCGCAGCAGGTCGGCGGCAGTGGTCTTCACCCCGTAGGCCTCGGCATCCAGGGCGCCGGGGCCGAGCCGCACCGGCTTGCCGTCCTTGCCGTAGCCCTGGGAGTAATTGCCCATCTGCGACTTCGGCACCTGGATATAGCTGTGCGACAGGCCCAGTTGCGGGAACAGCTTCTGCTCCATCAATTGTTCGAAGGGCTGCCCCAGGCTTTGCGCGGCCAGGTAGCCGAACAGGCCGATGCTCGGGTTCGAGTACAGGCGCTGGGCGCCGGGGGCAAAGGCCGGTTTCCAGCCCTGGTAGTAGCCGAGCATCTTGTCCTGGCTGTCCCACTGCTCCGGGAACTGCAACGGCAGGCCGCCGGCGCTGTAGGTGCCCAGTTGCAACAGGCTGATGTGCTCGAAAGGGCTGCCTTTGAATGCCGGCAGGTAGCGGCTGGCCGGGTCGTCCAGGGACAGTTTGCCGCTGGCCTGGGCATAGGCCCCCAGGGTTGCGGTGAAGAGCTTGCTCACCGAACCGACCTCGAACAGCGTGTCGGCGTCGACGGCTTTCTGCTCCTCTTTGGAGGCCAGGCCGTAGTTAAAGTAATGGGGCTGGCCCTTGAGGGTGATGGCCACCGCCATGCCGGCGATGTCCTGTTGTTGCATCAACGGGCGGATCGCCGCGTCGACCAGCGGCTTGAGGGCGCTGTCCGGCTGGCTGGCGGCCAGGCAGGCGTTGGCGCCGGAGAGCAGCAGGGAAACGGCGAAAAATCCGGATAGGGCAAGGTTTTTGTTGTGCATGATGGGCTGACATTCCATGATTTTGCAGGGTGATGGCCGCTACACTCCGAGCGGCTTTTGCCAGTGCCTGCCCTTGCAGTCAGGGGGCGGGGCGCTGCGAGCCGGCTCAATGTAGGCGGCCGGCGAAGGATCGGCAAACGACGATATTTCGCAGGAGCCATTAGAAAAACTAGGGAATGGTCATGATTCGACCCCATCTGCCGCTGAATGCGCTGCGGGCCTTCGAGGCCTCGGCGCGGCATTTGAGTTTTACCCGCGCGGCCATCGAGCTGTGCGTGACCCAGGCGGCGGTCAGTCATCAGGTGAAAAGCCTCGAGGCCCAGCTCAACGTCACCCTGTTCAAGCGCCTGCCCCGCGGGCTGATGCTGACCAGCGAGGGCGAAACCCTGCTGCCGGTGCTGTGCGAGTATTTCGACCGCATCGCCGAAACCCTCGGCCGCTTCGAAGGCGGGCACTACCGTGAAATGCTCAGCGTCGGCGCGGTCGGTACCTTTGCCGTTGGTTGGTTGTTGCCGCGCCTGGAGGACTTCCAGGCCCGCCACCCGTTTATCGACCTGCGCCTGTCGACCCACAACAACCGGGTCGACGTCGCGGCCGAAGGCCTGGACTACGCCATCCGTTTCGGCAGTGGCGCCTGGCATGGCACCGATGCCGTCCAGCTGCTGGAGGCGCCGCTGTCAGTGCTCTGCGTGCCGGAACTGGCGCGACAGCTGCGCAGCCCCGCCGACCTGCTCGGCCAGACCCTGCTGCGCTCCTACCGCACCGACGAATGGCCGGAATGGTTCAGCGCCGCCGGCCTGCCGGCCAGCACCCTGCCTGCGCGCAGCATCGTCTTCGACTCGTCCCTGGGCATGATGGAAGCCGCGCAGCAGGGCATAGGCGTGGCCCTGGCGCCGCCGTTGATGTTCGCCCGGCAGTTGCACGCCGGCAGCATCGTCCAGCCGTTCGCGGTGGGCATCACCACCGGCAGTTATTGGCTGACCCGCTTGCAGTCACGGGTGCAGAGCCCGGCGATGCTGGCGTTCAAGGAATGGTTGTTGGGGACCGTGCAGGAAGGCTGAATGGCTTGAATCAACGTTAGGTTGAATATTCAACGCTCTGTTGATATTTTCGCTCGATTCTTTTTCCGCGAAACCGCCATGAACAGCCCCGACAGCCATTTATCCCCTGAGAGTGCCGCCGAGCGCCAACTGGTGTTCAAGGTGCTGCACAGCACCCTGAACATGCTCGGTAGCGTGGTCGGCCGGTACACCGAAATCGTTCTGCACGACCTGAGCCGGTCCGAATCCTCCATCGTCGCCATCGCCAATGGTCATGTCACCGGTCGCCGGGTCGGCAGCCCGGTGCTGGCCGGGCCGCGCGAGGACCTGGGGTTTATCGCCGTGCGCCGGGCCATGGAGGATCGCTCCGGCAGCGAGCCGGTGCTGGTGGAGAATTACCCGACCACCGCGCCCGACGGTCGCCCGTTGCGCAGCTCGACGGTGGTGTATCGCGACAGCAGCGGCCAGCCCTTCGCCACCCTGTGCACCAACGCCGACCTCAGCGGCATCGCCGCCGCCCATGCCTGCCTCGGCGAGTTGCTGGGCCTGGGTGCAGCCCCCGAACCACGCCACGACGAGCCCCAGGACATGGAGCAGTTGATGGCACAAATCATTCAGCAAGCCTGCCCCGGCGGCCGGGCCTTGATGAAGAAAATCCAGAAGCTCGAAGCCGTGCGCCAGATGCAGGACCGCGGGCTGTTCATCGTCAAGGGCGGTATCGAGAAGGCCGCCGCGGCCCTCGGCGTCACTCGCTACACCATCTACAACTACCTGGAGCAGATCCGGGCCACAGACCACGCCAGTCAACAGGAATGAAGCCGATGCAGCTCGATATCTTTCAGGTGGATGCCTTTTCCTCCACGCCTTTTGGCGGCAACCCGGCCGCGGTCTGCCCGCTGGACGCCTGGCTGCCCGACGCCACGCTGCAACGGATCGCCGAAGAGAACAACCTCTCGGAAACCGCCTACTTCGTGCGCAACGGCGAGCTGTTCGAATTGCGCTGGTTCACCCCGTCCGTGGAAGTCGACCTCTGTGGCCACGCCACCCTGGCGGCGGCCTGGGTGCTCTTCGAACAGCTGAACGAACCCAGCGAACTGCTGCGTTTCAGCACCCGCAGCGGCGAGTTGCGCGTGCGCCGTGACGGCGAGCGCCTGTCCATGGACTTCCCGGCCAGGCAGCCGGCGGCCGTGGAGATTCCACCCAGCCTGCTGCACGCCCTCGGCCTGCCGCGCGCAGAAGCCCTGTACCGCACCGACGACTATTTGCTGGTGGTCGAGGACGAAGCGATCATCGCCGGCCTCAAGCCCGACTTCGCTGCCCTGGCCCAGTTCGATGTGCGCGGCATCGCTGTCACCGCGCCGGGCACGCAGTTCGATTTCGTCTCCCGCTGGTTCGGCCCGAGCGTCGGGGTCAACGAAGACCCGGTCACCGGCTCGGCCCACACCTCCCTGGCGCCGTACTGGGCCCGGCGCCTGGGCAAAACCCGCCTGAGCGCGGAGCAGGGCGGGGCGCGCAAGGGCCAGCTGTGGTGCGAAGTGCTGGATAACGGGCGGGTGCTGATCAGCGGCCAGGGCGCGCTGTATCTGAAGGGCACGATCTTTATCTGAAGACCTGGCGTTTGCTCCGCCAGGAGCATCAGTGATCGACTCGGGTCGTGCCTGGGGCCCTCAGGATCGATCACTGCCGGGTGGACGATACCTCTGTCAGATAGCCCATGTAGCCCTGGGCGAAGTCCAGGTAGGCCCGCACGATGGCCGACGGGTGACGATGGGACGGGTAGAGCAGATTGATTTGCTGCTCCGGCAAGGGATGGCCGGGCAGCAGCGCCAGCAGCCGGCCTTCGCGGATGGCACGTGCCGCGAGGAAGGGCGGCAGCTCGGTCACCAGGTCACCGGCCAGCGCGCGGCTGCGCAGGTGCGCATAGTCGTTGGTGGCGAGCATGGCCCTGGGCCTGAAGGCCACGTCTCCCAACTGCCAGGTCCCCGGGCTGCCCTGGCTCCAGACACCGCAGGGGTAAGCGTTCAGCGCCTCGACGCTGCTGGGTGGGCCCAGCCGCTCGATCAACCCGGGACTGGCCACCAGCAGGTGGCGATAGCTCAGCAGGCGGCGGGCAACCATGGTCTCGTGGGTAATCGCACCGACCCGCAGCGCCACATCCACACCGTCTTCGATCAGGTCGATGCGCCGTTCCGTGGTATGCACACTGACCTCGACCTGCGGATAGCGGCGCTGGAATGCCGACAGCACATCCCACCAGGGTTCGAACGAGGGCGGCAACGACAGCCGCAAACGGCCCTTCAACAGCGCCTGATCGCTGATCACCGCCTGTTCGCCCTCGACCAATGCCTCGATGCCGCGGCTGGCGTGTTCGTACAGGCGTGCCCCCGAGTCGGTGAGCTTGGTGCCCCGTACCGAGCGTTCGAGCAGTTGTACCTTCAGCTGTTGTTCGAGTTCGCGAATACGCCGGCTCAAGGTCGGCAGGGGAATCTCCAGGCGTTCGGCGGCGGCGGAAAGGCTGCCGGTCTGCGCCACGCTGACAAACATCCGGACGGCGTTGAAGTCCATGATTGCTCCTCTCATTGGTGAGAGGAAGCCTATCTTTTGCGTGGATTATCTTCCAGTTTCGATTGATGGATAGTGAAGCCACTTGCCCAGGCGGCAATGGCTTCAACCCACAACGTACTTGAGGAACTCCACCATGAAAGCTTATGTGATCGAACAAACCGGCGGCCCGGAAGTCCTGCAACTGCGGGATATCCCATCCCCCGCGCCGACGGCCGACGAAGTGCTGATCCGCGTCCGCGCCTTTGGCCTCAACCGCGCCGAAACCTATCTGCGTGCTGGCAAGATGGGCGCCATCAGCGCACCTCGGGTGCCGGGTATCGAGGCGGTAGGCGAAGTCATCCAGGACCCCTCGGGCCAGTTGCGCACTGGCCAGCGGGTGGTCACGGCCATGGGTGGCATGCAGTTCACCCGTAACGGCAGCTACGCCGAGCAGGTGACGGTGCTGCGCAACAATGTGATCGCGCTGGACGACACTTCGCTGTCCTGGGAACAGCTGGCCACGCTGCCCGAGGCGTACCTCACGGTATGGGGCGCACTGGACAAGAGCCTGGGCATCCAGAAGGGCCAGACCTTGCTGGTACGCGGCGGTACTTCATCGGTTGGCCTGGCCGCCATCACCTATGCCAAGGCTCGCGGATTGAAGGTCATCGCGACCACCCGCAACCCTGAAAACAGCCAGCGCCTCTACCAGGCAGGGGCCGATGCAGTGGTGGTCGACAACGGCGACATTGCCCCGCGTATTCGCGAAATCGCACCCGATGGGGTCGATGCCGCCCTGGAAATCGTAGGCGCGCCCACCCTGCGGGACACCCTCAAGACCCTGCGCCCCTTCGGCGCGGTGAGCGTGATCGGACTGCTCGGCGGTGCCCCCACCCTGGAACAATTCCACCTGATGCAGGACCTGCCCGCAGGCGTGCGGCTGAACTTCTTCCCGAGCGGCTTGTTCGGGACGCCGGCCTTGCCCCTGCAGGACACGCCACTGCCTTGGCTGGCCAAGGAACTCGCCGCCAAGCGCATACCGTCGATCCATACCCGAACCTTCGCCTTTGACGAAGTCCGCGAGGCGCACCGCTTGATGGAAAGCGATCGCGCACTGGGCAAGCTCGTCGTGGTGCTTTGATCTCAAGGAGAACAGCATGCGTATCCCATTGATCACACTGATGCTCGGCAGCCTGTTGCTGCCCCTGACGGCCCAGGCCGCCAAGCCGGGCGCCGAGGCGGGGGTGACCGCGGCGGTCACCCAGCAACTCAAACGTTATGAAACGGCGCTGAACACCTCCGACCTCGATCAGGTCATGACCCTGTATGCCGACGATGCGGTGTTCATGCCGCAGAACAGCCCGCCGGCCGTAGGCCGTGACGCGGTACACGCGGCGTATCGGCAGGTCTTCGACCTGATCAGGCTCGACGTGCGTTTCACCATCGATGAGATCCAACCGCTGTCACGGGACTGGGCGTTCGCCCGGACCCGTTCCAACGGAACGGTCAAGTTGCTGAAGGGCGATCAGCCTGCCAGCGCCGAAGGCAATCAGGAGGTTTTCCTGTTGCATCGAGAAAGCGATGGCCAATGGCGTTTTGCACGCTACATCTTCTCGACCACCCAGCCACGCCAGTAGATGAAGGAAGCAGAGGCGCGACGCTGTCTTGGGACCTGCCACGAGTGGATCACAGTTTTCAAGCGCGCCTCTTTTTTACAGGTCACCCGGCAGGCTAAAGGCGCTGAGTTTCTCCATCAGTGCTCCGGCCGCTGCCAGTTGTTTGCGTTCCTTATCCGTCAGGCAGGTGTTCACTGCGCTGTCCAGCCATTGATCACGTTGATCCCGGCTGGCCTGCAACACCAGCCGGCCTTTTTCGGACAGCTCTAGCCAGGTGCGGCGACGATCGCCGGTGTCCTGGGTGCGGGTAATCAGTTCACGGGCTTCCAGGTCCCGCAGCAGCGAGGCGAGGTTGGAGGAGCGCATGTTTTCCTCTTCGGCGATTTTCGAGGGCGTGGCCATGCCGTCCATCCGCTCGATTGCACTCATCACCAGCATCTGCGACCAGGTCTCGGGAGTGTTCTGCGCCTCCTGGCGCAGGCGTTTGCCCAGGCGGGTCAACTGTCCGCGAAACAACGAAATATCCATGCCGTCATACCTATGAAAAAATAGCTATGTAATTATAGCTAAATGCAGTTCGCGACGATGCCCATTCCGAGCGTCGGACCGGGAACATCACGAGGGGGGATTACGATGGCTAACGATCATCCGAGATTCGCGCGGATTCTTCTCACCAACGATGACGGCATAGACGCACCAGGGCTCAAGATTCTCGAACGCATCGCGGGCCAACTGGCGCGTGAGGTCTGGGTTGTGGCGCCGTTGCTCGATCAAAGCGGCACCTCTCATTCGCTGAGCCTTCACACACCTCTGCGGCTGAGTTGCCATGGCCAAAGACGCTTTGCGGTCACCGGGACGCCGGGCGATTGCGTGGCAATGGCGTTGGGGCATCTGCTCAATCACGACCGGCCCGACCTGATTCTGTCCGGGGTCAACCGAGGCGCGAACCTGGGGGTGGAAACGGTATTTTCGGGGACGGTCGGCGGCGCCATGACGGGGTTGCTGTTTGGCGTTCCTGCCATCGCCTTGAGCCAGGCCTTTACCGACAGAAGTGCGGTGCCTTGGGATAACGCGCTCAATCATGGGCCGCAAGCCATCACGCAACTGATGGACATGAACTGGCCCGAGGATGTTTGCTTGAACGTCAACTTTCCCGACTGCGCGCCGGATGCCGTGCTTCCATTGAAACTGACGCGTCAAGGCTCGGGGCGCTTGAACGGCGTTTCCGTGCGTACGGAAAACGATCCTCGCGGGCTTGAATATCACTGGCTGAAGCTGGACAGGCACACGCAAGCCGATGAGCCAGGCACTGAGACGGCGGAGCTTCTCGCCGGGCATATCACCGTGACACCGCTGCAATTCGAGCGGACTCACGACAAGGCACTCCTCTCATTTGAACAACAGAATCGAGGCTCGCTGGTTAGGTAGCGCGGCTTTTTCAGACGGGGGGATGGCCTTCAAACAGCTTCGGGCAAGGTCGACCGCAGACTATTTGGGCGAGTGATGATGTCGAGGGACGGCCTGATGATTCAGGCTTGTCATTACCGGGCGGGATTGGAGGCAGAGCTGCTCCAATCCCGTCCTTTCCATTACTGACCAGCCACCTGTTTACTGTCCACCAACGCCGGAGTCCGCGGCGGGATCAGGCGTTTGCTGCCGGTGGACTCGTAGGCTGCCGCCAGGCGCAGCAGGTTCGAGTCGTCGTAGGCGCGGCCGGCGAAGGTCAGGCCGATGGGCATGCCGATGTCCGGCATGACGCCCATCGGCACGGTGACCGTGGGCACGCCCAGGTGGCGGATGGCGAGGTTGCCGTTGGCCACCCAGACGCCGTTGCTCCAGGCGATATCCGCCGACGCGGGGTCGACATCGGCATTGGCCGGGCCGACGTCGGCCACGGTGGGGAAGATCACCGCATCGAGCCCCAGCGTGTCCATCCAGTCTTCCAGATCGATCTTCCGGGTTTTCTCCAGGCCGCGCAGGCCGTCGGGCACGGTAGGGATCTGATCCCAGGGGGTGATGCCGCGCTCGGCCATCTTCACGTACTCGTCCATGCCGGCGGCCAGGTCGCCTTCGCGGTTGGGCAGGGTGCCCGGGTCGTGAGGGAATATCAGCGGGCCGTCGACGTCCACCAGGCGATTGAGTTTCGGGTCGCCGTTGGCCCGCAGGAAGTCATCGAAGGCCCAGGCGGTCAGGTCCCACAACTCGTGATGCAGGAACTCCTTGGACACCAGGCCGCGGTTGAACACCGTCGGCGCGCCGGGGCGGTCGCCCTCGCAATTGGACACCAGGGGGAAATCCACTTCGAGCACTTCGGCGCCCGCGGCTTCCAGCGCCTGGCGTGCCTGTTGCCAGAGGCCGATCACCGAAGGGCGGGTGTGGATGCGTTGCCCGGTCGGGCCACCGATCCCCGGTGCTTCGCTGGTGCCTGCCTCGGGGTCGGCGTTGATGTACATGCGCGGCACACCGAAGCGTTTGCCGGCCAGGGCGCTGCCGGTGGCGGCCAGTTCCCGATAGGACGCCGGGCGCACCGAGGCCACGCTGGGAATCGGCACCCAGGGTTGCAGGCGCCACAGATCGCCACGGGTGTCCGGGTCTTCGGCGACCACCACGTCGAGCACTTCGAGCAGGTCGGCCATGGTCCGGGCATAGGGCACCACCACGTCCATGGTCGGGGTCAGCGGCCAGTTGCCGCGCACCGAGATCACCCCGCGCGAAGGGGTGTAGGCACACAAGCCGTTGTTCGAGGCCGGGCCGCGGCCGCTCGACCAGGTTTCTTCCGCCAGGCCGAAGGCGGCGAAACTCGCAGCGGTGGCAGTCCCTGCGCCGTTCGATGAACCCGAGGCGAAGGGCGCGGTGAGGTAGCCGGCGTTGTACGGGCTTTCCGCGCGGCCATAGACCCCGCGCTGCATGCCGCCGTTGGCCATCGGCGGCATATTGGTCTTGCCCAGGCAGATCGCTCCGGCGGCGCGCAGCCGTTCGATGGTGAAGGCATCGCGATAGGCGATCAGCTTGGCGAAGGCAGGGCTGCCGGAGGCCGCGGTGAGGCCCTTGACCAGGTAGCTGTCCTTGGCCGTGTAGGGAATGCCATCGAGCGGACCCAGGGTTTCGCCCCTGGCCCGGCGGGCATCGGAGGCCTGGGCTTCCTTGAGCGCGTCGGGGTTGCGCACCACCACCGCGTTGAGGGCGGTGGGGGTGTCGGGGCCGTCGTAGGCATCGATCCTGGCCAGATAGGCCTGGACCAGTTCGACCGCCGTGGTCTGGCCAGATTCGAGCGCGGCGCGCAGTTGGGCAATGGAAACCTCGGTGACTTCGATCATGCGGTTACCGCCGGCTGCTGATGGGTGATGTGGTGAAGGTTGCCATCACATTGGCGCTGGGGGTTGGGCGGCTTGGGCACATCGCTTATCTCACAATGGGTGTTCATATCGGTTCTCGTTGCGCGGCACGACGCGACTGGGGCTGGGCTACAACCTGAGCAGGGTATTTTGCACCAAGTTGCCGGCGGGGGAATCGCTAAACGCTTGGCCGTTGTTGTTGGCTGCTGATCGGTGTCTGGCGCCCGTCGTGTAGGGGCCCCCAGGCATCGGCGGTTTTTACCTCAGTCAGGCCCCAAAAAGTAAGTAGCTGTTTTAAAAACAAATTTATGCATCTTGGTCTTCACAGATACAGAAAAAGTTGATAAATTTCCGCGCGTTCTTGCAGAGGTCCCCCACGGGCCTTGCAGCGAGAGCAGGCAATACCAGAGATAGGGGCGTCGCCAAGCGGTAAGGCAGCAGGTTTTGATCCTGCCATGCGTTGGTTCGAATCCAGCCGCCCCTGCCATCTCTTATCCATCCAGGTACCCCTCGGCCGCCAGGCATGAGGCGAATCCTCCCGAAACACCCATCCTTCTGTTTTTATCAAGCGCTCTCGTAATGCCCGGTATCTGTGTGGATGCTCAAGCGGCGCATTTTCGCGTGCCCGGAATATCCCCATCACCTCGCCCGTGCCCGACGGCTAGCGAAAGCGCTGCGCGATGGCCTCGGCAAAGGGGTAATGGACAAAGTAGGGCCGGGCTTCGTCGATGACCCGCTGGAACGACGGCCGCTGTATCAGCCGCTCGAAATAGGCGCTCAGGTGGCGATGGTCGTCGGCAAAGGCCACGAGCGTGCTGGCATAGAACAAGGCCGGGGCGGCGGCGCAGTCGGCCAGGCTGAAGCCCGGGCTGGCCACCCAGGTCCTCGAGGCCAGGCGCTGCTCGAGCATGGCGTATGCGCTCAGCAGGGCTGCGCGTTCCCGGCTCAGGTCGCCGTGGGTGCCATACAGGCGATCGGCGACTATCCGCTGCATCGGCCCCTGGACATGGCAATCGAAAAAACGGTCCCACAGCCGGACTTCCAGCGCACTGTCCCAATCCTCGGGAATCAACGGCTGCTGGCCCCTATAAAACCGATCCAGGTACTCGATGATCACGCTCGATTCCGGCACATCGCGCTGCCGGGCGTGGTCGCGGATGACCGGGAACTTGCCCAGCGGCCACAGGCTTTGCAGCTCGGCCCGGTCGGCGTCGTTGGCCAGATCGATGATGCGCTTTTCAAAGGCGATGCCGTGTTCGTACAGGGCGATCAGCACCTTGTGGCAGAACGACGACAGCGGATGGAAATACAGGGTCAGCGGCATTTTCCGGTTCCTCGGTGAAGTGTGGGGCGCACGACGTGCCAGCAGGGCAACCCACACAGTATCGGCCTGCCTGGGTGGCAACGCGCTGGCAGGCGACGAGCCGGGCTACAACCCCCCGGAATATTTCACCGCCGCCGCGGCCCGCGACGGCACGTTGAGGATGCGCAGCAGCGAAGACACATGGATGCGCACGGTGAAGGGCGAGATCTCCAGTTCGCGGGCGATTTCCTTGTTGGTCTTGCCCTGGGCGATCAGGCGCAGCACCTCGAGCTGGCGCGTGGTCAGGGTGGCGCCGGTGCCCAGGGGCAGCAGGCCGGAAGGGGCGAACTTGACCAGCACCTCGCCTTCGCGAATGGCCAGGACGGCCTGGCCGATTTCGTCCGGGGCGATGTTCTTGCCGATAAAACCGTCGACGCCGGCGGCCATGACCTCGCCGATCAGCGCCTGGTCATCGACCATCGACACCACGATCAGGGTGGTGCGCGGCAGTTGCTTGCGTAGCTCAGCCAACTGGCTGACGCAGGTCAGGCCCGGAAAACGCAGGTCGAGGATCAGCGTGTCCAGCTCGTCGCCGGCCTGGGTCAGGGCGAGTACGGTGTCCAGGTCGCCGGCCTGTTCGATCCGCGCGTCCGGCAGCAGGCGCTGGACCGTGCGCAACATACCCTCGCGAAACAGCGGGTGATCGTCGGCTATGATAATCCGGCATGCCATGGGGTGACTCTCCTTGGGTCGAGCTTTCCTTGAGGCTGCTACTTTAGCAGCGGGTCAGGCAACTGCCCGTGATTCGTGCTGGGTACGACGACTGCCGGACAAGGATGTTCCCCATGAAATTCGAAAAAAACACCGAGCTCGACCAGGCCAACCTGCGCACCATCGTGGGCAGCTGCGCCTTGGCCTATATCAGCGTGCTGGGTTTCCTGCCCGGGCAGCGGCTCGATACCTACCTGCCGATCGTGATCTATATCGTCCTGTTCCTGCTGCTGTCGATTGTCCTGCGCCAGGCCATCGTGCGCTGGCCCGGGCATTATCCGGCGCGGCGGGTCCTGGGCATGGTCTATGACTACACCGGGACTTCGTTCGGCCTGGTGGTCGGCGGGGAAGCGGCGCTGCCGCTGTACGCGGTGATGGTCTGGGTCAACCTGGGCAACGGCATGCGCTTTGGTTCGCGTTACCTGGCGATTGCCACGGTCCTGGCGTTGGTGGCACTGCTGGCCATCTATCGCCTGACGCCGCTGTGGCAGGCGCAACCCTTCATGGTGCTGATGCTGTTGATCACCAGCACGGTGATCCCGATCTACGCCCATATCTTGCTGGAACGCACGCGCAAGGCGTCGGAGGAGGCGATTGCCGCCAACCTGGAAAAGTCGCGTTTTCTCGCCCAGGCCAGCCACGACCTGCGCCAGCCGATCCATTCCATCGGCCTGTTCACCGCCTGCCTGCGCGAGGCGCGCCTGGGCGACGAGGAGCGGCGCCTGGTGGACAACATCGACCGTTCGCTGCTCAACGTCTCGCAGTTGTTCCGCTCGATCCTCGACCTCTACACCCTGGACAACGGACGGGTGCAACCCAGTTACCAGGCCCTGCACCTGGGCGAATTCCTTGCCGACCAGCTGCGGCAGAACGCCGAAGCCGCGCGCTGGGCCGGGGTCGAGATGCGCCTGCGCCCCTGTTCGCACTGGGTCCGGGCAGACCCGGCGCTGCTCGCCACCATGGTCCAGAACGTGCTGTCCAACTGCTTCAAGTACGCAGCGCGGCGACCGGTGCTGATCGGCGTGCGCAAGCGCGGCGCGGGGCTGGCCATCGTCATCTATGACCGGGGCCGGGGGATTGCCGAGGAGCATCTGCCGAACCTGTTCGAGGAGTTCTACCGGGTGCGCGAGCAACGGGACAAGGACGTCGAAGGCGTGGGCCTGGGCCTGTCCATCGTCAAGCGCCTGGGGCAGTTGATGGGGCTCGAGGTGGCGATCCGTTCGCGGCTTGGCCACGGCACCGCGGTGAGCCTGTACGGGTTGCCCCTGGCGCCACCGCAGTTGCAGGCGGCGAGCCTCGACGAGGCGCGTCAGGCGGGGCTGTTGACTGGCTTGAAAGTGTGCCTGGTGGAGGATGATCGCAATGTGCTGCTGGCCACCTCGGCCTTGCTCGAGCGTTGGGGCTGTGTGGTCCAGGCCGAGCTTTCCGGTAAGGACCTGGTCAGCGACTGCGACATCATCGTCGCCGACTATGACCTGGGCAACCACGCCACGGGCATCGAGTGCATCGACAGCCTGCGCCGGCAGCGCGGCTGGGCGGTGCCGGCGTTGATCCTCACCGGGCATGAAGTCGAGAAGATCCAGGCCGCGTTGCACGACCGCAATATCGCCATCCTGTCCAAGCCGGTGCGGCCGGCCGAACTGCGCGGCAGCTTGCGGGCGTTGCGCCAGCAGTCTGCGTCGGCATCGGTGGCGGGGGTCATGCCCGAGGCGTGATGGCGCGGTTCAGCGAGCCCCGACCGCGTCCCTTGCCAGGATAAGGGGCGCGCTGGGCTTATCGCTTGCAGAGGCAGTCTTGGGTCGCGGTGCTTTGCAGGTCGGCCGGCGTTGCTGCTTGCCAATGCCGGTGTTCGGCCCAGGGCGATTAACTGAACGACGCTGATCGACAAGTACTTCAGCGCCCAAGTGATGGCGTTTGCCGAATTGCTTCACTCCCCACACACCTCCCGCACACAGTCGCGCAGCCAGCGATGCGCCGGGTCGCTGTTCATTCGCGGGTGCCAGAGCATGGACACGGTGATTTCCGGCGTGGCTACCGGCAGGGCGAAGCTGTGCAGGCCGCTACGCAGGTTGTGGGTGTGGCGTTCGGGGACGGCGGCGATCAGGTCCGAGGCGCGGACCAGCGCCAGGGCGGCGGAGAAACCGCCAACGACGGTGGCGATATCACGCGCCAGGCCCACCGCCTGCAATGCGTCGTCCACCAGCCCGCGACCTGGGCCCTGGCGCGATACCAGCACATGCTCGCCGGCAGCGTAACGGGCGGCGCTGATCGGCCCGCGGCTCAGCGGATGGCCGTTGCGCACCACGCCGATAAAACGATCGCGGAACAGCGCGCGGGTGTGGATTTCCGGGCTGGCGTTGGCGTCTACCACGCCGGTGTCGAGGTCGACCGTGCCGTCGCGCAGGGCTGTGCTGTCCTTGCTGGTTTTCTGCAGGAAATGCAGGCGCACCCCAGGGGCTTCGGCGCGCAGGCGAGCGACCAGGGCCGGGCCGAAGTTTTCGACGAAACCGTCGCTGCTGCGCAGGGTGAAGGTGCATACCAGGCGCTGCAGGTCGAGCCGTTCGACGGGGCGCAGCATGGCTTCGGCGTCCTGAACCAGGTGGCCGACCCGCTCGCGCAACTCCAGGGCGCGGGGTGTCGGTACCAGGCCGCGGCCGGCGCGCACCAGCAGCGGGTCACCGGTGGTTTCGCGCAGGCGCGCCAGGGCCCGGCTCATCGCCGACGGGCTCAGCCGCAGGCGTTGGGCGGCGCGCGCCACGCTGCCTTCGGCGAGCAGCACGTCAAGGGTGATCAGCAGATTGAGATCGGGTGTGGACATGGCGGCGGCCCCGTCTGGCGTAGAAGTGAGATGGCGTCAGATGCACGAATAACCTGCAAAGGCTGCGCCTTCCGCCATGTTAGACCGCGGGCTAGATTGGCGACAGCGCCGTTTCGCGCGGGTCAGAGAGGGAGTGCAACGTGAAGCCAGTCAATGCCGGAGCAGAACCGGAAGCGGTATCAGTCGGCTGGGCGCTGGCCAGCCTGTCGCTGTCGATGTTGCTGGCGTCGCTGGGCACCAGCATCGCCAACGTCGGCTTGCCGACCCTGGTGCAGGCGTTCGGGGCGAGCTTCCAGCAGGTGCAGTGGGTGGTCCTGGCCTACCTGCTGGCGATGACCGCGCTGATTGTCAGCGTCGGCCGGCTCGGCGATCTGTTGGGACGGCGGCGCCTGCTGCTGGTCGGGATCCTGCTGTTCACCCTGGCCTCCATACTCTGTGCCGTCGCCCCGACGCTGGGGATGCTGATCGGCGCCCGGGCGCTGCAGGGTGTCGGCGCGGCGATCATGATGGCGCTGACCCTGGCCTTGGTCGGCGAGACCGTCAGCAAGGCCCGCACCGGCAGCGCCATGGGCTTGCTGGGCACGATGTCGGCGATCGGCACCGCTCTTGGCCCGTCCTTGGGCGGGGTGTTGATCGCCGGGTTCGGCTGGCAGGCGCTGTTCCTGGTCTGCGTACCGTTGGGCGGGCTGACTTGGGTGCTGGCTTATCGGTGTCTGCCGGCCGCTGGTCAGGCGCGGACCCTTGAACGAGGCGCTTTCGACCCCCTGGGCACCTTGCTGCTGGCTCTCACGCTGCTGGCCTACGGGCTGGCCATGACCCTGGGCCGCGGCCATTTCGGCCTGCTCAACGCTGGGCTGCTGGTGATGGCGTTGGTGGCGGCTGGCCTGTTTGTCTGGGTGGAGGCGCGGGTGGCCGCGCCGCTGATACGCCTGGTGCAGTTTCGCGACGCGGCCTTGAGCGGCAGCCTGGCCATGAGTGCGCTGGTCTCGACGGTGATGATGGCGACGCTGGTGGTCGGGCCTTTTTACCTGGCCCACGGGCTCGGGCTGGAGGCGCTCGGGGTGGGTCTGGCGATGTCGCTTGGCCCCTGTGTCACCGCGCTGAGCGGCGTGCCGGCCGGACGCATCGCCGATCGTCTTGGCGTGCGACCGATGATCCTCGCCGGCCTTGGCGCCATGGTCCTTGGCTGCCTGATGCTGGCGTTGCTGCCCGTGAGCCTGGGCATTGGCGGTTACCTGGCGCCCATCGTTATCACCACCCTGGGCTATGCAACGTTTCAGACCGCCAACAACACCGTGGTCATGAGTGACGTGGGGGCGGAGCAGCGCGGAGTGATCTCCGGCCTGCTCAACCTGTCGCGCAACCTCGGGCTGATCACCGGTGCCTCGCTGATGGGCGCGGTGTTCGCCGCGGTGGCCGGCGACCTCAGCACGGCAAGCGCCGAGGCCGTCGCCAGTGGTATGGGCTTCACCTTCGCCCTGGCCGCGGGGCTGCTGGTCATGGCGTTGTCTATTGCGCTGGCCAGCCAGCTGCGTGGAGGGCGGACGGTGGATTCGACGGCTTAGCCAGGAGGCAGCATCAGCAAAAGCCTGACCACCGCAAACATCTTCTGTAGGAGCGAGGCTTGCCCGCGAAGACGGACTCCGGTTCGACGCAAGAGGTGGGTTGCATGTAATGGCCCTATCGCGGGCAAGCCTCGCTCCTACAGAGGCGAGGCGGGGAGAGGCCCGCGATTGCGCGGGACAATCGCGGGCTGTTCCTGGTCCGGCGGTTTTATTGGGCGCTCTCGACGTTCACCGCGTCGTTGTTGGCGCCTTTCCTGACGGTGCCGTTGGTGGTTGGGCAATTGGGCTTGTAGGTGCCGACAATGGTGTAGTTGCGCTCCAGATTGTCGTTCTGGCAGCGTTCGCGGCGGGCGTAACCCAGATTGATCGGGTCGTAGCGAGACTCGGGTTTTGGTTCGCGCTGAGGATGAGGCACTGGCAAATCGTGTTTATCCATTCTCAGGAATACGCTGGCATGGACCTTGTCCCGTTCCACCGGCTTGCGACGAATCAGCCCGGCTTTCTTGTAGGCGATATGGGGCAAACCTGTGGCATCGTGGAATTCATCGTGCAGCGGCCCGCCGATGCACTCGGCTGGCCAACTGCTGTTATTGGCGAAGATGCCGGCGTCACTGACGTTGGCCAACATCCAGCGCAGCGGGATGGTTTCCAGCCCCTGGCCGCCCTTGGCATAAGGGCTTTCACCGCACTTGGCGCTATCCGGGGCATTGAGGTAACCACCGCCCACATCGGCATGCACGCCGGCAAACCATACCTCTTCCAATACCTGTGATTTCGTTTGCGGCAGGCCGAAACGCAGCAGGCGGAACGAGGCCCTTTGTTCATCCAGGGACATGGCGTGGTAGCCGCGCTCGGCATACAGCTCCAGGCGGTGTTCGTCGGGTTCTTCCTTCAGGTTGGTGCCTACCGCCGGTACGGTGTCGAACACACCAATGACTTTGACCACGACTTTGTTCTCGTCTTTTTTAGCCGGGTCGTCTCCGTAGACCCGGATGTCGTTGGCGTCTTGGTAGCTCTTCAGGCGCTTGCGCAGCGTGTCATCGAAGCCGGGTACCCCATCGTTGCGCGACTTGTAGATGTCGTACATGTCTTCGACCACATCGTGCATATGGCCGGTCCAGCCCCACAGGGAGCTGTTGTCCCGGGCATCGGCCTTCAGGTTGCTGGGCAGGCCGGCGACTTCGATAAACCCGTTCAGCGAGCGTGCGGTGAAGGCGCCGCGGCTGAACCCGAAGATATAGATATCGTCGCCGGGCCGGTAAGCCTCGATCAGAAAGCGGTAGGCCTGACGGATATTCAGGCTCACACCGGTACCGAACAGTGCGCCGAAGGGCGAGGTGAAGCGGGTCCTTACGCCCTTGTCGTAATAGGGAATGACCCTGGCCCCATCCTTGGCCTGCTCGAGCGCCAGGTTGTACATGCGCCAGATATTGGTGTTGTCCTCCTTGGTGTTTTCCGTGCCGTCGAGCAGCACCACGAGTTTTCTGGGCTTGTTGTCGCTGTACAGGCAATCGAGGAGTTTCCAGCGCTCGCGGACTTTGAAGTAGCCGTCTTGAATACCTTCGGTGTTGAAAGCATCCGCGCATTTTTGTGCCGGTGCCTGTGGTGGGGTCGTTCGGGCTTTGCTCAGCAACTGGGTGTCGAGGAGTTGTGTGGTTTGCAGTTTCAGCGTGCTGTTGTGTGGGGTGGAACAGGCTGCCAGGAGGGCGAGGCTCAACAGAAGGGCTATGCGCATATCGAAGGTCTCCATGACCGGATACGGATGGCGTGGCAATGCAGCCGATCGAGGCCGATGAGCGCGCTCCGCTGGCTGCTCAAGTGAACCTAGCTGAAGGTAATCAAAATGCTATCAGTGGGTCGGGATCAGGTTCCCCAGAGCGACGCCAGCGCCCTGCTTGGGGCGGGCGGGCCAGGGATCAACCCGCGCTTTCCCCCACCAGCAACGCACTGTAGGCCCGCAGCCGCTGCACGAACTCACTCACCGAACCCTGGGGCACATAGGCCTGCTTGAGGAAGAACGCGGCGTACTCGGCCATCCCCGGCTCGGCTGCCGAGAGCAGCTGCGCATGCTCCTCCAGGGTGGTCGGCCAGCCGCGTTCCAGCTCGCCGCGCAGCAGGTTGGCCGAGCGTAGCGCCTTGCGCGCCGCGGCCCGTTGCAGGCGTTGCTGCTGTAAAGGTTCGCGGCTTTGTTCCAGCTGCTGCGCGTAGCCTTCCAGCACCTGGGGGAAGTCGCCATTCAGCGCCAGGGCGATGGTTCGGCTCGGGCGGAAGGGCTCGAAGCGCAGCCCCAGGTCATTGCCCCAGATGCAGCGGCACTGATGCTTGAGCCAGAAACCCCAGCGGTAGCGATTGTCGGGCGCCAGCACCTCGCTGAGCACGCCGATATCGAAATCGATCTTCGACACCTCCGGGTGCCGCGCCTCCAGCGCTTGCCGAGTCTCCTCCAGCCGCTGGCGTTCCTCGGGGCTCGGCGCCCAGGCCAGGACCAGCGTCACATCCAGGTCGGAAGTGCCCGGCCGCGCATCGCCACGGGCCACGCTGCCGTACAGGTACAGGCCGTCGAGCAGCGCCGGAAAACGCCGCGAGAGCATTGCGCACAGCTCATCCACCAGAGGGCTGAACGCCGGTTGCAACGGCTGGTCGGGCAGGGACTGGATAAAACCTTCGGCGTCGACGCCTGGGTACTGCGACATGGTGATCTCGATGGGAGGATGGCGATGAAAGCAGCCCGGCCAGGCGGGCGGTTGGCAGACAGTCTGGCTGACTTCACGGATCGCGCAAGCCGGCGCGGTTCAGCGCCACGCCGTCACGGATCGAGGCTCGCCAGATCGTTACCCAGTGGCGCCGGCGACTCGCCGCTGATCGCGCACAGCAGGGCGCTGATGGTTTGCCCCTCGACCGTGCCGCGTTCTTGCAGCAGGTCCGCCACCGCGCCGACCGCCGGCCAGTAGCGATGCACCAGGCAACTGGCGCGGGCCATGGCCCGGGATTCGGCGTCGAGCAGCTTGCGTGGCGGCAATAGGCTGATCAACTCGTGACCGCGGCTCAGGTCGCCACGGCCGCTGCCTTTTATCAGCTTGTCGGATCGGCCGTGGCGGTAGATCGCTTCGGCCACCGGGCCGGCAAAGCAATGCAGCAGGTCGCGCTCAATGGACTCGACCATCGACGGCAGGTATTCGGCGATCCCCGGGGCATCGAAGGCGGGGCGTGGGACCAGGTAATCGGCCTCCACCAACCCCTCTACATAGCGCGGGTTACCGCGCAGATCGAGCATCGGACCAGCGGCAGCTTCGGCCCTGGTACGCACGCTGACACGGGCGATCGGCTGACCGTTCCACCAAAAGGCCAAGGCGTGGCCGGCTTCGTGGATGGCCGTGCAACGCGGGCGCTGGTTCATGGTCTTCTCCCGTGCTGGGCAGGCTTGGGGCGTGACGAAAACGCGCCAGGCGCCGGAAAGCAGGCGACCCCGCAGGCGCTGTCCCTATCATTGGCTTCAACTGCGCAGGCCGGGTAAAAGCTTGTTCCTATCAACAAGCAATAGCCCGGCTATTAGCGATCCGCCACAGAGGGTCTAGCCTTAATTCAGCGCTGGCATGAGCCGGCCGGATGAGACCTGATCAAGAGATAACGAAGAACGAGTCAGAAGCGTACCGGGCTTACCGTGGGCCACCGTCCTGGCAACTTGCTTGCCGCTCTCCAGCAGCCTGTGGCCACAACCGTCAGTTGAGCGAACTGTGAGCCCTGCAACCTATGTCATTGCTTTCGCCTGTCGCTATTCAGCGCCCGCCCGGGCCGGATAGCTGGATGAATACGACCAAAGGTAGCTCCTCATGGCAAACGAATCGAAATGCCCGTTCAACCACGCCGCCGGCGGTGGTGTAACCAACCGCGACTGGTGGCCGAACCAACTGAACCTGAAGATCCTGCACCAGCACTCGTCCCTGTCCGACCCCATGGGCGAGGACTTCAACTACGCCGAAGCCTTCAAAAGCCTGGACTTCCAGGCCCTGAAACAAGACCTGCATGCGCTGATGACCGACTCCCAGGACTGGTGGCCCGCCGACTTCGGCCACTATGGGCCGCTGTTCATCCGCATGGCCTGGCACAGCGCCGGCACCTACCGCACCGGTGACGGGCGTGGCGGCGCCGGTTCCGGCCAGCAGCGTTTCGCACCGCTCAACAGCTGGCCGGACAACGTCAGCCTGGACAAGGCGCGGCGCCTGCTGTGGCCGATCAAGCAGAAGTACGGCCGCAACATTTCCTGGGCCGACCTGATCGTCCTCACCGGCAACGTCGCGCTGGAATCCATGGGCTTCAAGACCTTCGGTTTTTCCGGTGGTCGCCCGGACGCCTGGGAGCCGGATGAGGATGTCTACTGGGGCGCCGAAAGCACTTGGCTGGGGGGCGACACCCGCTATGGCAAGGGGCCGGGAGCCCCCGCCGCCGAGCCGGGGCGCAACCTGGAGAATCCGCTGGCCGCGGTGCAGATGGGCCTGATCTATGTGAACCCTGAAGGCCCCGAAGGCAACCCGGACCCGGTCGCGGCGGCGGTGGACATCCGCGAAACCTTCGCCCGCATGGCGATGAACGATGAAGAAACTGTCGCCCTGATTGCCGGCGGCCATGCCTTCGGCAAGACCCACGGTGCCGGGCCCGCCAGCAATGTCGGCCCTGAGCCCGAAGCCGCTGGCCTGGAGCTGCAGGGCCTGGGCTGGAAAAGCACCTTCGGCACCGGCAAGGGCGCCGATGCCATCACCAGCGGCCTGGAAGTGACCTGGACCACCACGCCCACCCGCTGGAGCAACAACTACCTGGAAAACCTGTTCGGCTTCGAGTGGGAACTGACCAAGAGCCCGGCGGGAGCGCACCAGTGGACGCCGAAAAACGGCGCGGGCGCCGGCACCATCCCCGATGCCCATGACCCGTCCAAGCGGCGCAGCCCGACTATGCTGACCACCGACCTGTCGCTGCGCTTCGACCCGGTCTACGAAAAGATCTCGCGGCGCTTCCTGGCCAACCCGGACCAGTTGGCCGATGCCTTCGCCCGCGCCTGGTACAAGCTGATCCACCGCGACATGGGCCCGCTCTCGCGTTACCTGGGCCCGGAAATGCCCAGCGAAGAACTGCTGTGGCAAGACCCTGTCCCGGCAGTCGACCACCCCCTGGTCAACCACGGCGATGTCGCCACCCTCAAGAGCAAGCTGCTGGCCTCGGGCCTGTCGGTGTCCCAACTGGTGTCCACCGCCTGGGCGGCGGCCTCCAGCTTCCGTGGCTCCGACAAACGCGGCGGCGCCAACGGCGGGCGTCTGCGCCTGGCCCCGCAGAAGGACTGGCCAGCCAACCAGCCAACGCAACTGGCGACGGTGCTGCAAACCCTGGAAGACATTCAGCGCGACTTCAACGGCGCGCAAGCCGGCGGCAAGAAAATCTCCCTGGCCGACCTGATCGTGCTGGCCGGCAGCGCCGGCATCGAACTGGCGGCGAAAAACGCCGGGCTCAATATCACTGTGCCGTTCACCCCGGGCCGCACGGACGCGAGTCAGGAACAGACGGATGTCCAGTCCTTCGCTCACCTCGAACCCATCGCCGATGGCTTCCGTAACTACCTCAAGGGCCACTACCGCGTGCCCGCCGAGGCCCTGCTGGTGGACAAGGCGCAACTGCTGACCCTCACCGCACCGGAAATGACCGTGCTGATCGGCGGCCTGCGGGTGCTCGACATCAACGTCGGCCACACCCCCCACGGCGTCTTCACCCTGCGCCCGGGTGCGCTGACCAACGACTTCTTCGTCAACCTGCTGGACATGGGCGTGGAATGGAAACCGCTGTCCGATGCCCAGCAAGAGTTCGAAGCCCGCGACCGCAAGACCGGCCAGGTCAAATGGACCGGCACCCGCGTCGACCTGGTCTTTGGCTCCAACGCCCAACTGCGGGCATTGGCCGAGGTCTATGCCAGCGCGGATGCGCAGGAGCAGTTTGTGAAGGACTTTGTCGCGGCTTGGGTCAAGGTGATGAATCTGGATCGGTTTGATTTGAGGTGAGGGCGGTTTCGAGGCCTGGAAGTGACAACCCCGACCTAAGTGTTCAGGTTGGGGCTTCAGGCTCGGAGTAGAAGCTGCATAAGCCATTCGGTGTGACTGAAGAACCATGACGCCTCCCATTGTGGAGGCGTTTTTTTGTCTGCCGACGGGGAAGGCACAGTGACTGTTCGCCAGATGGAGACTGCCTGGGCATTTCGAGAAGGGGGATGGCATATCCGCTTCTCCTTCGCGGGCATCGATAGCCTGCTCCTCCTCTGGCTGCTCAAGTGCATTCGAGATGATCAGGATCAAGTTCCCTTACTGCAATTTTGGATAATTCCTACACCCACTCCCTTGTCTCTTTGGCTATGGTGATGAGCCTGGTATTGGGACAGCTCATGTGACGGTCATACCCCGCGCAGAGTTGTTCGGGGGGACGAGGCAGAGGGTACTGAAGTCCGGCTTCGAGAGGGTGAAGGCAGTGTGCCATCTATCTGGTCCAAGGTTGACCCGTGCGAGTTTTTGCAAATAGGCTGCTGCCCTGACGAGTTGCCCGGGCAGGCCAATACGGCTGGATCATTGAGTCATCTCCAGATCCGATTCAGCTATCAGTCCAGGTATCACAAGGTGTGGTTGAGGCTTGGCATCTGGATGCCTCAATACATTGACCAAGGATAAGTCATATGCGTCAAAGGGATTTGAGATTCACCTTCTCCGTGCTGTCCGGCCGGATGGAGTTCGAGGTCGTAGAGTTCACCCTGGAAGAAGCCATTAGCGAGCCTTATCGGCTGACGCTCGAACTGGCCAGTGACAACCCCAGCATCGATTTTGCCCAGGTCCTCGATCAGCCGGCGTTGCTGACTATCTGGCAAGGCACCACGGCTGTTCGTTATGTCCACGGTTTGGTCTCCAGCTTCACCCAGGGCAAAACCGGCTTTCGTCGTACCCGCTACCGTGTGGTGGTCGAGCCGCAGCTTGCCCGGCTTGGCCTGAGTTCCGACTGGCGCATCTTCCAGCAGAAAAGCGTGCCCGAAATACTCAAGTCGGTGTTGGCCGAGCATGGGATCCTGGACTATCAGCAGAACACCCATACCGAGCACCTGCCTCGCGAATACTGTACCCAGGCGGGGGACACCGACCTTTACTGGTTCGACCGGCTTTCCACGGAAGAAGGCTTGTTCTACTACTTCAAATCCGACGCGACTTCTCACAGGCTGATCCAGAGCGACAAGCTCTACGTTCAGGAACGCATCCAGGGTGAGCCGGTGCTGTACAGCACGCAGCCGGCTGGAGACGCCGAACGGCCTGTGCTGTACGCGTTCAGCTACACGGAAAACGTCCGCACGGCCGAACAGACCCAGCGTGACTACACCTTCAAGCGTCCCGCGTTCAACCAGCAACAGCGCCTGGTCGGCGAGGACCTGGAACACCAGGCCCCACACTATGAACGCTACGACTATCCAGGACGCTACAAGGCCAGCGCAGCAGGTAAGCCCTTCACTGAAAACCGCCTGCGCGGTCACCGTCGAGATGCCCAGGTCGCCATGGTCGAAGGTGACGATCCGCGCCTGATTCCAGGCCTTTCCTTCCAACTGACGGGCCACCCCCGGGAAGACTTCAACCGCTGGTGGCGGTCAGTCCGAATCACCCACAGAGGCGTGCAGCACGCCAGTCAGCAAGAAGAGTCCGCCGACGCTGAAATGGGCGTGAGCTACGACTTCACCGCCGAGATCATTCCCGAGCAAATGGAGTGGCGCCCGGAGCCTCTGCCCAGGCCTCGTATCGACGGGCCGCAGATCGCCAGCGTGGTGGGCCCGGAAGGCGAGGAGATCCACACCGACGAGTTTGGCCGGGTAAAGGTTCAGTTCCCCTGGGACCGGGAGGGCAAGGACAACGAGTTCAGCTCCTGCTGGATCCGGGTCTCGCAGAACTGGGCCGGTGCTGACTGGGGCCATATGGCGATCCCGCGAATTGGCCAGGAAGTCATAGTCGACTACCTAGATGGCGACTGTGACCAACCGATCATCACCGGCCGCACTTACCGTGCGAGCAACATGCCGCCGTACCAACTGCCGAATCACAAGATCCTCAGCACCATCAAGAGCAAGGAGTACAAAGGCAGCCGTGCCAACGAACTGCGCATCGACGACACCACCAAGGAGATCAGTGCCGCGCTGATGAGCGATCACGGCAGTACCGCGCTGCACCTGGGGTACCTGACTCACCCACGCCCCGACGGTGGTGCGCCACGGGGTGAAGGCTTCGAGTTGCGTACCGACGAGCATGGTGCGTTGCGAGCGGCCAAGGGGCTGTTGCTCAGCACTGAAGAGCAGTTGAATGCCAATGGTGGGCATCTGAACCGGGCGGTTGCTGTTCAGGTATTGGAGGCGGCTCTGCAACTGGCCAAGGACTTGGGTGACTATGCCGCGGACCATGAGGGTGTTGGTCATGACACCGCGCCGCAAAAGACCCTCAGTGACGCGGTTCGCGATCTGGGGCATGGGGCCAACGATGAGTCGGGCAAAACCAACGGTGGTAACCCGGCCATTGCCCTGAGTGGTCAGGCCGGTATCGCCGCCGCGTCTCCTAACAGTGTCACCCTGGCGGCTGGCGAGCATATTGACAGCGTGGCCCAGCAGAACCAGCAACTGACGTCAGGGCAGAAGTTTGTGGTCAATGCCGGCACCGACCTTGGGTTGTTCGCCCAAAGCGGCGAGATGCGCCAGATCACCCATCAGGGGCCAATGTTATTGCAGGCCCAGAAAAACAACATCCGCGTGGAGGCGGATCAGAGCGTGGAAGTCAGCGCGAGCAAGCAACATGTGCTGATTTCGGCCAAGGAGCACATCACGCTGATGTGTGGTGGTGCCTACCTTACCCTCAAGGGCGGCAACATCGAATTGGGGATGCCCGGCAACTTCATTGTCAAGGCGGCCAAGCACAGCCTGGTCGGCCCTGCTCACGCCTCAACCACCTTCAACTCCTGGGAGTCCACGCCGTTCGACGACGCCTTTGTCCTGCGGGACGAAAACACCCTGGAGCCCCTGGCCAATACGGCCGTGGAACTGCTGCGCGGTGATGGGGCGCCGCTCAAGCTCACTACCGATGCCCAGGGGCGATTGCCGAGGCAACAGGACCTGGCAATGGATAGGGTTCAAATACGGGTTCTGGCCAAGGGAGCCAGTATCAAGGGTGACAGGGAGTCCACCACATGAGCAGCGAAGCGAATACCCAGGAAGTGATAGTCCCGCGCGCGCGTGACAACCTGGGGCGTCCCATCTACACCAGCCAGCTCACCCGCACTGAGGATCAGCGCGACAAGGTATTGCTGGTGAAGCAGCAGGTCACCATCCCGGTAATTTTCATTCCCGGCATCATGGGGACCAACCTGCGCAACAAGAAGACCTTGAACAGTGTCTGGAGCCCGCCCAATGCATCGTTCAGCCTTGGCGATATCGCGGGTGTCCTGGGGGCATTATTTGTCTGGGGGTTCCGAGGTCCGAAAAGACGACAGGAGTTGCTCAAGCCTGATGATGTCGAGGTCGATGATCGTGGATCTGTCGATCCCGGTGCATCGGGGCTGAGCGAAGAGGCCGCGCGGATGCGCGGCTGGGGCAAGGTCATGCGCACCTCCTACAACCCGATCATGGCTTTGCTGGAAAGCCGGCTGGACCATATCGTCAAACAGCGCGAGCTTCAGGGATGGTGGCAAGCTGAAAGCCTGCGCTCGCCTTCCGACTATGGCGAAGAGTTGGGCAGTGCCGCTCCCCTTAGCAGCGAGGAGCTGACTGCCGCGGGCAAGTATCAGTTCGATATCTGGTGCGGGGGCTACAACTGGCTGCAATCCAACCGCCAATCCGGCCAGGACGTGCGCGACTATATCGAGAACACCGTGCTGCCTTTCTATCGCGAGAAGGGCGGTGTCGATCCTGAGCAACTGGCCCGGACCAAGGTCATTCTGGTCACTCACTCAATGGGCGGTCTGGTTGCCCGATCGCTGACCCAGCTCCATGGCTATGAGCGGGTGCTGGGCGTGGTTCATGGCGTGCTGCCCGCGCTTGGCTCGTCGGCCATCTATCACCACGTGCGTTGTGGCTATGAAGGGGCACCCCAGATCGTCCTGGGAGCCAATGCAGGTGAAGTGACGGCGGTAGTGGCCAACTCACCCGGTGCGTTGGAGCTGGCCCCCTCTGCGGAATACCGGGGAGGGCGTCCCTGGCTGTTCCTTTGCGACGCGCAGGGACAGATCATGAAGGACATCAATGGGAAGCCTCGTGCTTATCCTCAGCACGGTGATCCTTATGAGGAGATCTATAAGAGTTCAGCCTGGTATGGGTTGGTGCCGGAGCAGAATGTTAAGTATTTGGATATGTCGGAAATCGTTAAGAGAAAAATCCCACGGGAGGAGTTTGATCAGCGAATAGACGACGTTTTCACCTTTCACAGTGATCTAGCAGCGGCAGGCTACCACCCCGAAACCTACGCTCACTATGGGGCTGACGACTCCTCTGACAGGCACAGTTGGCGGGACATGATCTGGCAAGGCGATTCAACTTCCTTGGAGTCATCAGGTTCTACCGTCAAGGACAATGAGAACGGTAGTTACAACGGCTGGTTTCGCCGAGGTCTGCCTTCGGTTGTTGAGGGGCCTCTACGATCTGCAATGTCCCAAGAGTCATTTGGCAGCGGCGGGGACGGAACCGTACCGACCGACTCCGGCCTGGCCCCTGGCAAAGCCGGCATCAAGGCCAGCTTCCGCCAGGGCAGCAAGGGCGTCGGGCAGTACAACACCGACAAAGGCTACGAACATCAAAAAAGCTACAACGACAAGCGTGCCCAATGGGCCACGTTCTATGGCGTTATCAAAATTGCCCAGAATGCTGACTGGGCAGGAGGTTCATGATGCGCCTGCGCCAGTTCTTCACTGTTCTTGGCATGGTCGCCTTGATCAGTATCACCAGTTGCACATCATTCTCCTCTTCTCGGAACTCTTCCATGGACAAGACCGGATGGATCACTCATTGCTTTGGCAGATTTCTGATCGACTTGCCGCCCCAGGCGGAAATTAGAGCGGGGTATTACCTCTGGGGCGATAACATCGAGGCGCTCGACGAAACACCGGTCACTCTGGCTGCCAGAATTAGTCAGCGTGAGCAGGAACTGAAGGCTCAACCGCATAGAAGGCAACAAGGTAGCCTGTTTCTTCGCCGACTAGACCTTGGGGGGAACTCGACAGGGCTGCTTTCCTGGAAATCCAATGCCAGTACAGCGATGTATCTATTGGATGCTTACGCTGTTTCCAAACCGACGTGGCGTGCTTACCGTTGGATGGGAGGTGTATCGAAAAGTCTTGAATCACAGGGTATTGAAAGTGCCACTTCTCTGGCCCACAGCCTACGTTCCCGCGAACCCAACGAGATTCCCTCAGAGCCTGGCTTTTGTATTGATCAAGCCTATATCGCGGGTAACAGTTTTCAAGGTGAACGGTTCGATATTGGCGTGACCTTTCCTGAGTATCCTGGCGCCCACTTTGAGTTCACTTCCAGCACCGGCGCCGAAGAGGATCGGCTGCTGGATCGGGTGGGTGGTTTCCTGGCGGGGGCCGCCAGGACGGTTGCGGGTATCGAGACCTTGCGCAAAAGAGAGCGTGGTGGAGCGGTCCCTGCTGATGAATACCTGCTTGCCGGTAGAGACAAGGGGCAGCGCATCTACACCTTCGCTTGGGAGGCGCAGGGTAAGGATGAATCGATTACCGAGCCAAACATTTCAGCCGCGCTTGGCGTACTCGAACGTAGCCCTGACAGCAGCGGCAAGCTGCCAGCACCTCCATTCAAGTCAGATAAAGAGGCCCTGGATCTGTGGGACACCATTATCGATTCGATCCGGTTACGCCCGGTGTCCTCGAAGCCTCGGGGCGATGGAAATGTGGGTAGCCCCTCTCCGACAGCCCCAACTCTGGGGAGTACGAAACCGATGACTGACGACTATGCCATCGAGGAGTTCCTGGCCGACATAAGGCCTAACAACAGCAATTGGATGGATGAGTTGTAAAAACTCCAGTGGCATCAGTATTTGTTGTGACAGGAGGCCGCTTGCGTCTCTGGAATATTGCCCTCCATGACCGAACCCTTGTCCTTCGGTAGGCATAAAGCCTGCCAAAGGACAAGTGTCTGATCGTGTAATGGAAAAGGAACAGGTATGGACAACATTCGAGACGATGAGAACCACAGTGACAACGACGGGTTTCGTCGAGGCCTGCCCTCGATTGTCGAGGGCTTCCCGCAATTCTCCCAGAGGGATGATGGGGCAGGAGGTTCATGATGCATCTGCACCAGTTCTTCACTGTTCTTGGCATCGTCGCCCTGACCGGTATAACCAGTTGCGCATTACTTCCTTCTTCTCGGAACCCCGCCATGGACAAGGCCGGATGGATCACCCATTGCTTTGGCAGATTCCTGATCGATTTGCCGCCCCAAGCGGAAATCAGAGCGGGTTACTACCTATGGGGTGACAATATCGAGGCACTCGACGATACGCCTGCGGCCTTGGCTGCCAGAATCAATCAACGTGAGTCGGAGTTAAAAAACCAGCAACATGATTCGAAGGGCAGTATGTTTCTCCGCCGTTTGGATTTTGGGGCCGGTGCGTCTGGATTGTTATCTTGGTCTTCAGAAGTCTCTTCCGAGATATATCTTCTAGATACCTACCTTGTTTCTCAGCCAGCATGGCGCGCTTATAAATGGGCAGGAAAGGCGTCGACAGATAGAGAGCTTCGCGCCATAGAAATTTCTACTACGTTAGCCCGTGATCTTCGCTCCCGCGAACCCAATGAAATTCCCAGCGAATCCGGATTTTGCATTGATCGTGGCTATATCGCAGGCAGTTATTTCCAGAGTGAGCGGTTCGACATTGGCGTGACTTTTCCCGAGTATCCCGGCGCCCACTTCGAATTCACCTCCAGCACCGGAGCCGAAGAAGATCGCCTGTTGGATCGGGCAAGTGGTTTCCTGGCAGGTGCCGCGAGGATGGTGTTAGGGATCGAGACCCTGCGCAAAAGAGAACGTGGCGGTGCGGTTCCAGCCGACGAATACCTGTTGGCCAGTACCGACAAGGGACAACGTATCTATACGTTCGCCTGGGAGGCCCAGGGCAAAGATGGCTCGATCACCGAGCCAAACATCTCAGCCGCGCTTGGCGTACTCGAACGTAGTCCCGACAGCAGCAGCAAGCTGCCAGCTCCTCCATTCAAATCAGATAAAGAAGCGCTGGCGTTATGGGACACCATCATCGGCTCCGTCCGCTTGCGCCCCGTCTCCTCTGCTTCGTCCGGCGGCAGTGCAGGAGGTTCTTGAGTGCTCATCCTTCGGTACCTGATGCACCGCTACAACTGGATCAGGTCGCATCAATTCAACGATGGGCTGCCGCCCGCCGTGGCCGAAGAAAAACTTAAACCACTGTCTGGGATGGGGTGACCACTACAGGTTGTGTGGCGACTTAAATTGATCAGGTTTCTTTAGCGTTTACATGGATTGAAATGCAATGCCAAAACCTGCTTCTGGACCGATGAAACCGGATCATTCTCTACTGATTGTGTGGTCAGCACTCATCGCTTTCTTTGCCTTGTTGATCGTGCTGCTGCGGATTGCGCAGCAAAATTACATGATGGCTATTGGTGCGGTCTGGGCCGCGAACAGTCTGACAATGGTCCTGCATGCGCTGTACTGGCGACGTTATGGTTTGTCCAAAGTCTGCAAGGTCGCCGTCGTGATTCAGGCCGTGCTTACAATCGCGCCGCTGTTGTTCGGAGAGCTCGGGCTGCTAATGGTTTTCTTCATGTTTGGTGGAGAGCTTCGTTATTGGTAGTGCACCGATATGGCGGTTAATTCATCTCGGACTCCCCGCGAGGGAGTCGCTAAACGTCTGAACATTGCAGCAGAAACGGAACAATCCAAGGAGCAGATATGGACATCATCCGACTCGGCGATTCCACCAGTCACGGCGGAACCGTGATTGAAGCGTTCAACCAAACCGACCTGAACGGCAAACCCATGGCCGGCGTCGGGCACAAGGTCACATGCCCTTTATGTAAAGGCGTGTTTCCTATTTCCGAGGGCAGCGCACTGCTGGATGTTGGCGGTGTTCCGGTGGCGCTGCATGGAATGAAAACCGCCTGTGGAGCCAGCCTGATCGCCAGCGGTCCGAAAGGAGACGCTGAGAGTTAGTCAGGTAAAGTTCTATGAAGGAAAGGCCTAGTAACTGTTGGGTGAGCTCAGACTTTCTGGCGCTTCGGGTGATGTGAGTGGCAATTCGTTGCTCCTTCATCAGTTGCGGCAAAATGGCTTAGGTAATTGAAGGCTGGAACTGAACATCTCGACTAACAGGACGCACATTTATGGAAACGCCCATCTCTCAAGTCAGCGAGCGTTTGAACAATCGCCGGTTTACTGTCGCGAACAACGCCCAAGGGCTATCCGGGGCAGGCACGGTATTTCATTACCGTGTCGAGGAAGATGCCATTTTCAGCACTTACCAAGGCGGGCGGATCCGCATGGGTAATCAAGTCGGGCGCGTGACAGGCCCCGATACCATCGAGCTTCTTTATCAGTGCTTGACGACGGATGGCGAGATGCTTGCCGGCTGGTCGCGTGGCACGGTGGGCGTTGATCAAGCAGGACGTACTACTCTGAGCTTTGTATGGGGTTGGTTGTCGGGCGCGACTGGGGGAGGGGAGTCGAACTACGTCGAGCTTGTCGCGTAGTGGTTAAGGTTCTGATGCTTGCGTCCATCAGCAGCACCATCGAGCAACCCTCGCACACGGCCCCTGAGCGTATCCAACCCCCGAACTATAATTAATAAGCACCCCCATTTGCCCGGCGAGTACCACCACGCCCATCCACAACCCACCACGCTCACCCGCCAGGCAGAGGGCAGTCCAACCAATGGGACGGGACGCCCAACTGATTACGCGAGAGGGGCCCGCCATGAAACTTCATTCCTTCCAGCATTACTCCCATGGTCTGGAAATGGCCGTTCACGATGCCTGGATCACCACTAAGGTGAAGTCGGCCCTGGCCTTTGCCGAACCGACCCGCGGCCTGCATATCAATGTCAAAACCCATGCGGGTATCGTCACCTTGAGTGGTCGGCTCATCACCCATAAGCAGTGTGAGCAGGCCGTCAGCCTGACCCGTGCGGTGCATGGCGTCGTCGATATCGAGGCCAGCGACTTGCAGACCCATATGTTCACGCCGGGCAGCCTGCCTGAAGCGCCCAACGCTGAAGAGAGCCGCGAATACTCTTCGCAGTCGTCGACGAAGAAGGACGACAAATAACGAAGGTGATTGCTTGAGCGTCGCCCCGGGAAAACTGGCCGGCGCTGGGTTCGATAGCCCTTTCGGCAGGGGCTCAGAAGGATCATCAGCACGCTGAAAGCCCCACCTCAGCCGGTGGGGCTTTTTTATCAGGCACCAAAGGCAGCATGAAACCAGGCTACGTCTGGCCAGTTGCAACGCGCAGGCAATCCCTTCAGCCCATCGCGGCCAGCATCAAATCCAGATTCTCCACCGCCGCCCCCGCCGCGCCTTTGCCCAGGTTGTCGAACACCGCCGCCAACAGCACCTGACCCTCACCCTCAAACACCATCAAGCGCATAGCGTCCGTATCGTTCAGCGCCTGTGGATCAAGGCCGGTGAGTTCTTGTGCATGCCGAATCGACATCACCTGCACGCAACCGCTCCCGGCGTAATGCTGCTCCAGACAGGCATGGATACGCGCGGCATCGACACCCGGGGCAAGCAGGCGCAATTGCAGTGGAATGGTCAGCACGATGCCCTGGCGAAACGCACCGTAGGCCGGGACGAACAGCGGCCGTTCGCTGAGGCCGCTGTGTTGCTGGATCTCCGGCACATGTTTGTGGGCCAGGCCCAGGCCGTAGATCTGGAAGGCAGCCGCTTGGGAAGCATTCGGGCCTTCATGTGCTTCGACCGCAGCGCGGCCGCCGCCGGAGTAGCCGGAGATGGCGTTGATGCTGATCGGGTAGGCCTGCGGCAGTAGCCCGGCTTGCAGCAAGGGGCGCAGCAGGCCGATGGCGCCGGTGGGGTAGCAGCCGGGGTTGCTCACGCGTTTTGAAGTAGCGATACGTTGCGCCTGTTGCGGGTGCATTTGCGCGAAGCCGTAGGTCCAGTGGGGGTGGGTGCGGTGCGCCGAGCTGGCGTCGATCACCCGCACGGCCGGGTTGCGGATGCTGGCGACGGCGTCGCGGGCGGCATCGTCGGGCAGGCAGAGCAGGGCGATGTCGCAGGTGTTGATGGCTTCGGCGCGGCGTTGCGGGTCTTTGCGCTGGTCGGCGGCGAGGGTCAGCAGGTGCAGGTCGCTGCGGCCGCGCAGGCGCTGGTGGATCTGCAACCCGGTGGTGCCCTGGTCGCCGTCGATAAATACGAGGGGTGTGCTCATGTTGTGTGCTCGCAAGCCGGAAAAGTTGGGCAAATCTTCCGGCTGAAGCTGAAATAGAGAAAGTTGAATTTAATAACGCTAAGCTTCAGTTTTTCTGAATCTGGAGCGACCCATGCGCGAAATCAGCCTCGACCGGTTGCGCACCCTGGTGGCGATTGTCGACCTCGGCTCCTTTGCCGAAGCGGCCCGCGCGCTGAACCTGGCGCCGCCCACGGTCAGCCTGCATATCGCCGACCTGGAGACGCGGGTGGGCGGCTCGCTGTTGTCGCGCACCCGCGGGCGGGTGCAGCCCACGGCCATTGGCGAAACCCTGGTGGAGCGCGCGCGGCGCTTGTTGGCCGATGCCGAGCAGGCGCTGGAGGACGTGCAGCGCCAGGTCCTGGGCCTGGCCGGCCGGGTGCGCCTGGGGGCGTCCACTGGCGCCATCGCCCAGTTGCTGCCCCAGGCCTTGGAAACCCTCGGCCAGCGGCACCCGGGCATCGACCTGCAGGTGGCGGTGCTGACTTCCCTGGAGAGTTTGAAGAAACTCGCCGAAGGTTCGCTGGATATCGGCCTGGTGGCCCTGCCGCAACCCCCAGTCAAGGGCTTGTGCATCGAGCCCTGGCGCAAGGACCCGGTCATGGCTTTCCTGCCGGCCCGCTGGCAATGCCCCGACCCGGTGACCCCGCAGTGGCTGGCGGCCCAGCCCCTGATCCTCAACGACCACAGCACCCGGCTGTCGCGCCTGACCTCGGAGTGGTTCGCCCTGGGCGGGCAGCAGCCCACGGCGCGCATTCAGCTCAACTACAACGACGCGATCAAGAGCTTGGTGGCCGCCGGTTATGGCGCCACCTTGTTGCCCCACGAAGCCGCCACGCCGCTGCCCGACACGCGGATCGCCATGCGCCCGTTGCAGCCGCCACTGTGGCGTCAGCTGGGCATCGCCCATCGGGACGGGAAAGTGGAGCGCTCGACCCAGCATGTGCTGGAGGTGTTGTGGGGGCTGAGCGCCGATTGACGACGGAGCGTCCTAGCCCAGCAGATGCTTGGAGATGTACTTGGAGATTTCCACCATCGAGGTCTTGCCGGTGAACTCGAACTTCACCCTGCCCAGCGACGAAAAGTAGATCTCCAGCTCGGAATCCAGGTCGAAGGTGCCGGAGGTTTCCACCGAGTAGGCGACGATATTTTTGTAGGGCAGGGAGGTGAAGTCCTTTTTACTCCCAGTGATGCCCTGCACGTTGATCGCGATAATGCGCTTGTTGGTAAACACCACACCGTCGCGCATGGCCTTATAGGCGTCGATCACCTGCTCGCCTTCCAGCAACAGGTCGCTGACCCGTTCCGCGTATTCGTCGTTTTGCTTGAGCTTGAAGAAGCCTTTGTTGTTGAAGTCGATCATGGGGGAGTCCTTATTCTTGAAGCGATATACCAGGTTTTTTGCTGGCAGCTAAGGTTTATCGGACCTAGCTTAGGTTTAATCTGCTCCAACGTATATGAGCGAGCCTACACCGAGTACTGTGCTCTAACAGGGTCGTACATTGGTTTTATGGAAAGCCGGCTGTAGAAAGTGTCTGCTAAAGAAACTGCGCTTTTAACTGCCCATCTAGCACAGCCTGATCCCAGGACTTTATCTGGATAGAATGTGTTGCCTGCGCCGGTTAGTGAATTAAGTTCGAATTTTCCTCTGAGCTTTTTCTCAAATTTATGAAGGTCTCTTTGTTCTTCTGATATTCCAGTTGGGTGCTGAATGGTCTCTGGTTCGTAATGTATTAGAGCATTTCTGAGTTCTATCAGAAGTTTAACGTCCTGATATGGATAGCTGCTTTTGTCAAAAGGCTGACTTTCATTGAGGTCTAAGGCAATTTCGTACTTTTCTAGAATGGAATAGCTTGCTGTTCTGGGGATGCCGCGGGTCCATAGTTTTGCCATTAATTTGCAAGTTGGCAGCGTGGCGACCTTTGCATAAGGTTCTTCAGCGCAGTCTGAGAAAAACTCATTGATTGTTGCCTCTAAGAATGCAACAGATAGCATTATTGTTGATACGATACAGGCATTATGTTCACGTAGTCCGTTTGTGGATTCGCTTTCGCCAAGAGTCAGTGTGGGCTCAAGTTCAGTACTGCGCTTTGCAAATAGACTTGCTGCCGAAAGATGAGAGATTGACAGGTAGTTTCGGCTGGTCATTGTTACTTGTATTTGCATATGGGCGTCTCTTTGGTTTTTTATCTGAGGTGAGTTGTAAAGGGCCTAGCGCTCTTGTTTTAGAGCTTGTGTCATTGGACTTTTTTGAGGCTTCAAAAGAGCTTTTCTGCATGCAAAATAGGTGGGCCTGATTCGAGCTTGCTGGTATTAGATATTAGGGCTTTTTCTATGTTCGCCACTTACTACTCCTGATTCTCCGGCCACGCCTCAGTCGGAAAATACGCCTCCAGCCCCGGCCGTTTGTGCTCTGCGCCATTGTCGATCCAGTAGCAGCTCAGGCGGCTGTAGTTGTCCAGGTCGCCGCGCAGCAGGCAAGTGCTGCTGTGACCGGGCCAGTAGAAACGCAGGACATCGGCTTCGGCGATGCTTGCCCGTTCGACTTTGCCGGTGGCGGTGGTGGTCGTGCCGTTGATGGTTTTCACCAGGGTCAGGGTGCCGTCCTGATAGCGGATTTCGGCGTTGCCCGAGTAGGTCACGCCGCCGTCCGGCTCCTGGCCGATCAGGGCGTAGCGGCCTGGGGTCATGCTGTAGTAGAGGTGGGGCTCCGGCTCGTTCTTGGTGGCGGCGAGGCTGCCGAGGCTGGTGAGCAGCAACCCGAGCAGGGCGCTGGCGGGCAAAAGGCGATTCATGGGGCGCGGTCCTTGGCGAAATCGACGGCCATGATTCCAGACTTGGCGCCGGCGTGGAATCCTCCCGCGCTGGCGCCGATCACGAGGGTTGCCGGTAGCGGTCGTTAAAACAACTTCCAGCTATAACTCAGCAACAACCGGTTCTCATTGATATCGGTCCGATAGTTCGACCTCGCCACCACATTGCGCACCTTGATCCCCAGCCCGCCCAACGGCCCGGACTGGATCACGTAGCCGATATCCAGGTCGCGCTCCCAGTCCTTGCCCTCAAAGCCCTTGCCGGTGTCGACGTTGTCGCCGCGGATATAACGCACGGTGCTGGTCAGGCCGGGCAGGCCGCTGGCGGCGAAGTCGTAGTCGTAGCGCAGTTGCCAGGAGCGTTCGTCGGTGTAGGCGAACTCGTAAGTTGGCACTTCGTTGCCCAGTGGGGTGATGTTGGCGAAGACCCGGGGGAAGGCGCTGTCGCCGAACATGCCCTGGTAGCCGACGTAAAAGGTATGGCCGCCGCGTTTGGCTGACAGCAGGGAAAAGAAGGCCTGGTTGTCGATGGCGCCGAGCAGCTGTTTGCCGTCCTCTTCGCTGTTGTAGTAACCGAGGTTGGCGCCGAGTATCCAGCCGCCCAGCGGCTGGCTGTGTTTCAGGCCGAGGAAGCGCTGGTGGTAGATGTCCTCCAGTTGGCCGTACCAGGCGCTGAGGCTGGTGCGTTTGTCGTTGAAGGCGTAGTCGGCACCAAAGTAGTTGAAGGCGTCGCTGCTGACCGCGCGTTTTGGCACATGGCCGAGCATGGCTTGCAGTTTGCCGTCGCCGGATTCGTTGCGCAGGCTGGTGGAGCGCAGGCGGCCGCCTTGCAGGGTCAGGCCGTCGATGTCGTTGGAGACGATGCTCGCGCCCTGGTAGGACGGCGGCAGCAGGCGGATATCGCTGAAGCTCAGCACTGGCAGGTTGGGTTGCAGCTCGCCGATGCGCAGCTCGCTTTTCGCCAGGCGCAGTTTCAGCGCCAGGCCGAGGCGGCTGTAGTCGTCGGCGGCTTCGCCGTCCTCCTGCACCGGCAGCAGGCCGCTGTTGACCCGGCCCTTGCCGCTGTCGAGCTTGAGCCCCAGGGTGCCGATGGCATCCAGGCCCACGCCTAGGGTGCCGGGGGTGTAGCCGGACTTGAAGTTGAGGATAAAACCCTGGGCCCATTCCTGGGCCATGGACTGCTCGGTGCCGCGGATATCCGAATAGTCGCGGCTGAAGAAGTAGTTGCGGGCCTGGAGGGTGGCGGTGGCGTCCTTGATAAAACCGCCTTCTTCGGCCAGCAGCGGCTGGGGCACGCTCAGGCACACCGCGCTGGCGCCCAGCACGGCGAGGGTCTTTGCAGGTTTCATTGCTTTTACTCTTATTGTTATGGAAAGCAGTTCACTGCGCGCAGGCTAGGGGCGGGTATGGCGCTGGCACTATCCGTTGCGTGCAGACCTGTATCCCTTTTCTGCAGGCATGCTTTTTGGCGGCAAGGGGAGGTGGGCGCAACCGCGAGTCAGTTGCGCGCGAGGCGTCAGGCGTCGGGGTGTTCGGCGCGCAGTTCGTCGATCATCCGCAAACAGTGGCTGAGCCCCGCCGACACATCGCCGACCCGCCGGCTGATGATGATCGGCGAGGTGGCGTTGGCCTCCAGCAGCGGGCTGAAGCCGATGTCGTCGCGGTGCAGCAATTGCACCGAAGCCGGCACCAGGGTGATGCCGATGCCGGCGCCCACCAGGCCGATGGCGGTCTGCAGTTCGTTGGTCCATTGCACGATGCGGATATTCAGGCCGTGGGTGTTGAACAGCGCGATCACGTGGTCGGCGTAGCTTGGGCGCGGATTGCCGGGGTAGAGCACAAAGGGTTCGTCGGCCAGTTGCGCCAGGCTCACCGGCTGGCCGATCAGCGGATGCCCGGCGGGCAGGGCGGCCACCAGGCGATCCTCGGTCTGCACCTTCTGCACGATGGCCGGATCGTCGATGCGGATCCGCCCGAAGCCGATGTCGATGCGTCCGGCCTTGAGCGCTTCCACCTGTTGCAGGGTGGTCATTTCCGACAGCCCCAGTTCCAGGGCCAGGGTCTCGTGGCTGCGCAGGCGGCGGATCAGTTCCGGCAGCAGGCCATACAGGGTCGAGGGAGCGAAGCCGATGCCGAGCCAGGTCTTTTCGCCGTGGCCGATGCGCCGGGTGTTGTCGCAGACTTTGGCCAGTTGCTCCAGCAGCGCGCTGGAATGCTCATAGAAAAAACGCCCGGCTTCGGTCAGGCGCAACGGCCGGCCGCGCTCCAGCAGCAATACCCCGAGTTCCTCTTCCAGTTGCTGGATCTGCCGGCTCAGGGGCGGCTGGGCGATGTGCAGGCGCTCGGCGGCCTTGGTGAAGTTGAGGGTCTGGCCCAGCACCTGGAAGTAACGCAGATGACGCAGTTCCATAAGGCCTCCGCAGGCAACGGTTGGATACCTTCAAGGTATCGATCCAGACCAATTCTATATTGGAACCCCGGAAAAAGCCGTACGAGAATCGGGTCCATAACTTCAAGAACCTGATGGGTATGGAAATGCTTTCGAGTGCCATTGAATCGATCGAAACAATCATCGTCGATCTGCCAACCATCCGCCCGCACAAGCTGGCGATGCACACCATGCAGAACCAGACCCTGGTGCTGATCCGCCTGCGCTGCGCCGACGGTATCGAAGGCCTGGGCGAGGCCACCACCATCGGCGGCCTGGCCTATGGCAATGAAAGCCCGGACAGCATCAAGACCAATATCGACCGTTTCTTCACGCCGCTGCTGCTCGGCCAGGACGGCGCCAATATCAATGCCGCCATGCAGCGCCTGGAGCGCAGCATCCGCGGCAACACCTTCGCCAAGTCCGGTATCGAAAGCGCCTTGCTCGACGCCCAGGGCAAGCGCCTGGGGCTGCCGGTCAGCGAGCTGCTCGGCGGCCGGGTGCGCGACGCCTTGCCGGTGGCCTGGACCCTGGCCAGCGGCGACACCGCCAAGGACATCGCCGAAGCGCAAAAGATGCTCGACCTGCGCCGCCACCGCATCTTCAAGCTGAAGATCGGCGCCGGCGAGGTGGACCGCGACCTGGCCCACGTGATCGCGATCAAGAAGGCCCTGGGCGACCGCGCCAGCGTGCGGGTCGATGTCAACCAGGCCTGGGACGAAGCGGTGGCGGTGCGCGCCTGCCGGGTCCTGGGCGGTAACGGCATCGACCTGATCGAACAGCCGATCTCGCGCAACAACCGCGCCGGCATGGTGCGCCTCAACGCCATCAGCCCGGCGCCGATCATGGCCGACGAATCCATCGAATGCGTGGAAGACGCCTTCAACCTGGCCCGCGAAGGCGCGGCCTCGGTGTTCGCCCTGAAGATCGCCAAGAACGGCGGCCCGCGCGCGGTGTTGCGCACCGCGGCGATCGCCGAGGCGGCGGGCATCGGCCTGTACGGCGGCACCATGCTCGAAGGCGGTATCGGCACCCTGGCGTCGGCCCATGCTTTCCTCACCCTCAATACCTTGAGCTGGGACACCGAGCTGTTCGGCCCGCTGCTGCTGACCGAGGACATCCTCGCCGAGCCGCCGCTGTACCGCGATTTCCAATTGCACGTATCCCGGGCGCCGGGCCTCGGCCTGAGCCTGGACGAGGAGCGCCTGGCGTTCTTGCGCCGCGACAAAGCCTGAACTGCCATTCATCACGTCTTAAGGAGTGCACCATGCTGTTCCACGTCAAAATGACCGTGAACCTGCCGGTCGACATGAACCCCGAGCGCGCCGCCCAGCTCAAGGCCGACGAAAAGGCCCTGGCCCAGCGCCTGCAGGAGCAGGGCAAGTGGCGGCACCTGTGGCGCATCGCCGGCCTGTATGCCAACTACAGCGTGTTCGACGTCGACAGCGTGCAGGAACTGCACGACCTGCTGATGCAACTGCCGCTGTACCCGTACATGGCTATCGAAGTGAACGCGCTGTGCAGGCATCCTTCGTCCATTCATGCGGATGACCGCTGAGCCCTCGCCAGCCCGCTGCACACTCTAATAAATACAAGATGAGGAATAATCATGAACGTCCGAATTTCCCACACTGCCAGCGCCCAGAAGTTTCTCGAAGAAGTCAGTGGCCAGTTCAACGACCAGGGCAACCCGCGCACCAAGGCCCTGGTGTACCGCATCCTGCGTGACACGGTGAACATCATCGAAGACCTCGAGGTGACCCCGGAAGAGTTCTGGAAGGCGGTCAACTACCTCAACGTGCTCGGCGCGCGCCAGGAAGCCGGGCTGCTGGTGGCCGGCCTGGGCCTGGAACACTACCTGGACCTGCTGATGGACGCCGCCGACGAGCAGGCCGGCAAGACCGGCGGCACCCCGCGCACCATCGAAGGCCCGCTGTACGTGGCCGGTGCGCCACTGAGCCAGGGTGAGGCACGCCTCGACGATGGCGTCGATCCGGGCGTGGTGCTGTTCATGCAGGGCCAGGTGCGCAACACCGCCGGCGAACCGCTGGCCGGGGCCATTGTCGATGTCTGGCACGCCAATACTGGCGGTACTTACTCCTACTTCGACACCACCCAGTCGGAGTTCAACCTGCGTCGGCGCATCGTCACCGATGCCGAAGGCCGCTACCGTTTCCGCAGCATCGTGCCGTCGGGCTACGGCTGCCCACCGGACGGTCCGACCCAGCAGTTGCTCGACCAGCTGGGCCGCCACGGCCAGCGTCCGGCGCATATCCACTTCTTCATCTCGGCCGACGACCACCGTCACCTGACCACCCAGATCAACCTCGATGGCGATGAATACCTGCACGATGATTTCGCCTACGCCACCCGCGACGAGCTGATCGCCAAGATCACCTTCAGTGACGATCAGCAGCGTGCGGCGCAGCATGGGGTCAGCGGGCGTTTTGCCGAGATTGACTTCGACTTCACCCTGCAGCCGTCGGCCCAGCCCGAGGAGCAGCAGCGCCTGGAGCGGGTACGAGCGCTGGAGGACTGACATCGCGGCAGATCCCGAATCGGGGCCACGGGATGACTTGACGGTTGTCCCGTGGTTTTTGCCATTGTGAACCGTGGTCGATGTTTTGCGTGATGTGCCAGCGGTGACGAACGATCACCGCCCGATAATAACAATCCCAATAATTAGAACTGGGAGTGACCCGCTTATGGAAACGCATCTGTTGAGTGAGCGCAGCAGGGTATTCGCCCAGGCCGATCCCTATGCCGTGTCCGGCTATGTCAACCAGCATGTGGGCAGCCACTGCATCCGTTTGCCCAAGGCCGGCAGTCCCCAGGCCAGCCTCAATCATCGGCAGTTCGCCAGCCTCGACCTGTGCTCGATCAGCTACGGCGGCAGCGTGCGCGTCACCTCGCCGGCGCTGGAAACCATCTACCACCTGCAAGTGCTGCTGCGCGGCCACTGCCTGTGGCGCGGCCATCGCCAGGAACATTACTTCGCCCCGGGCGAGCTGCTGCTGATCAACCCCGACGATCCGGTGGACCTGACCTATTCCGACGATTGCGAGAAATTCATCATCAAGGTGCCCACCCGCCTGCTGGAGTCGGTGTGCCAGGAGCAGCGCTGGCTGTATCCGGGGCAGGGCGTGCGCTTCGTGGGCAACCGCTACCAGCTGGATGAGCTGGAAGGTTTTATCAACCTGTTGGGCGTGGTCTGCCGCGAAGCCGAATCCGTCGAATGCATCCCGCGGGTGCAGGAGCATTACGCGCAGATCGTCGCGAGCAAGATGCTCAGCCTGATGAAGACCAACATCCGGCGCGCGGGCCTGGGTTCGTCGTCGGCGACCTTCGAGACGATTGCCGATTACATCGAGCGTAATCTCAAGCAGGACATCGGCTGCGAGGAACTGGCGCAGCAGGCGCAGATGAGCCTGCGCTCGCTCTATGCGCTGTTCGAGCGCAACGCCCGCAGCACGCCCATGCGCTACATTCGCCAGAAGAAACTCGAGCGGATCCACGCCTGCCTGCGTGACCCCAGCTGCAACGTGCGCAACATCACCGAACTGGCCATGGACTTCGGCTTCCTGCACCTGGGACGCTTCTCGGAAAGCTACCGCAAGCAATTCGGCGAACTGCCGTCCGACACCCTCAGACGCCGGGCTTGATCCGGCTTTTGCTTCTGCTTCTGCTTCTGTAGGAGCGGCCGGTCGACGCTCGATCGCCGGCGATGGCGAACGACACGTAGGTGTTTGATCCGACGCCATCGCGAGCAAGCTTCGCTCCTACAGAAGCTGTGCCCACCGCATCATTCGTGATTCCTCGTGTAGCCGCTGCCGAGCCCGCGAGGCTGCGATCGACTGCGCAGCAGTCGCAAAACCTGAAACCACGATCGTTCTGGATAAATGCGACGCCCGAGTGGCGGCCACTGCATCGGACTTCCTTGCAACCCGAGCGCAGCCTCGGCGGCTACCCCCTGTAGGACTTGCCCTACAAAACTCTGCAGAAAACGGATAGTGGTCTGCACGCAACGGATATTGCCCCCGCACACCCCGCCCTAGCATGAGCCTTGCCTGAATAAAAACAACGGAGGCGGCGGCCATGACCCTGCGACCCGAATACCTTCACTCCCTGCTTGAAGAAGACCGTGACCGGGGCGTCTACCGCTGCAAGCGGGAGATGTTCACCGACCCCCGGTTGTTCGACCTGGAAATGCAGCACATCTTCGAGGGTAACTGGCTGTACCTCGCCCACGAGAGCCAGATCCCCAACAACAACGACTACTACACCACCACCATGGGCCGGCAGTCGGTCTTCATCGCGCGCAACAAGGACGGCGAACTCAATGCCTTCCTCAATGCCTGCAGCCATCGTGGCGCCATGCTCTGCCGGCACAAGACCGGCAACAAGTCGTCCTACACCTGCCCGTTCCACGGCTGGACCTTCAACAACTCCGGCAAGCTGCTCAAGGTCAAGGACCCGGCCGCCGCGGGCTACCCGTCGAGCTTCAACTGCGAAGGCTCCCACGACCTGACCAGGGTCGCGCGCTTCGAGTCCTATCGCGGCTTCCTGTTCGGCAGCCTCAACCCCGACGTGCTGCCCCTGGTGGAGCACCTGGGCGAATCGGCGAAGATCATCGACATGATCGTCGACCAGTCCGCCGACGGCCTGGAAGTGCTGCGCGGTTCCTCGAGCTACATCTACGAAGGCAACTGGAAACTCACCGCGGAAAACGGCGCCGACGGCTACCACGTCAGCTCAGTGCACTGGAACTACGCCGCCACCCAGAGCCAGCGCAAGCAGCGCGAAGCCGGCGAAGAGATCAAGACCATGAGCGCCGGCAGCTGGGCCAAGCAGGGCGGTGGTTTCTACTCCTTCGACAAGGGCCACATGCTGCTCTGGACCCGCTGGTCCAACCCCGAGGACCGCCCGCTCTACGAGCGCCGCGACGAGCTGGCCCGGGATTTCGGCCAGGCCCGCGCCGACTGGATGATCGAGAACTCGCGCAACCTGTGCCTGTACCCCAACGTCTACCTGATGGACCAGTTCAGCTCGCAGATCCGCATCGCCCGGCCGATCTCGGTGGACCGCACCGAGATCACCATCTACTGCATCGCGCCCAAGGGCGAAAGCGACGAAGCCCGGGCCATGCGCATCCGCCAGTACGAGGACTTCTTCAACGTCAGCGGCATGGCCACCCCGGACGACCTGGAGGAATTCCGTTCCTGCCAGATGGGCTACCAGGGCAGAGGCAATGCCTGGAACGACATGTCCCGCGGCGCCGAACACTGGGTCGAGGGCGCGGACGACGCGGCCAAAGAAATCGACCTGCAACCGATCCTCAGCGGCGTGCGCACCGAAGACGAAGGCCTGTTCGTGATGCAGCACAGGTACTGGCAGCAAACCATGCTCGAGGCGCTTGCCGCCCAAGCCGCGCGAACCATTGCCGTGGAGGCTGTGTGATGAGCATTTCCCATGACACCGTGCGCGACTTTCTCTACCGCGAAGCGCGCTACCTGGACGACAAGGACTGGGACAGCTGGCTGGAGCTCTACGCCCCCGACGCGACCTTCTGGATGCCGTCCTGGGACGACAACGACGAGCTCACCGAAGACCCGCAGCGGGAGATCTCGCTGATCTGGTACGGCAGCCGCTGCGGCCTGGAGGACCGGGTGTTCCGGATCAAGACCGAGCGCTCCAGCGCGAGCATTCCCGACACCCGCACCTCGCACAACCTGAGCAACATCGAGGTGCTGGAGCAGGCCGACGGCCTGTGCAAGGTGCGCTTCAACTGGCACACCCTGAGCTTTCGCTACAAGACCGTCGACAGCTACTTCGGCACCAGCTTCTACACCCTCGATGTGCGGGGCGAGAACCCGCTGATCAGGGCCAAGAAAGTCATCCTGAAGAACGATTACGTTCGTCAGGTCGTCGATGTCTACCACCTCTGAGGCGACTGCCATGACTCATCAAATCGCACTCAATTTCGAAGACGGGGTGACCCGCTTCGTCGCCGCCAACGCTGGCGAAACCGTGGCCGATGCCGCCTACCGCCAGGGCATCAACATCCCCCTGGACTGCCGCGACGGCGCCTGCGGCACCTGCAAGTGTTTTGCCGAAGCCGGGCGTTACGACCTCGGCGAGGAGTACATCGACGACGCGCTGACCGCGGATGAAGCCGAGCAGGGCTTCGTGCTGACCTGCCAGATGCGCGCCTTGAGCGACTGCGTGGTGCGGGTGCCGGCTTCGTCGCAAGTCTGCCGAGCCGCCCAGGCCACCTTCGACGCCACCATCAGCGCGGTGCGCCAGCTGTCCGACAGCACCATCGCCCTGTCGATCAAGGGCGAGGCCCTGAGCAAGCTGGCGTTTCTGCCGGGGCAGTACGTCAACCTCGGCGTGCCCGGCAGCGAGCAGACCCGCGCCTATTCCTTCAGCTCGCTGCAGCGCGACGGCGAGGTCAGCTTCCTGATCCGCAACGTGCCGGGCGGCTTGATGAGCAGCTTCCTCACCGGCCTGGCGAAAGCCGGCGACCGCATGAGCCTGGCCGGGCCATTGGGCAGCTTCTACCTGCGGGACATCCGCCGGCCGCTGTTGCTGCTGGCCGGGGGCACCGGGCTGGCGCCGTTCACCGCGATGCTGGAGAAAATCGCCGAGCAGGGCAGCGAGCATCCGCTGCACCTGATCTACGGGGTGACCAACGACTTCGACCTGGTGGAAATGGATCGCCTGGAAGCCTTCGCCACGCGCATCCCCAACTTCAGTTTCAGCGCCTGCGTGGCCAATCCCGAGAGCCGCCACCCGCTCAAGGGCTACGTGACCCAGCATATCGAGCCCAGGCACCTGAACGACGGCGATGTGGACGTGTACCTGTGCGGCCCGCCACCGATGGTCGAGGCGGTCAGCCAGTTCATCCGCGACCAGGGCATTGCCCCGGCCAATTTCTACTACGAAAAATTCGCCGCCAGCGCGGCCTGACAGCCCCCGCGCCCTTTGTAGGAGCGAGGCTTGCCCGCGATAGCGATAGTGCGTGCAACGCTGACCTTTCAGCCTGTCGGCTGATCGCGAGCAAGCTTCGCTCCTACAGAAGAAGGTGCGGTGGTGCGTCGGTATATTGGCATGAGGTTTTGAGATGAGCAGATTCGAGAAGAAAGTCGCCCTGGTCACCGGGGCGGCGCAGGGTATCGGCCGGCGGGTCGCCGAGCGGCTGGCCGAGGAGGGCGCGCGGCTGGTGCTGGTGGATCGCTCCGAGCTGGTGTTCGAGTTGCAGGCCGAGTTGGCCCCCAGGTTCGAGGTGCTGGCGCTGACCGCCGACCTCGAACAGTACGCCGAATGCAGCCGGGTGATGGCCGCCGCCGTCGAGCGTTTCGGGCGCCTCGACGTGCTGGTCAACAACGTCGGCGGCACCATCTGGGCCAAGCCGTTCGAGCACTATGAAGAGCAGCAGATCGAAGCCGAAGTGCGCCGTTCGCTGTTCCCCACCCTGTGGTGCTGCCACGCCGCGCTGCCCTACATGCTGGAGCAGGGCAGCGGCGCCATCGTCAACGTGTCGTCCATCGCCACCCGCAGCATCAACCGCGTGCCCTATGGCGCGGCCAAGGGCGGGGTGAATGCCCTGACCGCCTGCCTGGCGTTCGAGACCGCCGGGCGCGGGGTGCGGGTCAACGCGACCGCCCCCGGCGGCACCGAAGCGCCGCCACGGCGCATTCCGCGCAACAGCGCCGAGCAGAGCGCCGAGGAAAAGGTCTGGTACCAGCAGATCGTCGACCAGACCCTCGACAGCACCCTGATGAAACGCTACGGCACCATCGACGAGCAGGCCGCGGCGATCCTGTTCCTGGCCTCCGACGAGGCGTCCTACATCACCGGCATGGTCATGCCGGTAGGCGGTGGCGACCAGGGCTGAACCCTCAGGCGTCATCGAAAACCGCACCCTGACGGTAGGAGCGAGGCTTGCCCGCGATGGCGTCCGGCCTGACACACCGCGGCGTCCCGATCGCGGGCAAGCCTCGCTCCTACAAGACTGCGTAAACGCACATCCGGTTTCTCATAAAACAACAACAAGAGTCAGATGCCATGCGAAACATAGACAGCAATCAATTGATCGACGGGGCACGCTTCAATGCCTTTCACTGGCGCGTGCTGTTCTGGTGCGCGCTGATCATCATCTTCGACGGCTACGACCTGGTGATTTACGGCGTGGTGCTGCCGGTGCTGATGCAGGAGTGGGGCCTGAGCCCGCTGCAGGCCGGGGCGCTGGGCAGTTACGCGCTGTTCGGCATGATGTTCGGCGCGCTGTTTTTCGGTTCGCTGTCGGAGCGTATCGGCTGCAAGAAAGTCATCGCCATCTGCGTGGTGCTGTTCAGCGGTTTCACCCTGCTCAACGGGTTCACCACCACGCCCACCCAGTTCGGTATCTGCCGCTTTATCGCCGGCCTCGGCATCGGCGGGGTGATGCCCAACGTGGTGGCGCTGATGAACGAATACGCGCCGAAGAAAATCCGCAGCACCCTGGTGGCGATCATGCTCAGTGGCTACTCGGTGGGCGGCACCCTGTCCGCCGGGCTGGGCATCCTGCTGCTGCCGAATTTCGGCTGGCAGGCGGTGTTCTATGTGGCGGCGATCCCGTTGTTGCTGCTGCCGCTGATTCTCAGGTTCTTGCCCGAATCCCTGGGCTTTCTGCTGCGCCAGGGCCGGGAAGACGAGGCGCGCCAGGTGCTGCAATGGGTCGAGCCGGGCTTCGTGCCGCAACCCGGCGACTCGTTCGTCAAGGCCAACCTCAAGAGCGCCGGCGCGCCGGTGGTGCAGCTGTTCCGCGAAGGCCGGGCGCTGAGCACCTTGATGCTCTGGGTCGTATTCTTCTGCTGCCTGCTGATGGTCTACGCGCTCAACTCCTGGCTGCCCAAGCTGATGGCCAGCGCCGGCTACAGCCTGGGCTCGAGCCTGATGTTCCTGCTGGTGCTGAACCTCGGCGCGATCTTCGGCGCCGTGGGCGGCGGCTGGATCGGCGATCGCCTGCAGCTGCAAAAGGTCCTGGTGGCGTTTTTTGTCGTGGCCGCGCTGTCCATCAGCCTGCTCGGCTTCAAGAGCCCGCACGGGCTGCTGTACGCCCTGATCGCGATTGCCGGGGCGACCACCATCGGCACGCAGATCCTGGCCTTCGCCTGCGTCGCCCAGTTCTATCCGGTGACGATCCGCTCCACCGGCATTGGCTGGGCCTCGGGTATCGGCCGCAGCGGGGCCATCGTCGGGCCGCTGCTGGGCGGTGCCTTGGTGAGCATCGAGCTGCCGCTGCACTATAACTTCATGGCCTTTGCCATTCCGGGGGCGGTGGCGGCGCTGGCGATGTGTTTCGTCTACCAGCGACCCGCCAAGGCGCTGCCGGTCAGCCAGGCCAGCGCGCCATCGCTGTAGCGATGTCATGACCGGCGCGGGCGCCCAGGTGCCTGCGCCGGCGGTTCAGCCATGCCATGCCTCAGGGCTTCGGAGCTTGCATGCGGCAGTTGATCGAGGACTTTTCGTTGTCGGCGCTGGTGGCCGGGTTTATCGCCACGCTGATTTCCTATGCGGGGCCGCTGGTGATCATCTTCCAGGCGGCCAAGGCCGCGGGCCTGCCCCAGGAAGTGTTGTCGTCCTGGGTCTGGGCGATTTCCATCGGCAGTGGGGGGCTGGGCATCGTCCTCAGCCTGCGCTTCAAGGTACCGGTGGTCATCGCCTGGTCGGCACCGGGCTCGGCGCTGCTGGTGGCGTTGCTGCCGGGCATTGGCCTCAATGAGGCGGTGGGCGCCTACCTGGTGGCCAGCGCGCTGATCCTGCTGATCGGCCTGTGCGGCATTTTCGACAAGATCGTCGGCCGGCTGCCGGCGGCGATTTCCGCGGCGATGCTGGCGGGCATCCTGTTCAGTTTCGGTACCGGGCTGTTTCGCTCGATCCAGGATAAACCGCTGCTGGTCGGGGCGATGTTCCTCACCTACCTGCTGTGCAAGCGCCTGTGGCCGCGTTATGCGGTATTGGCCGTGCTGCTGGTGGGCTGCGCCATCTCCCTGACCATGGGCGATATCGATCGTTCGGCGCTGGTGATCGGCCTGGCCACGCCGCACTGGATCAGCCCCGCGTTCAGCTGGAACGCTGGGCTCAACGTCGCGCTGCCGCTGGTGGTGGTGGCCTTGACCGGGCAATTCGTGCCGGGCATCGCCGTGCTGCGCAACGACGGCTACCGCACGCCGGCCAGCCCGATCCTCGCCAGCAGTGCCTTCGCCAGCCTGTTGCTGGCGCCGTTCGCTTGTCACGGGCTGAACCTGGCGGCGATCACCGCGGCCATCTGCACCGGCCGCGAAGCCCACGAAGATCCGGGCAAACGCTATGTGGCCGGGGTCATGGGCGGGCTGTTCTACCTGCTGCTGGGGATCTTCGGCGCGACCCTGGTTTCGCTGTTCAGCGCCTTCCCCCGGGCCTTGATCGCGGCCCTGGCCGGGCTCGCGCTGTTCGCCGCCATCGGCGGCGCCCTGAGCAGCGCCATGGCCGTACCGCGGGATCGCGAAGCGGCGCTGATCACTTTCCTGGTGACGGCGTCGGGCATGTCGCTGTTCGGTTTGTCGGCGGCTTTCTGGGGGCTGCTGTTTGGCCTGGTGGCCCATGGCGTGCTGACCCTGCGTCGCCCGCAAGCCTTGTCTGCGGCGGGGGAGGCACCGGTCCAGGCGCGTAATTGACAGCACCCTGTATCGAAATCCTTGCACAGGCGAATCGCCACCGGCACGGCCTGTGCCTGCGGGCCTGCCGTGCGCTGCTGGTGAAATAAACGTGTGAATCCCCGGAAACCTGTGGGTTTTTCGATACAACCCTTACCCATTCTTTACCTTCATGCGCTGCTCGATGTCGCGCAAACGCTGTCTGAAACGGCGAGAAACTTGTGGTTCTCGTCCTGAAAGAGAGTGAAGTGATGATGTTGAGTCGAGTTGCAAAAGTGGCGGTAGTGATCGCCTTGTTGTCGTCCCTGTCGGGCTGCTGGATGTTCTTCCCGCCGGGTGGCGGCGGTGGTGGTCATGGCGGTGGCGGCCAGCATGGCGGTTTTGGCGGAGGTCCCGGTGGTGGCGGCCCACGCTGACCGCGGCTGACCCGAGCCTGTAGGAGCGAGCTTGCTCGCGAAAAATCCCAAGGGCGACGTGGAGCGTCAGACACACCCTGTTGTCCCTATCGCGAGCAAGCTCGCTCCTACAGTGACCCTGCTGGTTGCAGATACCGCGTCGCCGACAAGCAAGCGGCTGGTCGGATGCGCTGTTGCAAACCCCTTCTCGAGCCTGGGGCGCAGACCCCAGCACCTATACTCAACCCAGGCATGGTCGTGTGGTACCCGGTTGAAGCCTGCCCCGTCGTGGGCGGGTGGCCGTGGTCGACGCTGTGCGAGGGTTGCCATCTTGTACCTGCGTGCGCTGATCGTCGTGATGCTGCTGGTGCTGGCCGGGTGCGCCGCGACCCAGCGCGTCCGCGAGGCGGTGGCGCCGGTGGTGGTGCCGCCCAGCACCTGGCGCCAGGTGGACCGCGAGATCGCCCAGGCTTCGCAAGAGGCGGTGATCCAGGTCAAGGTGTTTGCCCGCGGCTCCATGGAGCATTGGCGGGTGCGGGTCTACGCAGTCACCGAAGAAACCTTCATCCCCTGGTTCAGCAGTTACTGGACCCAGGAATGGATGGCCATGAAAGTCAGTTGGTACAGCCTCACCGCCGGCGACGAGGAGGACGCGGCGGCGACGCGGCTGGCGGCCTACCTCAAGGAGCAGTATCAGGAACAGGTGCTGGCACCGGTGGCGGTGGAGATCGACCCGGATGCGATTCTCAACCAGGCCACGGAGTTCTATGTCGAGCTGCTGGACAAGCAGGTGCAGGTCATTGCCCAGCGCTATCGGCTGCCGGCCAAGCAGCTCGATCAACGGCTCAATGGCATCCAGGCAATTCGCCTGGGGCCGCCGCCGGCGCGCGATGCGTCGTTGTACCAGGTGCTGCACGCCAAGCCCTTGACCACGCTGCCGGCCTACTCGGCGCTGTACCAGCAGATCCATAGCGCCCCCGCGGGCACCGGCGAGGTGTCGTCCGAGGCGGGGATTGTCTCGGTGGCCAGGCAGGCCAGCGAAAAATTCGAAGCGCAGATGGCCGGCCGTGGCATTGCCGGCGCCGCGTCGGCGGTGGCTGGCAAGGTCGCCGGGGCGGTGATCTCCCTGGGGGCCGCAGGGTTTCGCGCGATCGCCCATGAGAGCGACCGGGCCGAGACCGAGGCGCAGATTCGCCAGAGCCTGGGCAAGGCGTTCGACCAGGCCTGGTTCAAGCTGTTGAACAACACCGGCAACGGGGTGATGGCCGGGGTGTATTACCTGGCCGGACAGGTCGAGGGCGAGCTGGGCAAAAGCGCGGTGCCGAACCCTCCGCTGGAGACCGTGCCAGGCTCCGTGCATCCGCCTGCCACGCCGGGCCTGAGCGCCCCGGAAACCGGTTGGCAACCGGAGCCATGAAGCCCGTCGGTCGGCCTCCCGGTTTTTTCGCGCCGAGCTGTCGATTGTCGGCGATGCGGATCGACCAGTTCACAGAAGGGCCGACACCCGGTTCGGCCCCGGATGTTCAACCCCAATCAGCAGGAGCAGGATCATGTCTTATGTCGATGGTTGTGTACTGGCAGTACCCACCGCCAACCTTGAAGCCTTCAAGCAGCATGCGCAGACCGCGGCGAAGGTGTTCAAGGAGTTCGGCGCCCTGAGCGTGGTCGATTGCTGGGGCGACGATGTGCCCGAGGGCAAGCTGACCTCGTTCCCCATGGCGGTCAAGCTCAAGGCGGAGGAGACCGTGGTGTTCAGCTGGATCATCTGGCCGTCCCGTGAAATCCGCGACGCGGGCATGCAAAAAGCCATGGAAGACCCGCGGCTCAAGCCCGACGCCTGCCCGATGCCGTTCGACGGCCAGCGCATGATTTATGGCGGGTTCAAGATGCTGGTGAATGCCTGAGGCATCACCAGCGGAACATCGGCAATGGCCGCAGCGGCGTACGCAGCAACTGCCGGGCCGAAGCGCGCGCCAACATCCAGTGAAAACCCTGGTCGGGGTAGCGTGCCTGGACCTTGCGGATAAACGGGCGGGGCAGGCCGAAGCTGAGCAGGCCCAGGGAGACGTCGATCGTGTCGGCCTGCCGGAACGCTTCGACACTCGCGGCGTGGGCCTGGCGATAGGGGCGCAGTTTGTGATGCTGCTCGATCAGCGCGCTGACCTGCTCATCCAGCAGCGATTCGCCGCGCTCGGCCAGAAAGGCCCGGGCCAGTTGGATCGACGGCGCCAGGTAGTCGAGGGTGCCATGAGTCCAGATACCCAGGTCATGAAAGGCCGCGGCGACCTGTACCGCCGAGGACAGCGGCCGGTCCTGCGGGTTGAGCGCGGTGTAGAAGCTCAGCACGCGATATATATGATTGCGATAGCCGGGCAGGTCCTTGCCGATCACCGTGGCGTAAGAGGCAAGGATCTGTTCGGTGAGCGGGCATTCGAGAACGACGTCCATGTGGTCTGCTCCGGGTCTGGAAGGGCGACAGTATAAGGCTCGGCGCAGGGCTTGAGGATGCGGGCGTCACGGCGTATCGACAGGTCGCGGATCGATTCAACGCCAGGAACAAAGGGCGGACCAGATGCTGGCCCGCCCTTTTTTCATTGCGCCGTTCGCTGGCGGTATTCGGTGGTGGTCATGCCGGCGTAGCCCCAGTTGTCGGTGTCGACTTCCTCGATGACGATGTGGGTCAGTTCCGGGGCCTTGTTCAGCACCCGTTGCAGGGTTTCGGTGATCTCGCGGATCACCTGGGCTTTCTGTTCGCGGGTCACGCCGTCACGGGTGATGCGGACGTTGACGAAAGGCATGGCATTACTCCTAAGGAAAGGATGGAGGTTGCAAGGGACGGGAGGCACGCGGGCCTCCCGCCGGGTTTACCATTTGCCGCTGCTCATGCCGCCGTCCACCGGCAGCACCACGCCGGTGGTGAAGCCGGCGCCGGACAGGTAGAGCACCGCGTCGGCGATTTCCTCGATGCGTCCGACCCGTCCGGCCGGTTGCAGGCCGTCGAGGAAGGCGCGGTGCGCCGGGTCGTGCATCGGCGTGTCGATGATCCCCGGGGCCACCGCGTTGACCTGGATGTTGAACGGCGACAGCTCCAGGGCCAGGGCGCGGGTCATCTGGTTCACGCCGCCCTTGATCAGCACCGGCAATGCCGCCGGGACCGCCAGGTTCGGTTGCAGCGCGACGCTGGCGCTGATGTTGATGATGCGACCCTGGCGCCGCTCGATCATGTGCCGCGCGGCGGCCTGGGAGGCGTAGACCACGCCCTTGAGGTTGGTCTCCAGCAGGCTTTCCAGCTCCTCGGGGCTGTAGTCGATAAACGCCTTGGGCAGGAAGAAGCCGGCGTTGTTGACCAGCACATCGACCTGGCCGAAACGGTCGATGGCGCGTTCGACCAGTTGCGTGGCGGTGGCCGGGTCGGCGATGTCGCCTTCGACCCCGAGAAAACGCTCGCTGTGGCCCAGGGTTTCGGCCGCCGCGGCCAGTCGCTTTGCCGAGCGGGCATTGCCGACCACGTTGTAGCCGCGGGCCAGGTAGGCCTGGGCCAGGCCGAGGCCGATGCCGCTGGAGGCGCCGGTGATGATGACGGTGCTGTTGGGGCTCAGGTTGAGGTTCATGGTGATAGTCCTGTTCTGCGTTGAGAGAAGTTCCAGCGCTGTTGGGCAGAACTATATTTGTGTGCCGAATACTGATAAATAGCGCCTCAGGTACTTCACTTGATACATGGTGTAATCAATGAGTCGGCAATTCGACGATGTGCTGCTGGGCAGCATCGAGCTGTTCTGCATGGCGGCGGAGATCGGCAGTTTTACCGGCGCGGCGCTGGCGGCCGGGGTCACGCCGGCAGCGGTCAGCCGCTCGGTGTCGCGCCTGGAAGAGCGGCTCGGCGTCCGCCTGTTCGTGCGCACCACCCGCAGCATCCGCCTGACCGACGGCGGGCGCGACTATCACCAGCAATGCCGCAGCGCGCTGAACCAGATGCTCGAAGCCGAGCGCCAGTTGACCGGGCAGCAGTTGGCGCCTTCCGGCACTTTGCGCATCAGCCTGCCGACCACCTACGGCCACCTGCGCATCCTGCCGCTGCTGCCGGAGTTTCGCCGGCGCTATCCGCAGATGCGGGTGGAGGTCAACCTGAGCAACCGCAATATCGACTTCGTCGAAGGGGGCTACGACATGGCGATCCGGGTGCGCGCGCAGCCGGATTCCGGGCTGGTCGCGCGGTTGCTGGAGGACGCCGAACTGGTGGTGTTCGCCGCCCCGGATTACCTGGCGCGGGCCGGTACCCCGCAGCGGCTCGACGACCTGGCGCAGCACGAGTGCATCCAGTTCGAGCTGCCCAGCAGCGGCCGGCGCATCGCTTGGCTGTTCAACGGCCCCGACGGCCCCTGCGAAGTGCTCGCCGAGGGGGCCTACGTGTGCTCCGAGGACCTGCTGGGGGGCGTGACCCTGGCCAGGCATGGCGCCGGCCTGTTCCAGACCTACCGTTTCATGGTCGAGCGCGAGCTGGCCGAAGGGTCGCTGGTGGAGGTGCTGCAGCCTTACGGTGGCCGTTCGCGGCCCTTCAGCCTGCTGTATCCCCACAGCCGGCATGTGCCGTTGCGCCTGCGCGCCTTTATCGACTTCCTGCTGGAGAAACAGCCGGGCTGGAAGACCTGAAGCGGGGATGGGCAGCCCGGGATGGATTGGTTAGTATGGCGACCGGGCTTCCTGGGCGCCCACCTCGCGAAAGCGCAAGCACCTTCAATTTCCGCAAGCACCACGCTTGCATACCCCCTCCGGGCCAATAGCGAGCAGGCCGATTCTCTTGGAGTTGGTATGCCTATCAACAAATCCGTTCCCCGTTCACCCGCCAGTCAGGCCGCCAGCCTGGTACTGCGCGAAGCCAAACGCCTGCATCGCACCGCCACCAGCGGTTCGCTGGCCAGCGCCTTGCCGATTCTGCGGCGCTTGCTGGCGAGCAACAGTTTGCCTGGCCTGTCGTTGCCTGAGCTGTATCGACAGCGCGACAAGGTGCAGCGCAAACACCTGCTGCGCACCCTGGCCAGCGAGGCCGGTTTTGCCCATTGGGAGAGCTACCGCCAGGTCCTCGACGAGCTGGCGCCCGAGCAGTTGCAGCACTTCGAACTGGTCTACCGCCAGGCGGGCCATCTCAACTGCTGGTTCTCGTCGCCGGACGAGGCTCGGCAGTACGTGGCCCATCATGGCGGCCGGCTGTTGTGCGTAGGGCAACAGGCGGTGGTGCTGGTGGATCTGCCGGCGGCGTAAGGCGCTATCCATCGTTGTACAGAGGCACGGTACCCGGGATCTGCCCGGGTGCCGTTTTTATTGGCATGCAACATCTGAATCAACAACACACATCTGTAGGAGCGAAGCTTGCTCGCGATGGTCGTTAACGATGACGCGTATCGACCGGGTAAGCGCGCCGCCCTCAAGTTCATCGCGAGCAAGCTTCGCTCCTACAGGACTGCGTTTTTATTTACGTGCCTCGAGAATCAGGTTGAACGGCGTTTCCGCGGCCCGGCGGAACTGGCTGAAGCCGGCTTCGCTGAAGACCTGGCGCAGGCGCGCTTCGCCGGCCTGGGCACCGAGCCCGAGTCCGACTTCCTGGGACAGCGAGTTGGGCGTGCAGATAAAGGTCGAGGCGGCATAGAACAGCCGGCCGACCGGGGTGATGTTCTGATCCAGTCGGTCGTTGGCGAACGGCTCGACCAGCAGCACGCTGCCGTCGTCTTTCAGCGCCTGGAAGGCATGTTGCGCGGCGCCCACCGGGTCGCCCATGTCATGCAGGCAGTCGAAGAAGCAGATCAGGTCGTAGTCGTTGCCGGGGTAGGTCTTGGCGCTGGCCTGGGAGAACTGCACGCGGCCGGTCACCCCGGCTTCCTCGGCGCGTTGCGTCGCGGTGGCGATGGAAGGCTGGTGGTAATCGAAGCCGAAAAACTGCGAAGCGGGATAGGCCTGGGCCATGATCACCGTCGAGGCGCCATGCCCGCAGCCGACATCCGCCACCTTGGCCCCGGCCTGGAGTTTTTCCACCACGCCGTCCAGGGCCGGCAGCCATTCGGCCACCAGGTGCGCCCGATAGCCGGGGCGGAAGAAGCGCTCGGTGCCGCTGAACATGCAGGGGTGATGATCGCCCCAGGCCAGGGCGCCGTCGCCGCGCATCGCCGCCAGCAGTTTGTCCTTGTCGTGAAACAGCGCGGAGACCACCACGGCGCCACCGGCCACGTACACCGGCGAGTCCTCGATGGCCAGCGCCAGGGCCTGTTCTTCCGGCAGGCGGAACTGGCCGTCGAGGTGTTCCATGTAGCCGGACGCGGCATGGGCGCTCAGCCATTCGCGCAGCAGCCGCGCGTTGCAGCCGGTCTTGGCGGCCAGCGCTTCGGGGCTGACGAAACGACTGTCGGCCATGGCCCGGTACAGGCCCAGTTCTTCGCCGAGAATCATATTGGCGAGCATGGCCGCGCCGCCCATGTCTGACACCAGTTTGCCCATGAAATCGTTGAGCTTGGCTTCGTCCATGGCCTTGTCCTCCGCTGTGAGGGTCACTGCCGCAGACGGCCCGGCAGTGGCCGGATGGAGATACGCGACGCACGCGAGGAGGCCATGTCCCGGCGCTGCCGAAGGAATGGGTCTGGCAAGCCAGGCCTGTGCTTTGAAGAGCTGATGCACGGACGCCTCCCGCGTGGGCGGGGGGCGTGCCTACCGTCAGGAAGGTGAGGCAGGCCATCGGGCCTGGGCGTCGAACCCATGGCGGCAGGCGAGGCTGCGCGCAGGTTCCGGGGACGCCCGGAGCAAGCGATTCCTGGTCGGTAGATGAGTCAGTTTAGTTCCCCGGTGGGGGCATCGCGGGGTTGGCCGATAAGGGGGCAGGGCGCCGATCACGGCGCCCTTGGGCAAGGTCGGTCAGGCCTTCAAGGGGTGCCGAACATGGCGGTCCAGTAGATGCCGGCATCGCTTTTCGGATCGATCGCATAGGACGCACCCAGCTCGCGGTATTGCGGGTTCATCAGGTTGGCGCAATGGCCGGGGCTGGCCAGCCAGCCATTGACCACCTTGCGCACGCTGTCCTGGCCGGCGGCGATGTTCTCGCCGATCTGCTGGCCGGCATAACCCGCCAGTTCGGCGCGGTCGCCGGGGGTACGGCCGTCGCGGTCCTTGTGATCGAAGAAGTTGTGGTTGGCCATGTCCCGGGTATGGTCCTGGGCCGCGCTGGCCAGGGTGGCGTTCCAGGCCAGCGGGGTGGCGGCGGCGAAGATCTGGTTGCCGCACTGGCGTGGCTGCGCCCGGGCGCTGTTGAGGCTTTCCAGGAGTTTCTGGCCTTCCGCCTGCCAGTCGCCGAGGCGTGCGGTGAGCAGCGGCCGGGCGAGGACGATGCGCCAATCCTGGCCGGTGCGGCTGACGCCGATATCGACGAACTGCGGGTCCAGCACCACCTGGCAGAAGCTTTCCCGCACCGCCTTCATGGCCGCCTGGGCATCGCGCGGCCCGGACAGGCTGATGGCCTGCACATTGACCATCGGGTAGGCGCTGCTGGCCAGGGCCTGCTGCAGGTTGCCGATGCTGTTGGCGGGCAGCACCAGGCGTGGGTCGGCGGCCAGCGGCGGCAGCTCCTGGGACACCTGGCCGGCGCAGCGCTGGGCCTGGCTGCGGTAGCTGTTGATCGATGTCACCAGTTGCGTCTCGTCGCTCGCCACGGCGGTGGTGGCGAAGGCCATGCTCATCGACAACAGGAGGGACGACAGCAGGGTCAGTGGCAGAGCGGAGGATAGGCAGCGCATGGAGGTCTCCCTTGAGCGAATTGCGCCCATGATGCGCGATTTCGCCCCGGTCGGCGCAAGGTCTTTTTGCCGAAAACGGGCGCCGTTATCCATTCTTTTGGTTGCCGGCATGGCGCCGGTTACGGGCGGACGGCGGCGAACTACACTCAATTCCAGCCGCGCCAGCCGGCAGGCTGGCGGTGGCTTTCCCGTGCCCGGATCGGGCTTTTGGCGAAGGTGCGAGCATGCACCCGACAGCGATTGCCGGCGGTCTCCTGATCCTCCTGTGCGGGGGGCTGGCGATGGCCGCGGGTGAAAGAGCGAACCCCGAAGTGGTGGAGGACAAGGCCCAGGTCCTGGAGCAGAAAGCCGCGGACCAGCAACCGGCGCCCCGCAGCGAAACCATTACCCCTCCCGAGGCCCAGGCGGTGGACCCGGCCGGCGCCGCGCCGCTGGACGATGCCATCACCTGCCTGGCGCGTTCCATCTACTGGGAAGCCAAGGGCGGGGCCGCCGCCGACATGGAAGCCGTGGCCAGCGTGGTGCTCAACCGGCTCGGCCACGAGGGGTTTCCCGATACGGTGTGCGCGGTGGTCAAGCAGGGTTCGCAGCAGCGTGCCTGCCAGTTTTCCTGGTGGTGCGACGGGCGTGCGGACCAGGTGAAGGAAGATGAGCCCTACATCGCGGCCAAGGAAATCGCGCGCAAGGCGCTCAACCAGCAACTCCCGGACCGCAGCCACGGCGCCCTGTATTTCCACGACCGGCGCGTGCGGCCCGCCTGGGCCAGGCAATACCGCAAGACCGCCGAGACCCGGAAGTTTCTGTTCTACAAGCCGCAAGGCGACAGCGCCCGCTAAACCGGTTTACCCAGGCCATCTGTAGGAGCGAGCTTGCTCGCGATAGTGTCCGTGCTGACACGCTGCATCGCGAGCAAGCTCGCTCCTACAGGGACTGCGTCAACTACGCGGGCGGAGTATCATGCCCGGCCCGCCGCCGACGCCTGCTGTCCCAGGCGTGCCTCAACCTTTGGAGCCCTCCGCGCAATGCCCACCATCAGCCATTTCCAGACCCCGTGCCCGGAGGCCGTCAACAGCCAGATCCTGCAGATGGTGGTCGACTACCTGACCGACATCAGCGCGGTAGCGATCCCGCCCAGCAACCTGCTGTACAACATCTACCAGTACGCCATCGGCTACGAAGTGCATCTGTACCTGCAGGCCCTGGACGGCTCCCGGGGCATCGCCGTGGAACTGCTGGTGGCCACTGACGATGATGACCCGCAGCAGGTGCTGGGTTTTGTGCTGTACCTGCCGGTCAAGGACGATCCCGAGGCGTGCGGCGTGGCCTATATGGCGGTGCGTGCCAGCCATCGCCGGCAGGGGATCGCCCGTTCGCTGCTGGCACGGATGCGCGAGCGCTACCCCCATGCCGAACTGACCTGCGCGGCGGGCAAGGTGCCCTGTTTCGAAGCGCTGGGCTTCCAGGTGCTGGGCGTGCGCGGTCCGCAGGTGCTGATGAACACCCGCGATCACGCCACCGACGGTTTGATGGGCCTGCTGGACACGGCGCCGATCTATCGCTCGCTGGAGGTGCGGCAGATCCACAGCTACCTGCTGCAAAAGCATGGCAAGCGGGCGATGCTCGATGCCGAAAAACAGCGCGACCGTCACCTGGACCAGATGACCCGCAACGCCCAGGCGCTGGTCCGCGAGCGCCTGGGGCAGGGCTGAGGCCGCTCGGTCGCTCAGCCCGGCTTGTGCTGGTCGGCGGCCATGATCGAGGGGGCCAGGGAAATGCCCGCCATCTGGCAGATGTCCGCCAGCGTCGCCCTCTGCTTCTGGAAGGCCTTGGCCAGGTCCAGCGCGGCTTCCTGGACGTCGAGACCGAACTCCTTGATCACCTCGCTCTGATCGAACAGGAAGCCATAGGCCAACAGTTCCGGGGTTCGCGATTCGTCCTTGGGCACGATGACGATTTTCCAGAAGCGGGTCGGGTAGTGCACCGGGCCCTTGCCGAAGTCCTGCTCGACACAGGAGTCCCCCAGCACCGGGCCGGCAAAGATGACGGCCTGGCCGCCCCCGGCCTCGATCTGTTCGGCCAGCTCGCCCTCGAAGTAACCCCAGATGCCTTTGCGATTGCGGTACTGGGCGCCGTCGGGCGTTTCCTGGTTGAACAGCTCGTGCTGTGGCGTGCAGTTGGTCCAGTGGTAGGTGTCGGCGTTGGCGTACTCGGTGTCGATTCCCGGCTGGCCCCAGCAGCTGTCTTCGCGGCGCACGATATGGCCGCGATCGAAGTTGCCGGCCGGCGCGTAGATGTCGCTGTTGGTCAGCTGGAATCGGCTCGGCACCCGGCGGTCGAGGCGCCAGCTTTCGCCGCCGAAGCCCCGGCGGCCCCGCGCATCGCCACGGACCTCGGGCCGGTAGTCGGCATTGGAGGCGGCCCACATCGGCATGCGGTACTTCTTGTTCATCACCAGCGAATAGCGGTGATAGGGCAGCTCCAGCGGAGCGTCGTCGTCCAGGTGGGAGAGCCTCATGGCCGGCACATTGCGCGCCGAGGCGGCATGTTCGCGGTAGTCGCCGACGCGGTAGAGCTGGGCCAGCTGGGCGCCCTCGACGAAGGGCGGCGGGACCGGCACCCCGAGAAAATCCGGGTCGTAGCCGGGGCGGGCCTCGTAGTCGAGGTCGAAGGTCAGGGTCTTTTCCAGGGCCGCGACTGCCGGAGCGGAGTCGGTTGATGCCGGCTCGGCCGGCGCCACGCTCAGGCTGGAGGTAATGCTTGCCGGGCTGTCCGCGGCATGGCTGAGGATGTTGATGGTGGTGGGGCCGGAGATATGAAAGATGTTCTGCGACCTATCGGGCAGGCCTGGGCGGAGCGGCGTAACGGCCACTGCTTCGTTGACGCTGAGCGCGGCCAGCGGATCGGCGGTCTGCTCCATGAGCTGGGCCAGCAGCTCGGCCGGCCTGCCGCTCAGTTGCAGGGCCTTGAGCGCGCCGACGATGCTGCTGACCCGGGTGCCCTCGTTGGCCACCCAGTCCACGGTGCTTTCCTCGTCCCCTTCGGGGTTCCAGAGGCTGTGGTCGGTCTTGAGGATGTTGCCGGCTGCGTCGGTCCGGGGGATGCCGCAGTGATGCAGGGCGATCAGTTCCCAGTTGTCGCTGAACACCGGGGAGCCGGAGGCGCCTTCAGCGGTGTCGGTTTCGTAATGCAGGAAACCCTGGTCGAGAATGTCCAGCAGCCGGTTGTGGGTGGTGGCGTACTGGCGCGGGCCGCCATCGGGGTGCTGGATGATGTTCATCGGCCGGCCACGCAGGGTCTTGCCGGTGGCTTCGATCAGGCGGATGCAGCCGTAGTCCGACAGTGCCTCGCCGCGCGTGCCCTGTGTGGAAATGGCCACCAGGCAGAAGTCCAGCGCCTCGTCGGCGAAGTAGAACTGGTCCGGCTGCAGGTTGAAGTAGGTGCCTTCGTTGATGCCGCGCTCCTGCCTTTCGTAGAGAAAGTTGGCGGCGCAGTCCACGGCATCCACATACCGGGGAAACACATGCTGGTTGGTCAGCAACAGGCTGGGCGAGACCAGGAAGCCGGTGGCGAAGCCCTCGACCACCGTGCCCGGGCGTGGCGCATTGACCAGCCGCGCCACCGGCCTTGCCGCCTGGCGGGCGGCCTCGCTGGGGGCGTAGAAGGTCGGGTCCCAGGTGCCGATCCGGCGTTCCAGCCCGGCGCGGGTCAACAGGGCACGGGCGTTCTCGCGGGCAACCCACTTGGCCAGTTGCTGCGGTGAATCGCCGGCGCCCGGGCCCAGTTCGCGGATGCGCGACAGCGATGCGGTTCGGGTATTGGCTTGCTGGTTCCAGCGCTCCAGGGCTTTGGCCATGTTGCTTCTGCGGGCACTGGCAACGGCATCTGGCGTCTTGCTCATGGGCACCTCCTGGCGAGTACGGGATTCCTTTCGGGCTAGCCATTTGAGCGTAGACAACAAGTGCCGCGGCAGACGGCTGGCGTCATGCCAGCTCGTCGGATCCGCCGCTCTTTATGCGCCTTTTATGCACCTTTGCCGGCGCGCTCCTGCAAGCGCTCGAGCAACACCTTGGCCACGCCCTGGGCCGAGCCCGGGTTCTGCCCGGTTACCAGCTCGCGGTCGATCACCACGTTTTCGCTCCACGGCGAGCGGTTGCTGCGGTACAGGCCGCCGGCCTGTTCCAGGGCGGTTTGCGGATAGAAACGCATGGCGCCGCCGCCCAGCAGGCCCTTGGCCAATTCCTCTTCCTGGTTGCTGATCACCGTGAACTGGTAGCCGGCGTAGATCCAGCCCGGGGCGCTGGCCTTGCCGCCGCTGGCCAGCTGTCGGGTGAAGTCCTGCGCCTGGGGCAGGGTCGACAACAGGGCGATCGGGCCGTGGCAGACCAGGGCGGTGGTCTTGTTGTTCTGATGGAAGTTGCTCAGCAGCCGGCCCAGCTCGGGGCTGTGCAGCAGGTCCTGCATCGGTGCGTGGCCGCCGGGCACGTACAGCGCATCGAAATGCTCGTAGCCGATCTGCTCGACCCGGGCCAGGCTGATCACCGGCGATTCGCCGGGGGAGGTGATTTTCAACTGGTCGAGCAGCGCCTGGTGCGCCTGCAGCGCGGCGACATCATTGTTGAAGTACATCTTGTCGGTGGAGGAGCGGTCCAGGGTCGGCGCCTTGCCCTGTGGGGTGGCGAAGGTTACCGAGTGGCCGGCGTCGAGCAGCTGCTTCACCGGTTGCATCAGTTCGTTGAGGTAGAAGCCGGTGGAAAACACCTTGCCGTCCTTAAGGTCGAGGTGGTCGGAGTCCGAGAGCACCACCAGGACGTTTCCGGCCTGGGCGTTGAAGGTGGCGGCGGTGATGCTCATGGCAAGAGCGAGGGTGCTGAGTGGGCGCATGTGGGTGTCCAGTATGTGAGGTCAGGGAGCCGGCGGTGGCCGACGGGTGATTCACTGTATTCATGCCTCTGTGGGCGATAAACTCGCGCCACTGGAAATCACTTGTTCCCTGGAGGTTAAGGTGAGTCGCCGATTCGATTATCTGGCTGACGTCGAGGTGTTCGTCAGCGTGGTGGAGAAGGGCTCGTTGAGCGCTGGCGCGGTGGCGCTGGGCACCACCCCGTCGGTGGTCAGCCGGGCGATTTCCCGGCTGGAGGCGCGCCTGGGCGTGCAGCTGTTGCGCCGCACCACAAGGCGCCTGAGCCTGACCGAGGCCGGCCTGTTGTACCTGGAACAGTCGCGCGCGGCGTTCGAGTTGATCGACGGCGCGGAGCGCAGCATCCAGGGCCAGGACGGCGAGCTGAACGGCCGGGTGCGCCTGAGCGTGCCGACCACCTACGGCCATTACCGGCTGCCGGCGCTGCTCGGCGGCTTTGCCCGGCAATACCCGCAGGTGCGCATCGAGCTGAGCATCAGTAACCGCAATGTCGACCTGGTGGCCGAAGGCTACGACCTGGCGATCCGCCTCGGCCAGTTGCCCGACAGCGGCCTGATCGGGCGCAAGCTGGAGGACGCGCCGCTGTGCCTGGTGGCGTCCCCCGACTACCTGCAACGCGCCGGCACGCCGCAGCAGCTGGAGGACCTGGCGGCCCATGCCTGCCTGCCGTTCATCATGCCCAGCAGCGGCCGGGTCGGTGCCTGGCTGCTGCGCGAGCAGGGGCGGGACCTGGAGTGGACACCCCAGGCGAATATCCAGGTGGCCGACGATGTACTGGGCATTGTGTCCCTGGCCGAGCACGGCATGGGCATCTGCCAGACCTACGAGTTCATCGTCCGCGAACGGATCGCCAGCGGTCGCCTGGTGGCGCTGCTGCCGGAGGCGGGCGGTCGTTCGCGGCCGTTCTCGGTGATCTATCCACCGCATCGCCAGCTGTCGGCGGCGGCGCGGGCCCTGATCGATCACCTGACCCAGGCCGTGGCGCAGTGACAGGCCGACTGGCCATCAGCCCCGGTGTTGCTCGGGAGGAGGATTAAAAAAGCGCCCACTCCCGTGGGGAAGGGGATTTACTGAGAATCGGGCGCTGATTACAATGATAATCATTGCTATTCATGTCCTTCCCTCCCTTGAGTGCACACCTTGAAGTCATCCTGTCCGCGTGCCCGCCGTAACACCCTGATCAAACGCCTGTTGCCGACACTGTCCTGCTGCCTGGTCGCCAGCCCGCTGTGGGCACAGGAGGCGGTCGAACTGCCGACCACCGATATCCAGGCCGATCGCCTCAGCCAGGACACCGGCTACACCACCTCGCAAGCCAGCACGGCGAGCAAAAGCAATGTGCCGATCAAGGAGGAGGCACAGTCGATCAACGTGGTGACCCAGCAGACCCTGGCCGACTATCAGGTGCGCTCGCTGAACGACGCCATGAAGTTCGTCAGCGGCGTCAGCCAGGGCAACACCCTGGGCGGTTCCCGGGACTCGCTGGTCAAGCGCGGTTTCGGCACCAACGACGACGGCTCGATCCTGCGCGATGGCGTGCGTTCCAACCTGGGGCAGAACTTCAGCGCCACCACCGAGCGGGTCGAAGTGCTCAAGGGCCCGGCGTCGATGCTCTATGGCGCGCTGGAGCCGGGCGGGCTGATCAACATCATCAGCAAGCAGCCGCAATACACCCAGAGCACCACGCTCAGCGGCTCGGCCTACAGCGAAGGCGGCGGCACCATGGCCCTGGACACCACCGGGCCGCTGGGCGATACCGGCCTGGCCTACCGCCTGATCGCCGAGCGCGGCCATGAGGACTACTGGCGCAACTACGGGGTCAACGAGCACACCCTGGTGGCGCCGTCGCTGACCTGGACCGGCGAGCGCTCCAGCCTGACCCTGAACTACGAATACAACGACTACTCCAGCCCCTTCGACCGCGGCACCGTGTTCACCAACGGGCATCCGGCGGACATCGACTACGACAAGCGCCTGGACGAACGCTGGGCGAAAAGCGTCGGCATCCGCGAAGTGGCCAGCGCGCGCTTCGAGTACCAGCTGAGCGATGACTGGAAAACCCGTGTCACCTACGGCTGGAACAACGACCGCTACAGCCTGTCGATCGCCCAGCCCAACAGCCTGACCGGCAACACCCTGCGCCGGGCTGCCAACGGCGCCCACTACGACGACGAAACCCGCTACGCCAGCTGGGACTTCATCGGCCAGCAGGAGCTGTTCGGCCAGCGCCATGACCTGCTGGTGGGCGTCGACAGCGAGCACTCCGACCAATACCGCGGCAAGACCTACCGCAACATCGCCCAGGGTGGTTTCAACATCACCTCGCCGGTCTACGGCAAGCTGGCCGAGCCGAGCCTGGTCAGCGCCACGCAAAGCAACCTGCGCAACCAGCTGACCTCGAGCTCGGTGTACTTCAAGGACAACTGGCATTTAAGTGAACAGTGGATCCTGGTGTTCGGCGGTCGCCAGCAGCATTACGACCAGTACAGCGACCAGGGCCTGGGCCGCAGCTACAAGGTCAATCGCGACAGCAATGGCGACACCTTCGTGCCGTTCCTCGGCCTGGTGTTCAAGGCCACCGACAGCCTGTCGCTGTACGGCAACTACAGCCGTTCGTTCAAGCCCAACACCGATGTCGACGATGCCGGCAAGACCTTCGATCCGGAAGAGGGCCGCAGCTACGAGGTGGGGGCCAAGTACGATCCGCTGCCGGGCCTGAACATCAACCTGGCGCTGTACGACATCGAGAAGAAGAATGTGGTGACCACCACCACGGTCAATGGCGTGAGCCTCTCGGAAGCCGCCGGCAAGGTCGGTTCCCAGGGCGTGGAACTGGACGTCACCGGGCGTATCGCCGAGCGCTGGGACCTGATCGGCACCTACGCCTACAACCACACGGAAATCCTCGACGACCCGAGCAACGAAGGTCACCGCCTGGCCAACGCCCCCAAGCACACCGCCAGCCTGTACCTGAGCCACCACCTCAACGTGCCCGCGGAATTCGGCGCCTGGCATGCGGGCGGCGGTGCCCGTTATGTCGGCGAGCGCGCAGCCAACAACGCCAACGATTTCTGGCTCAGCAGCTATACCGTGGCCGATGCCTTCGTGCGCTGGGAATCGCCGCTGTTCGGTTATAAAACCAGTTTGCAGTTCAATGTCGACAACCTGTTCGACAAGCAGTACTACCCGTCGTCCACCGGCAGCCAGCTGCAGGTCAACGTCGGCGAACCACGCACCGCACGCCTGAGCGCCAGCGTGACCTTCTGACAATATCCGGACCGCTGCGCGTCGCCCTATCGGGTGGCGTGTCGGCGGGATCCGTCTCGCCGCGGTCGCTCTTCCCCCCACCCATTCCGCCCTTCATGGCATTCCCGCCAATCTCCCGACTTTGCCCACCCGCGACCCGATTCCCCGTGGCCCGGCGTCAAGAAAGCCCTGGTCATGTCGATAGTTGAAAAGGCGAACTTGGCTATTTGCCACTATCGTTGCTGACTGAACCGCTCGCCGAAAGCGGTCACTCCGTTTTGCCCTCTGCCGTTTTTCTTCCCGTCACGTACATGGAGTAAGAGTGCATGGCTTTCCCCCCGCGTTTTCTCGAGCATTACCGCAAAGCCGACCGCATCATGATGGGCCTGATCTGGCTGATGTTCGCCTATGCGCTGGGCCTGGCGTTCTGGCACGACACCTTCACCCAGGCGCTGCTGGTGGGCGGTGGCACCACCCTGGTGCTGAGCCTGCTGTACCGCGCCATCAGCGGCACGCGCCTGATGCGCTGCTGCATCGCCATCGGCTTCATGCTCATGGCGGCGCTGCATATCAACCAGGCCAAGGGCTTGATCGAAGCGCACTTCGGCATTTTCGTGCTGCTGGCGGTGCTGACCTTCTATCGCGACTGGCTGCCGATTCTGCTGGCGGCGGTGACCATCGCCCTGCATCACGTGGTGTTTCATGTGCTGCAGCACCAGGGCTTTCCGGTCTATGTCATGGCCCATCACGGCGGTTTCGGCATGGTGGCGGTGCACGCCTTCTACGTGGTGGTGGAGACGGTGATCCTGCTGTACCTGGCGCTGCACAGCCATGCCGACGCGGTGGAGAGCCAGGACATGCTGGACAAGATGCTCGCCGCCACCTCCCAGCTGACCGTCGAGGTTCATCAGGGCGAGAGCGGCAAGGTGCATGTGTCGCTGGCCCAGCGTTTCGACCACTTCATGCAGCAGATCACCGCGCTGGTGGATGGCGTGGTGCGTGACACCCATGGCCTGCGCGAACTGGGCCAGGACCTGGCGAAAACCAGCCAGACCCTGGAGCAGGGCGCCCAGCACCAGTTGACGGAAATCACCCAGATGACCGGCTCCATGCAGCGCATGGGCGATGCCATGGGCGACATCGCCGTGCACGTCGAGCAGGCGGTCGAGCGCGCCGGCCAGGCCAGCGCGCAAATCAGCCGCGGCCAGCAAAGCGTCGATCGCGCCCAGGCGGAAATCACCCAGTTGGCGTCACGCATCAACGGCACCAACGAGACCGTGCAACGCCTGGCGGGGCAAGCGGAACAGATCGGCAACGTGCTGGAGGTGATCGGCAGCATCGCCGCCCAGACCAACCTGCTGGCCCTCAACGCCGCCATCGAGGCCGCCCGCGCCGGCGAGCAGGGCCGCGGTTTCGCCGTGGTCGCCGATGAGGTGCGCAATCTGGCCCAGCGCACCGCGCTGTCCACCCAGGAAATCAAGACCATCATCGAAGCCCTGCAACAGGGCAGCCGCCAGGCCGCCGAAGCCATGCACGACAGCCACGAAGGCGCCCAGCGCTGCGTCGAAGACAGCCGCCAGGCCTCCGCGATGTTCCAGGCCGTCGGCGCCGACATCTCGCATATCGACCAACTCAACGGCCGCATCGTCAGCACCACCCGCGAACAATCCAGCGCCAGCCTTGACATCGTCGGCCGCCTGCACTCGGTCCAGGCCATCGCCCAGAACACCGCCGACGACATGGGCAGCCTGGCCCTGAGCAGCCAGCGCCTGCCACCGATTGCGATCCGCCTGGAGGCGTTGGGGCAGACGTTTCATAAGTAACGGGGGAGGGGCGCCTGCTTGCCGATAGGCCGCGGGCGCCATCACTGCTGCTGGTCCGCAGGCCCTGACCGGAATCCGGACTACAGGTCATTCAGACCGGTCAGCGTCAATCTCAGAGTTCTCCAAGTTTCCAGGAACCACCCGATTCGCCAAGTTAGGAGGCCTCGCACCCGGCATAGCCAGGGCGAGGTTTTCTGGGGGAATGGGGAGCAACATGGATGAGTGGCTACGTCGCCAATAACCCGAAGGGCTATCGCAACAAGGGTATCGAACCGGTCGATCTGGGGGCCCAGCGTTGGGCTGAGTACAAGGATCTTCCAGCGAAAGCAGAAACCAAACTGGCTAACGCTGGATGCACCTTTACCAAACCCTGCAAGCTGGCTGACGGGGTTATCAACTACGCCAGCTCTTTCATCCCCACTGAGGCCGTCAAGGAGTACGGCGAGTTTGCGTTGTTGGGTGGGCGTGAAACCGATGCGGCGGGAAACCTCAGGCTCGGAAGGATCAGTGGAAGTGTGCCTCCCGCGTTAGGTGGGCTCATGCTCGGCGCCAATGCACTGGTGCCTGTTGGTGCGTCGTGCGGTGGTCTTTGCGGCACGGCCGCCAGCGGTGCCTTCACTTCTGGTGTGGTTGCGGGAGGCCTGCTCGGTGTTATCGCCATGCTCGTGCCGTCGAGCCTGGGCGATAGCGCTTTGTATACGGAGGAACAGCTCAAGTCGCTCAAAGAAGGCCGGACCCGGGTTCGACTGCATATCGAAGAGCAAGCCGATGGCACGCTCAAGGGTTATGGCTACAACACCGAGAAGCGCCGCGATTGGGAAATGATCCCCGTGGTCCGGTTTCAGGCCCGGGATCAGCTGCAGGTGGCCGACTTCGGCGATGGCGTCACCCTGATCTGGACGCCAGCGGTCGACCCCTCCAGCACCTCGGGTATCCCGCCGTTAGAGGCCGCACCGCAAGCGCCCCCCATCTGGATTTATCCGCCCACCGAACAGGCGGATACCATCATCGTCAATCCGCTCTATCCGCCGCAGTACCAGGACTTCATTCTGGTGTTCCCGCCTGGTTCGGGAGTACAGCCGCTCTATATTGTAATGAATGTCCGGTTCAATCCGGGCGTTGTTACTGGCGAGGGTAAAGATGCCATGGGCATCTGGCTTGCCGGTGCTGGTATTGGGCTGGGATCACCTGTACCTGCAGTGATTGCCACGCAACTGCGCGGGAAAAGTTTCGGCAGCTTCAATAGCTTCAGGCGAGCCCTGTGGAAAGCTATCGCCAATTGTCCTGAGTTTGCAGGGCAGTTCACAGACAACAATATCGACCGGATGCGAGCGGGCAGTGCACCAAAGGCACGCTACAGGGACAGGGCAGGAAAGCGCGGATCATTTGAGCTGCACCACCTTGATCATATTGCCAAGGGTGGAAGCCTCTATGATGTCGACAACCTGAGTGTCGTTACCCCGAAACATCACATCGACATTCACCGAAAAGGATGACGTTTATCAATGAAGAACAGCATCACTGACTTTACCGAAGACGAATTTGTCAGCTATCTGAAAGAACTGCTCGCTGCTAACAAGACCGCAACCGACGATGTGCTTGACGATCTTCTAGAGGAATTCTGCGAGATTACCGGTCACCCAGGCGGCACCGATTTGATTTACTACCCGGAGGACGGTTCAAAGGGAACCGCCGAAGACATCACGCGAGTTGTGAAGGTGTGGCGTGCGGCGAATGGGTTACCGGGATTCAAGCAGTGATGATCAAAAGAGAGGGCGAGTGTCTGATATCACATTCATCAAAAGTGAGACCTCCAAAAATCTTGCTCAAGGTTAGCTGCCATGTCTTTAGATAAGGCTCGGATCGAGCACTACACAGAGTGTGAGTTCCTACAGCTGATCAATGAGTTCTTCAGTGAAACCAACGACCTTGAAGGTCCCCAACTCGAAAAGTATCTGAGTACGCTGGCCGATCATTTTGAGAAAGTCACCGGGCATCCGGCGGGTTATGGACTCATTTACTACCCGGATCAAAACGGTATTGAAGACAGTCCTGAGGCGGTATTGAGTGAGGTGAAAGCGTGGCGGGCCGCGAACGGTTTGCCGGGCTTCAAGGCGTGATGCCCCACCTTGTTGAGCACCAGACAGAACCGATAAAAAGCCCCGCTTATGCGGGGCTTTTTCATGGCCGGGAACGGGTCAGCCGGGAGGCAGGCTGGCGCGTATGTGGCTGACGCGTTGTTTCACGTCTTTCCAGGGCGCCTGGCTTGCCAGGTCCTGGCGCAGGAAGGTCAGCAGGTCGGCGATCTGCTGGTCGTCGAGGCTGTGGCGGAACGCGGGCATGTAGCCCAGTTCCGGGTTGGCCGGTTGGGCGATGCCTTCGAGGATCACGCGGATGGCGTTGTCGGGGTTGTCAGCGTAGAGGTTGCTGTTGAGGGCCAGGGAGGGGCGCACGCCGGTCAGGGTCGGGCCTTTTTCCTGGGCGTGGCAGGCCATGCAGGCCCCCGAGAACAGCCGGGCGCCGGGGGAGCCGAGGGGCTCGGTGCGTTGCTCGGCCTGGTGGTTCAGGGTGTCGGCGCTGCCTTGCGGGGCGCTGGCCGGTTGCAGGCTGGACAGGTAATGGGCGATGGCCTGCAGGTCGGCCTCCGGCAGTTGCGCCAGGCCTTCGTGGATCACCGGCGCCATCGGGCCGGCGGCGACGCCGTGGCGCGGGCTGTAGCCGTGGCGCAGGAAGTCCAGCAGGTCCTGCTCGGTCCAGGCCAGCGGCGCCTTGCCGCCGGCCAGGGCATGGGCGCTCCAGTCTTCGGCAACACCGCCGCTCAGGTGGTGCCGGCCGCCGCGTTCGCCAAACAGCGGATCGCGGGGCGAGTGGCAGGCGCTGCAATGTCCCAGGCCCTCGCTCAGGTAGGCGCCACGGTTCCACAGGGCGCTGCGCCCGGGCTCGTCGGCCATGGCGCCGGGCCTGAGGTAGAGCCAGTTCCAGGCGAGGATGCCCGGGCGGATATTGAAGGGGAAATGCAGGTCGGTCTGCGGTGGCTGGTGGCGGACCGGCGGCTGGCTCATCAGGTAGGCGTAGAGCGCCTTGAGGTCCTCGTCGCGGGTCTTGGTGAAGGCGGTGTAGGGAAACGCCGGGTACAGGTAACGCCCGTTGCGGTCGATGCCGTGGCGCATGGCGCGCTCGAAGGCCGGATAGGACCAGCTGCCGATCCCGGTCTCCGGATCGGGGGTGATGTTAGTGCTGTACAGGGTGCCGAACGGGATGCGCATGGCCAGGCCGCCAGCGTTGCGCGCCCCGCCCGGCGCGGTATGGCAGACCGCGCAATCGCCCAGGGCCGCGAGTTGCTCGCCCTTGGCAACTTGCGCATGGCTGAAGTACTGGGTGTCGTGATTGTCCAGCGGCGCGATCGCCGGCTGCCAACTGATGAACACGCCCGCGGTGACGGCCAGGCTCAAGGCGGCCAGGCTCCAGCCGACGAGGGTCTTGAGTTTGCTCATGGGTGGGCCTCCTGGCCAGGGTGGTCAGCGTCGGGGGCTTGCTGCAAGGCTTGCAACAGACTTTCCGGGGTAAAGGGCACTTGCCGCAGGCGCACGCCGACCGCGTCGAAAATCGCGTTGGCAATGGCCGCGGCGCTGGGTACCGAGGCCGACTCGCCGGCGCCCATGGAGGGTTCTTCCGGGCGGTCGAGCAGTTGCACATCCACTTCGGGCAACTCGTCGAAGCGCAGGATCGGATAGCCGCCCCATTCCAGGGAAGTGCTGCCGCAAGGGTCGAAGCTGACGTATTCCTTGAGCACCCGGCTGCACGACTGGACGATATTGCCGTGCACCTGGTGACGGACGCCGGCCGGGTTGACCATGCGCCCGCAGTCGTGGCTGACGAAGATCTTGTCCAGGCGGATCTGCCCGGTGCGCCGGTTGACGCTCAGGTCGCAGACCCACGCGGCCCAGGCGGCACCGAAGCCTGGGAACTTGCTGTGGAAATACCGGGCATAGGCAAACCCCCGACCCTTGACCCATTCCTGCGACGGCGGCGCCGGGTGGCGGTGGGCGCTACCGTCCTGCCAGCCGGCCTGCTTTTTCAGCGCCTCGATCAGCGCCAGGGCGCGCGGGTCGTCCAGGTAGCGCAGGCGGAAGGCGATCGGGTCCTGCTGGGCGATGTAGGCCAGTTCGTCGATCCAGGATTCATGGGCGAAGACATTGGGCAGCGCGGAAACCCCGCGCATCCACGAGGCGCGGACGATCGGCGCGGCGTCCTGGCAGACGATGCGCATCTGCGGGAAGCGGTATTGCGGGATCGCCGTGCGGTCTCCCATCTGCTGGATGTCGGGGCGGTTGGCGACGGTGCCGGTGAGCAGCAGCGCCAGGGTCCGGGCGTTGTTCGAGGGGTAGCAGGTTTTCAATTCGTAGGCGGCCACTTCGCGTTTGCCGTCCAGGCCACCGCGGACTTGCATCAGCTGCGCGGTGCCCTTGGGTTCCCAACCGGCCTCCTGCTCGCGCATCAGTTGCACCCGTACCGGCCGCCCGACTGCCTGGGAGAGCAGGGCGGCGTCGGCGGCCACATCGTCGGCACAGTTGCGTCCGTAACAGCCCGAGGCTTCCATGCGATTGATCTGCACCTGTTGCGGTGTACGCCCCAGCAGCAGAGCGATGTCCTTGCGCAGGTCATGGGGGTTCTGGCTGCCGGTCCAGACCTCGGCGCGTTCGGCGTCGATCATCGCCACCGCGCAGGACGGGCCGATGGAGGCATGCTGGTGGTAAGGCCAGACATAGTCAACATTGAGCGGGCTGTTGAGCGTGCCCAGGCTGCTGTCGATGTCGGGATCGTCGCGCAGCACGCGGTCCTGCTTGGGATGGGCCAGGAGCGTCTTGTGCAGCGCATCTTGCCGCAGGTCGGGCAGCGCATCCCAGGTTTTCCACTGGACCTTGAGCTGGCGCATGGCGTCGATGGCCTGCTCCTCGCGCTCGGCGACGATGCCGACAAAGTCACCGATCACCACGAGTTTGACGATGCCCGGCAAATGCGCGATGGACGCCACATCCACCGCGATCAGCGCATGGCCCAAGGGCGCGCTGGCATCGGCGCCGGGGTAGGGCGGGCGTACCACGCGACCGTGGAGCATGCCGTCCAGGCGCAGGTCGTGGACATAGGTCAACTGGCCGCTGACCTTGGCCGGGATGTCCACGCGCGGGGTGGACTGGCCGACATAACGACCGGCACCGACGGCCTTGAGTTTGACGTGTGGGTCCAGGGGCAGGTGCAGGTCCTGTCCGCGGGCCAGTTCGGCGTAGCTCAGGCGTCGTTTGGGGCTCGCGCTGGCGTAGATCTGCCCTCGTTCAACCCGCAACCCGGCAATCGGTTGGTCGAGGATTTCCGCCGCGCCTTCCAGCAGCCACTGGCGCAGCTGGGCGGCGGCCTGGCGCAGGGGCAGGGCGCTGACCTGCAGGGTCGCGCTGGCGATGGTCGGGCCCTGGTCCGGGGTGCTGGCGGTGTCGCCGAGAATCATCCGCACCTGCTCGAAGTCGACATCCAGCTCGTCGGCGACGATCTGCGCCAGCGCCGTGCGCACCCCGGTGCCGAGGTCGACATGACCGCAGAACGCGGTCACGTGGCCGTCGGCGCCCAGGGCGATAAAGCTGTCGACATGGTCCGGCGTCGGGTCCGTTGGCAACGGGGTCGTAGTACGGGTTTCGGCCATGGCCAGCAGCGGTTTGGGCAGCAGGGTGCTGATCATGATCAGGCCGCCGGCCTGGAGCAGGCGGCGACGGGTCAACGGCAGGTCGTTCATGGTCGACCCCGCTCTGCCAGCAGCTGACGGGCCCTGGCCGCGGCTTGCAGGATCTCGAAGTGCGCGCCGCAGCGGCAGAGGTTGTAGGCCAGCTCGTTCTTGATCCGTTGCTCGTCGGCCTCGGGCTCGCGCTCGAACAGCGCCACCAGGGTCATGATCATGCCGTTGCTGCAATAGCCGCATTGCGCGGCCTGCTCATCGATGAACGCCTGTTGCACCGGGTGCAGGCGCTCTTCCTGCGCCAGGCCCTCCAGGGTGGTGACCTGTTTGTCCTGCACGCTGGACAGCGGCAGGGTGCAGGAGCGGGCGGCGACACCGTCCACCAGCACCGTGCAGGCGCCGCATTGCCCCAGGCCGCAGCCGTACTTGGGGCCATTGAGGCCCAAGTCGTTGCGCAGGGCATACAGCAGAGGTGTGTCTGGCGGCAGCTGATCCAGTAAAAGGTGGCGGCCGTTGAGGATAAAAGTCATGGCAGCTTGGGTCCTGTGAGTGAGTGGCGTGGCGCGTTGAGCACGCGACAGCGGTCAGGGCAGGTATGAGCCGGCAACGTGTCCCGGTCAGGGACTGGACAACAAGGTTGCGCTCAGGTGCTGGGCAGATTTGCGGGGGCGAAGCATGCGGGGTTTGAGGTGGTCGATAAATAAGACGATTCTGGTTTTTTGTAGGCCGAAGCCAGGGGGTGATTCGGCTTTATCTGATCCGATGCCTGAGAAAATGATGGCTAGTAGCCATAATTGTCGCTTGTGACAGCCTTGGCCACGGCGTAGGATGCGCGCCCTGATCAGCCTGGCTGAACCGTTTTACCCGAATGCGACATGGATTGTTATGACTCACTCCCCCCGTTTTTTCTCGCCATTGCTCATCCTGGCACTGGTGACGATCCCGGCTTTCGCCGATCCAGGTGCCCAGCGCGCCGAGCTGCTGCAGGTTTACCGCCAGGCCGTCGAGCATGACGCCCAGCTGTCCGCGGCGCGCCACGAGTACCAGGCCCAGCGCGAAAGCATCCCCCAGGCCCGGGCCGGGTTACTGCCCACGCTCAATGCCGGCAGCACCGTGGAATCGGTGCGTCTGGAGCGGGACGAGCCGGGCCTGACCCGCACGCGCAGCACCACGGTGTTCCAGGCCAATCTCAACCAGCCGCTGTTCCGTGCCGATCGCTGGTTTCAATTGGAAGCCGCCCACGCCAGCACCGCCCAGGCCGAACTTGAATTGGGCGCGAAGGAGCAGGGGCTGGTGCTGACCACGGCCCAGGCCTATTTCGAAACCTTGCGCGCCCTGGACCTGCTCGCCGCCTCCAAGGCCGAGGAAGCGGCGCTCGAGCGTCAGCAGCAACAGGCCCAGGCCCGCCTGGAGAATGGCGCCTCGAGCATCACCGATGTGCTCGACGCCCAGGCCGCCCATGACAACGCCGGCGCCAATCGCAAACTCGCCGAGCGCAAGGTCGACGATGCCTTCGAGGCCTTGTCCCGCTTGACCCGCCAGGACTATTCGACGATCGAGGGTATTCAGCATCAACTGCCGGTGGAACTGCCGGTGCCCAACGATGCCAACGAATGGGTCAGCCGCGCGGTGCGCCAGAACCTGGCGTTGCAAGCCAGCAGCTACGCGGTGATTGCCGCCGAACAGACCAACCGCCAGCGCAAGGCCGGTTATGCGCCGACCGTCGATGCGGTGGCGTCCTGGCGCAAAGGTGAAAACGACAGCTTCGGCTACAGCAACCCCACCGACTTCGGGCGGGATGGCTATCGAGGCAATGTCACGCAAAGCAGCATCGGCCTGGAGTTGAATATTCCGCTGTACTCCGGCGGCATGACCCGTTCCCAGGTGCGCGAAGCGACCGAGCGGCTGGCCCAGAGTGAAGACGAGCGCGAGGACCGCCGCCGCGAAGTGGTGCAGAACACGCGCAATTTCTACCGCGCGGTGAATTCCGATATCGAGCAGGTCATTGCCCGCCGGCAGACGATTCGTTCCGGCCAGGCTTCGGTCAAGGCCAACCAGGTCGGGCGCGACCTGGGCTCGCGCAACACCGCGGATGTGCTCAATGCCCAGCGCCAGCTGTACAGCGCGGTGCGTGAGTACAACAACGCGCGCTACGACTACATCATCGACACCCTCAAGCTCAAGCAGGCGGCGGGAACCCTGAGCCCGAAAGACCTGAGCGACCTGGCGATGTACCTGACGAAAGACTACGACGCCGACCGGGATTTCCTGCCACCGCAGGAGCGCAAGGCGCTCTGACGAGGGATTCATACAATCGAGTGAAATAAATCTCAATCGATGATGTCGTATTGATACTAATTATTTCATTCTTGATGTAACATCTTGAAATATTAGGACTTTACGGCCGCAACGCGGCATGCATGGAAGCTTATGAGCGAACAAGGAAGGGGCGCCGAGTCGCCCACGCCAGACACTGGCCTGGTCTGTCTGGTGATGCTGGCCCGGTTTCATTCGGTGGCGGCATCCGCCGAGCAATTGGCCCACGAGTTCGCTCCAGAGAACCAGCCGTTCACCCAGCGCGAACTGCTGCTCGCCGCGCGCAAGCTGGGGCTCAAGGCCAAGTCGGTCAGCACTTCAATCGCTCGCCTGGAGCGCACGCCGTTGCCGGCGATCGCGGTCGATGGCGACGGCACATTCTTCATCATTGCCAAGCTCGACCAAGGCCAGGCGCTGATCCAGGACCCGCGTTCGGACCGGCCTGAAGTCATCTCCTTCGAGGCCCTGGCCGCGCGCTGGACCGGCGAGCTGGTGCTGCTGCGCTCCGAGGCCGGGTTGCCGGGGGAAACCTCGCGGTTCGACTTCACCTGGTTCATTCCCGCCATCGTCAAATACCGCAAGTTGCTCGGCGAAGTGCTGCTGGTGTCCTTTGCCCTGCAGCTGTTTGCCCTGGTGACGCCGTTGTTTTTCCAGGTGGTGATGGACAAGGTGCTGGTGCACCACGGGCTGACCACCCTGGATGTCATCGCCGCGGGGTTGCTGGGCATCATGCTGTTCGAATCGGCCTTGAGCGGTTTGCGCAGCTACGTGTTCGCCCATACCGCCAGCCGGATCGACGTGGAACTGGGCTCGCGCCTGTTCCGTCATCTGATCAACCTGCCGCTGGCGTATTTCCAGGCGCGCCGGGTCGGCGATTCGGTGGCCAGGGTGCGCGAGCTGGAGAACATCCGCAGCTTCCTGACCGGCAACGCCATTACCTTGTTGCTGGACGTGCTGTTCTCGCTGGTGTTCATCCTGGTGATGTTCTACTACAGCGGCTGGCTGACCCTGGTGGTGCTGTTGTCGCTGCCCCTGTACGTGCTGGTCTCGCTGTTTGTCACCCCGCTGTTGCGCGCCCGCTTGCAGGACAGTTTCACCCGCGGCGCGGAGAACCAGGCGTTCCTGGTGGAGACGGTGAACGGCATCGACACAGTGAAATCCATGGCCGTCGAGCCCCAGGCGATCCGCAAGTGGGACAACCAGATGGCCGCTTATGTGGCGGCCGGGTTCAAGACCCAGACCTTGTCCACCATCGCCAACGAAAGTGTGTCGCTGATCGGCAAGCTGGTTACGGTGGCGACCCTCTGGCTGGGCGCGCGGCTGGTGATCGACGGGCAGCTTTCGGTGGGCGAACTGATCGCCTTCAACATGCTGGCCGGTCGGGTCAGCGGCCCGATCATGCGCCTGGCGCAGTTGTGGACCAGCTTCCAGCAGACCGGCGTTTCCGTACAGCGCCTGGGCGATATCCTCAACACCCGCACCGAGCTGTCCCAGGCCACCCGCAGCGCCTTGCCGCCCCTCAGGGGGCAGATCGAATTCGACCAGGTGCATTTCCGTTATCGCGCCGACGGTTCGGAGATCCTGCGCGGGATCAACCTGCAGATCGCCGCCGGCGAAGTGATCGGCGTGGTGGGGCGTTCCGGCTCGGGTAAAAGCACGCTGACCCGCCTGCTCCAGCGCCTGTACGTGCCCGAGCGTGGACGGGTGCTGGTGGACGGCATGGACCTGGCGCTGGCGGACGTTTCCTCCCTGCGGCGGCAGATTGGCGTGGTGTTGCAGGACAACATGCTGTTCAACCGCAGCATCCGGGAAAACATCGCCCTGAGCGATCCGGGCGCGCCGCTGGAAACGGTGATGCATGCCGCCAGCATGGCCGGGGCCCACGAGTTCATCCTGGAACTGCCCGAAGGCTACGACACCATGGTCGGGGAGCATGGCACCTCGCTGTCCGGCGGCCAGCGGCAACGCATCGCCATCGCCCGGGCCCTGATCGGCAACCCGCGGATCCTGATTTTCGACGAGGCCACCAGTGCGCTGGACTACGAGTCCGAACGGATCATCCAGCAGAACATGCAAAGCATCTGCGCCGGGCGCACGGTGATCATCATTGCTCACCGGTTGTCGGCGGTACGCGATGCCAATCGCATCCTGGTGGTCGACCGCGGGCAGATCGTCGAGCAGGGCAACCATGCCGAACTGCTGGCGCACCAGGCCGGCCACTATTCGCGCCTGCACCGTATGCAGCAGGGCTGAGCGCCGCCCGATTCACAGGTTATTTGTTCGGCCGCCGCCCCCGCCGCAGGGGGCGGGGCTGGATGCCATCCGGATTCAAGGACCGATTGCCCATGAGCGCCACTCCTTCGTTATTGCAGCGCTACCGCGACGCCTGGCAACACGCCTGGCGCCAGCGCAAAAGCATGGACAGCGTGCAGCGCCTGCCCCATGAGGCGCAGTTCCTGCCCGCCGCCCTGGAGTTGCAGGACACCCCCGTGCACCCGGCGCCGCGGATCTTTGTCTGGAGCATCCTCGGTTTTGCCGTGCTGGCCCTGCTGTGGGCCTGTCTCGGCAAGATCGAAGTGGTGGCGGTGGCGCCGGGCAAGATCGTGCCCAATGGCAAGACCAAGCTGATTCAATCCAGCGAAACCGCCGTGGTCAGGGCGATCCATGTCAGTGACGGCCAGGCGGTGAAAGTCGGCGAGCTGCTGGTGGAACTCGACCCGACGGCGGCGGATGCCGACGTCAGGCGGATTCAGAACGAGCTGCTGGCGGCCCGGGTCGACAGCGCCCGTGGCGCGGCGATGCTCGATGCGATCAACCAGCAACAGCCGCCGGCATCGCTGATCGGCGCGATTGCCAATGCCAACCCGGAGCAGGTGCTCAGCGCCCAGCGCTGGTTGCAGGGGCAGTATCAGGAATACCGCAGCAACCTGGAGCTGGTGGACGCGGAAATCCTCCAGCGCAGCGCCGAAATCCAGTCCGCCCAGGCCCAGGTGGCCAGCCTGCGGCAAACCGTGCCGATCGCCACGCAATTGGCCGAGGACTACCGGCGGCTGCTGGAGCAACAGTACGTAGCGCGCCACGAGTACCTGGAAAAGGAACAGGCGCGCCTCGACCTGCTGCGCCAGTTGAGCGTGCAGCAGGCCAGTGTCTTGCAGTCCACCGCGGCCCAGGCTGAGGCGCGGCGCCGGCGCGAAGGCGTGGTCGCGCAGAACCGCCGGGCCATGCTCGACCTGCAACAGGAAGCCAACCAGAAAGCCGCAAGCCTGGTCCAGGAACTGGCCAAGGCCCGTTACCAGGAAACCCTGACCAGCCTCAAGGCCCCGGTGGACGGCACCGTCCAGCAACTGGCGATCCACACTGTCGGCGGCGTGGTCACCCCGGCCCAGCCGCTGATGGTCATAGTCCCCGCCGACCAACCGGTGGAAGTGGAAGCGATGCTGGAAAACAAGGACGTGGGTTTCGTCCGCGCCGGCCAGCCGGTCACGGTCAAGGTGGAAACCTTCACCTTCACCAAATACGGCACCGTCGACGGCGAAGTGCTCAGCGTCTCGAACGACGCCATCGAAGATGAAAAACGCGGGCTGATCTACAGCAGCCGCATTCGCCTGAAGTCCGACCACCTGCTGGTCAACGGCCAACGCGTGGCGCTGTCGCCGGGCATGTCGATCACCGCGGAAGTGAAGACCGACCAGCGCCGGGTGATCGACTACTTCCTGAGTCCGTTGCAACAGCATGTGGATGAGAGTTTGCGGGAACGCTAGGGCTGTTGAAGTGAAGTTCCCAGCGTATCGCCAGGCATCAATGATTCTTTCAACGTGGAGGGAGTAACCGGTATGGCCAGATCCACAAGCCGAAGCCTGTACTGGCTCGGGGCGGGAGCGGCAGTTGCGCTGCTTGTGTACTACTTGCTGCCCACCACGCAAGACAGTCCCTATATGAAACTTCATTCAACCGGGGATGGCAGTGGTTTTACCGGGTGCGAGTTTTCACCCATCAAGCAGGACCTGCCTGCCTTTCGATTCTCCATGAGCCCACAGGCCTGTCGCCTGGTGCGTTATGACGGCAGCAGCGGCATTGAATTCACCCTCGAGTATCCAACGGCAGAGGTGGTCAGCGACGACGCCAAGGGCAGCCGTTACCCGATAGCCTTGTTTATCGAACGCATTTCCATGGAAGGCTTCGACGCCGACAGGCACCTGCGCGGGAAGCACCCCGTGGCGCTGGCGGACGGGGTCGAGCGTTATGAGGTCGGTGGTTTTCAGGAGCGCAAGTTCACAGGGAAAGACGGTGTCTCGGTGTATGTCTCGGACTACCTGGCGACGGTCCGGGCGAACCGCCTGTATGGCAGTGGATTATGGGTTTTCTACCAATACCCAAAGGAACTTACGGATGTAAGGGCTGTGGATGAGTTTGCCCTGAGTGTTCTTGATAAGGTAATTGCTGAGTAAATTGTGAAATAAAGGGGGGCTAACCCCAGAAAAAAGTTTAAAGCGGCGGTGGTTGGGGTCCATGCAAAAAAAAAGAGAGGGAAGAGATGGCTGCTTTTAAGAGATTATTATTTAAAGCGTTAATTTTTGTATGGCAGCTACTTCGAGTTTTTGTTGCGATTTTCCTGTTGGTAGGGCTTTGCTATTACATTTTTTTCGTAATGTTTTCTCCGAAGGTTTTAGAAAGTGTGGAGCCAGTGTCGGTGCAGTCTATATGTGGTCGCCTTTCAGGGCGGGCAATAGTAGTGCCTCGTAACTATGTTGTTTTTTGGGCCGAGTATGAAGGCGAGAGCTCTTGGGATAAAAATACCTTTCATAGTCAAAAAACTTGTGATGCAAATATGACTTCCTTGCCTATGGTCGTGTCCTGGCCAGATTTTCTACCCGCGAACCAGTCTAAGTACTTTAGTGAGGGACTGAGGTTTGATGGCTTGGAAATTGTAGTCTCGCCTATTAAGTACAAGGACTTTGATTTGAGGTCACGACTTGCTGCCTTTCTTGGGGCTGCAGAAGGAAAAGAAATCGAAGGTGCTACTTATATTGAGGAGTTAGGGCTCTATTTTGTTAAGCGCAAAGACAGAACCTTTCCAGAAATTCTGAATGGTTATTATTGGAGTGAAGAGGGCGGAGAGATTCAAGCAGTGTTTGAATGCCTCGGTGATCAGGCAGGGGAAGGTTTTTATAATTGTCGGGGAGAGTTTGTCTTTAGTCAGCTTGATGCACACATGAAGGTTGGATTCACACCGGAAAAGTTAAAGGCCTGGAAACGTATCGTAAGTTTAACGGAAGAATTTGTTCTGTCTAAAGTAGAGAAATAGGGAGAGTCTTTGTGCCGCAAGGATTAACGGTTGTAGATTTGGATTATGCGAAAGCACTGTTGAGTTCGGCGGGGCCCGGCGCAATGTATGATTACCTGGCGGTCAGAGGGTATAAGTATGCTGTGCTTGCTAACGGAGTTGCAAAGGGGGACTCTATAGCAGGGGAAGTGGCAATCAATTTCATGAAGACAACAGCGGCAGATGCAGGCCATGTTATGTCTGAAGACGATGTGAATCGGATTCGTAGGCAAATGGCTAGCGAATACGTCAGCACATTGAGTGACAAGCTGGACGCCAAAGGTATTGTTTCCGCAGATATAACTTATGAAGAAGCTTGGGGGTTTCATCGTAAGGTTTTTGATAATAACGGGCTGTCAGTCGACGCTTGGACATTGAATTCTGTATTTGAAGTTTTGGGTGAAAATAGCCGGGCAGTTTACTGGGGTAATGTTTTGGACTTTGCCGGCAGTCCTGGATGGGAGCTTGCGCTTTCTTACGAGACAGACAAGCTTATGGCGTTAGCTGCTCGTATAGGTACTGCTGAAACCAAGCAAATAGCAATGAACTGGATTAACCGGGTCGACTCTCCTTCGGGAGACTGGACCGTTGTTACTAGTTTGACATCTCAAGTTTACAAATGGGTTCGTGGACTGATAGTTGACGAGGCCCCCGATATGTCGGTCCCTAATCTTATTAATATCGACATTAATCCCTCGCCCCAACCCCAACAACACATCCAGGGCGAAAGCAAAGCCCAGCAGGACGTCGCCAACGGCTTCATTCAGAACTCGGCGACCAACAGCATCTTTGCCGTCGGCGGCATTCTCAGCAAAACCGATTTCACCTCGACCCAGATGGCCAGCCTGGCCTCGGGTGGCATTCGCCCGGGCGAAATGCAGCTCGACCCCAATGCGCGTCCCAACACCTACCTGACCCAGTTCTACCAGCCGTCCAGCCCCAATAAGCCGGACTTCAGCCTGCGTAATGCGGTAACGCTGAACGGCCTGTCGGCCATGACCACCTTCAACACCTACGTTGACCCGTTGCTACTGGACCTGACCGGCAACGGCGTGCACATGACCGACATCCGTGACGGCGTGCTGTTCGACACCGACCACAGTGGCACGCTCAAGCGCAGCGGCTGGGCGGATCGCAGCACCGGTATGCTGGTGATCGACGATGGCAGCGGCCAGATCAAGGACGTCAGCCAGATGTTCTCCGAGTACTACGGCGGCAAGGCCGGGGTGAACGGCGCGGCGGGCGAGGCGAAATTCAAGGACGGTTTCGCGGCACTGGCCAGCGAGGACGCGAACAAGGATGGCGTGATCGATCAGCGCGATCCGATCTGGAGCAAGCTGCGGGTCTGGGTCGACGGCACCCATGATGCGAAAGTCGATGCCGGCGAACTCAAGACCCTGGCCGAGCTGGGCATCACCCAGATCAACGTGCGGGCTGCGGCGTCCACTCAAACCGAAGTGCGTGACGGCAACCGGGTGCTCGCCACCGGTTCGTTCACCATCAATGGCAAGAACCAGGAAGCGCTGGCGGTGGATTTCCTCGGTGACCCGGTCAGCAACACCCTGACTGCCCTGGGCGCGGGTACCAAGGTGACCTCGACCACCAATGGCATCACCACCACCGCCTATGCCAGCCAGAGCACCACCGGCGAAACCCTGGACGCGGCGCAGCTGGGCGTGGGCAACTTGTATGGCGGCAGCGGCAACGACACGCTGATTGCCGCGCCGGCCGGTGGCTGGCTGGTGGGTGGCGGCGGCAGCAACACCTATGTCGGTGGCAAGGGCGACGACGTCTTTGTGATCAGCGCCTCGGACGATCCGAAAAATATCCACGGCAATGGCGGCCACGACACGGCGATCATCGTTGGCGACAAAGGCGTGGTGCTGAACATGGCCCAGGCCGGCCTGACCATTGCCCAGGGCGGCAGCGGCGACGACACGATCATGAGCGGCGGCACCGGCAGTGCCTTCATCAAGGGCGGCTCCGGCAATTCGACCCTGGTGGGCGGGGCGGGCAGCGACGTGCTGGTCGGTGGCAGCGGCCACAACACCATCATCGGCGGCAGCGGCAAGGCGGTGATCTACGCCGGGCCCCAAGGCGACGTGATCTACGCCGCCGAAGGCGGCAGCATCATTCACGCCGGTGGCGGCGCCGACCGGATTTTCGGCGGCGCCGGCAATGACGTGATCGAAGTCGGCCATGGCAACGCGACCATCGACGGCGACGGCGGGATCAACCTGGTGACGCTGCATGGTAACCATGGCGATTACCGCATCACCCGCACTGCCAGCGGCTATGAAGTGGCTGACAAGGTGGCTGGGCGCGACGGCACGGTGACCCTGAAAAACATCCAGAAGCTGAATTTCTCGGATATCTCGGCGGTCGACCTGCAGACCCCCAACGCCATGCCGGTGGCCGACGTGCTGACCCTCGACAAGGACGGCAAGGCCTTCAACCGGACCCAGGCCCACCTGATTTCCGCGCAGAGCCTGCTGGCCAACGATCAACACCTCAACAGCCAGGGCGCGCTGCGCATTGCCAATGTCGGCGACGCGGTCGGCGGCACCGTCAGCCTCACCGCCCAGGGCGACGTGCTCTTCACTCCGGATGCGCGCTACACCGGCCTGCTCAGCTTCAAGTACGGCGTGGTCGATGCCGCCGGCAACCTGTCGGCCTCGGTGGTGGACCTGAGCAGCGGGCAGACCGCGCCGATGCGCGCCGGGGTGACCTTGCTGACCCCGGAAGTGCCGCTGGACCCATTGGCGGCCCAGGAGTGGTACCTGAGCGACACCAACGTGCTGCCGGTCTGGAAGGACTACACCGGCAAGGGCGTACGCATCGGCCAGTTCGAGCCGGGCGGCCAGTTCGCCACCGCGCCCGAGATCTTCGACATCGCCCACCCGGACCTGGCCGCCAACGTCGATAAGGCCTGGCTGCAGACCCAACAGAGCAACGGCAGCTTGCCGGGCCTGGTGTCCAACCACGCCACCATGGTGGCGGGGGTGATGGTCGCGGCCAAGAATGGCGCGGGCGGGGTAGGGGTGGCCTATGGCGCGACGCTGGGCGGCTACTATCTGGCCAACAGCGGCGCCGACCTCGCCGGGCTGGGGCACATGGTCAGCTTCGACATCGCCAACAACAGTTGGGGCTTCACCAACGATTTCGCCCTCAGCAGCTTCCAGGACGGCTTCGTCAACACCGCCACGGCGCTGAGCATGAATGCCCAGTACGCCGCGAGTAACGGTCGTGGCGGCCTGGGTACGATCATTGTCGCGGCCGGCGGCAACAGCCGCGCAACCGGCGGCAATGCCCAGGGCTCCTTGACCAACAACAACCGCTTCTCGGTGGAAGTCGGCGCGATCAATGCCCAGGGCGACTTGTCGACCCTGCAGATCGGCTCCTCGCCGTTCTCCAACCCGGGCGCCAGCCTGCTGGTGTCGGCGCCGGGCAGCAACGTGGTGTCCACCAGCCATATGCTGGAAACCGATCGTGGCTCGACCTTCGGCAACGACTACACCAGCATGCAGGGCACCAGCTTCGCCGCGCCGATCGTCTCCGGCATCGTCGCGCTGATGCTCGAGGCCAACCCGAACCTGGGCTATCGCGACGTGCAGCAGATCCTCGCGCTGTCCGCGCGCAAGATCAACGACCCATCCACCCAATGGAGCGACAACGCCGCCCACGGCTGGAACGGCGGCGGCATGCACACCAGCAACGACTACGGCTTCGGCGAAGTCGACGCGCGGGCCGCGGTGCGCCTGTCCGAAGCCTGGATGACCCAGAGCACCGGGGCCAACGAGTATGTCTACAGCGCCTCCAGCGGTGCCCTGGGCAAGAGCCTGGCGGCGGGGGGCACGCTGACTTCGTCGATCGCCATGAATGCCGGCCTCAATGTGGAACACGTCGAGATTGACTTCGACGCCCAGGTGGGCCGCCTTGGCGACCTGACGCTCAAGCTGATCTCGCCCGACGGCACCCAGAGCATCCTGCTCAACCGCCAAGGCAAGGTGCCGGACGGCATGCCCGGCGCGAGTGCCAGCGATGTCGGCAGCACGCAGTCGGGGTCGTTCAAATACACTTTCATGACCACCCATGACTTTGGCGAGCGCTCGACGGGCAACTGGACCTTGCAGGTAAGCGATGCGGCTTCCGGCCAGCCGGTCACGCTCAATGCCTGGTCGCTGCGTTTGTACGGCAGCAAGAGCACCCCGGACGATACCTATTTCTACACCGACGAATACCTCAAGTCGGTGGTCGGGCATGCCAACCGTGCAGTCCTGGACGACGCGGTCAATGGTGTCGCGGGCGGGCGCAATACCCTCAACGCGGCGGCCGTTTCCGGGGATAGCTCGGTCAACCTGTTGACCGGTGTCGCCAGCATCGGCGGCGCGGCGTTGACGGTGAAAAATCCTGCGAGCATTCAGAACATCGTCACCGGCGACGGCAACGATGTGCTGGTCGCTGGCAAGGCCGATGCCTTGCTCGACGGCGGGCGTGGCAACAACAGCCTGACGGGCGGGGCGGGCAAGGACTTCTTCGTGGTCCACCGCCGGGAGGGTGGCAGCGATGTCATCAGCAACTTCGAGGCCGCCCGTGGCGAGATCATCGACCTGGTGGGCTTTGCCGGGAAGAAGTTCAGCGACCTGGTGCTCAGCCAGCAAGGCGCGGACGTCAAGATCGACCTGGCCAAGGGCCAGAGCATCGTCCTGAAGAACCAGCTGCTGGCCGGGATCGGCGCGGCGAACTTCAAGTTCCAGGACACCTTTGTCGCCCCGACGGCCTACGTCAACAGCGACGCCTCGGCGGTCCAGCCGCAGGAAGGCCTGGGCACCGTGCTGCTCAACGGCGGCGCTAAGGGCGTGATGTACAGCAGCGACGCCCAGGGCAAGATGGTGGCTTCGTTGAGCGGCACCATCTACAGCCATGACAGCGCGACTTCGGATGTGTTCGTGGTGGCGGCCCAGTCGGGCGTCAAGGACTACAACAACGCCCTGCGCGGCTTCCGCCACGGGATCGACAAGATCGACCTGCGCCAGACCGGGGTGACCGATTTCAGCCAACTGACCATCGAGCACAAGAATCGCGCCACCCTCAACGGCCTGACGCAGATTCATGGGGTGTACGTGACACGTAACGGCGCCCAGGGCGCTGCCTCGAACGTCAACCTGGTCTACCTGGATGCGTTAGATGTAGCGCAGGTCAGTGCTTCGGACTTCATCTTCGCCGAGCATGCGCCGCAGGTGGTGCCGACCGTTGGCCCGGTGCCTGCGGTAACCGAGCAGCCGACGGTGACTGTGCCGGGTACGCTGACGCCGATTGTCGAGCGCCCTGGCGTGGACAAACCTACGGTGGTGTCGCCGCTGCCGCCGGTCGATCTGCACCCGACGGTCAGCGTTCCGGTGGTCGACCCAGTGTTGCGACCTACGGTCACGATCCCGGACATCACCCTGCCGGAACACAAGACGATCGATCAGATCCTTGCCGAACGCGGTATCGACCTGAACCCGAAGGTGCCGGAGCACAAGACCGTCGACCAGATCCTGGCCGAGCGTGGCGGCAACCAGGGGCCAACGGTTCCCGAGCATAAGACCCTCGAGCAGATTCTCGCCGAGCGCGGCATAGGTTCGCTGGAGCCTTCGAAGGTGCCGGATATCGGGCCGGTCGGGCGTGATCAAGTGGGACGTACCCCGGTGGACGTGCCGAGCCCAAGGCCGATCGTGATTCCCGATATCCCGGTGGTCGATATCGCACACCGCGACCTGGATATTCCGAGTCGTCCGCGGGTTACCGTGCCGGATATCCCGGTGGTCCAGGACCCTCGGCTCAAGTTCGACGATATCCCTGGAGCGACCGATACCTCGGACTTCTCCTATGCGTCGATCCGCGACCGGATCCGCGTGCGCCCGACACCGACCACCGTGGAGCCGGTAACGAGCTCGTCGCGCGACCCGCTCACGCTGAGCCCGTTGCCGACGGTCGATCCCGCGCCCGTGGCCAGCGATCCCAACACCATGACGGTCAAGGGCTTCTTCGCCAATGTCAGCCTGGGCGACGAGAGCAAGACCATCAACGTCGAGGCTACGGGCGCCAAGCTGGTGGCCGGCAACGGTGACAACAAGGTCAACGTGACGGGCCGCCGGGCCGAGATCACCCTGGGCAATGGCAACAATGTGATTGCCGGCGACATCAACAAGCTCACGGTCGGCCATGGCAACAACAGCATCACCGACAGCGGCTCCTTCGCTACGGTGAAGCTGGGGGATGGCAACAACAAGGTGGTGGTCAGCGGCAGCATGCCCACCGTGGAAGTCGGGCACGGGGTCAACGACCTCGAGTTCAGCGGCAGCATGGGCCAGCTGGTGTTCGGCCAGGACATCAGCCCCGAGCGCTTGTGGTTCCAGCATGAAGGGCCGGACCTGCAGATCTCGGTGATCGGCAGCCAGCAGGAGGTCACGCTGCACAACTGGTACGCCGCAACCCCTGAGCGTCCACGGGACATCATGACCGGCGACCGTCATCGGTTGCTGGGCAACGATGTGGAAAACCTGGTCCAGGCCATGGCGGCGTTCGCGCCGGCAGCACCGGCGACCATGACCTTCGGCGCTGCCGAGCAACAGGCCTTGCAGCCTGTGCTGGCGGCCAACTGGACATGACCGCGCAAGCTTGATCCGGTAACAGGGCCCGCGATGCTTGTCGCGGGCTTGTGCCGCTCTCGTTCGGGAGCGGCATTTTTTTATCCCCCCTGATCCCCCCATTTCCCCATCGGACTTCGTCGGGCTTCCCGATAACCCCGTTGCTCAGCCGACGCGGGTGGCAGGACCTGTCCGAACATTTCATGTCAGGCACAGCTGAATACAGCTCTGTTGACGTCAGAGATAGTGGCCATTTAGTATCGCGGCACCTGAGTGATGTCAAAGCGCTATCGCAAGGAAGCTGAGAATTGTCTGTACTTAAAGTCGGGCTGTTGTTACTCGCTATCCTCCCTGCTATTTCGCTTGCCGCTCCGACGCCGGGCGAACAGGACCTGATCCGCGAACGCCAGGACCGCCTGCTCGAAGAGCAGCGCCGGCGCCTGGAAGAACTCAAGGACCTGCCCGGCAAAGAGGCGGCCCCCACCGCGCCAACCGCACCTGCCGACACCCGCTGCTTCCCGATCCAGGACATCGAACTCAAGGGCGCCGACAGCCTGTCCGCCGCCGAGCAGGCGCGCCTGCTCAAGCCCTATATCGGCCAATGCCTGGGCGTCAGCCAGCTCAACGAGTTGCTCAAGGTCATCACCGACTACTACCTCGAGAAGGGCCTGGTGACCAGCCGTGCCTACCTGCCGCAGCAGGACCTGTCCGGCGGACACCTGAAGGTGCTGGTGGTCGAGGGCCGGCTCGAAGGCTTGAAAGGCGCCGCCGACAGCCAGTTGTCCGAGCGTGAGCTGGCCATGGCCTTTCCCGGTCAGGTCGGCGCGCTGGTCAACCTGCGGGAAATCGAACAACTGGTGGACCAGCTCAACCGCCTGCCGTCGAACCAGGCGCAAATGGAGCTGGCCCCCGGCAAGGAGGTCGGTGGCAGCCAAGTGCTGGTCAAGAACACCGCGCAAAAGCCCTGGCGGGCCGGGCTGTCGCGCAGCAACGACGGCCAGCGCAGCACCGGCGAGCAGCAGTGGGGCACCACCTTCGACTGGGACAGCCCGCTGGGGCTGGCCGACCAGTTGATGTTGCGCGGTGGCCACGATGCCATGAGCGACCACCAGCACACCTCCAACAACGCCATGCTCTCTTACAACCTGCCCTGGGGCTGGTGGAACTTCAGTTACACCTACAGCCAGAGCGAGTACCGCTCCCAGGCCCAGGCCAATGGTTTCAGCTTCAAGCAGACCGGCGACAGCCAGAACCACCAGCTGCGCGCCGAGCGGGTGATCCTGCGTGATGCAGTGAGCAAGACCTCGCTGAATGCCGGGCTGGCCTACCTGCGCACCAACAACTTCATCGAAGACAGCAAGCTGGCCCTGAGCAGCAATCGCCTCAGCGAAGCCCAGTTCGGCATCAACCACGGCCGGCGCATCGGCGGTGCCTTCGTCAACCTCGACCTGGGCATGCAGCACGGCATCGGTGCCTTCGACGCCCAGGACAATGGCCACCCAGGGCCGGGCGAGCCGAATGCGCGCTACCGCAAATACACCGCCACCCTCAGTTACCTGCAGCCGTTCAAGCTGTGGGGCGAGTCGTTCAGCTTCAGCAGCCTGATGACCGGCCAGCGCAGCGAAGACGTGCTGTTCAGCCCGCAGCGCACCAGCCTGGGCGGGCAGTCGTCGATTCGCGGGTACAAGGATCAGTCGCTGTCCGGCGACAGCGGCGGTTACTGGCGCAACGACCTGCGCTGGAGCCGTCCGGTGACCCTCGGCTGGCTGCGCCCGGTGTTCGCCGAGTACGGCAGCAGCCTGGGCTACGACCAGGGTGTGATCCGTGGCGACCGCTACAACGGCGAGCAGCACGGGCGTCTGTCGAGCAACTCTCTGGAGCTGTTCGCCCGCGGCCAGCACCTGGCGACCAGCGTGACCTTCGCCCATTCCCTTGAACGCCCGGATGTCCTGAGCGAGCGCGAAGCGCCGATCTACTTCCGCCTGGATTTCCTCCTCTGATTCGCGTTTTTTCGAGACCTTCGACATGGATGTTCGCCAATTCGCTTTCCTGGCCCGCCAGCCTTCTGCTGCCCTGAAAACCCGCGAGCACTTCTGGGGCATGCCCAAGCGCGGCCTGGCGTTCATCCTGGCCAACGCCATGTTCTGGCAACCGCTGTGGGCCCAGGCGGAAGGCATCGTGGTCAGCGCGCCGGGCACCAGCCTGGGGCAGGCGGGCAACGGCGTGCCCATCGTCAATATCGCCACGCCCAATGGCAGCGGCCTGTCGCATAACCAGTTCCACGACTACAACGTCGGCCAGCAGGGTCTGATCCTCAACAACGCCACCGACCGCACGCAAAGCACCCAGCTGGGCGGGATCATCGTCGGCAACCCGAACCTCAAGGGCGTCGCCGCGCAAACCATCCTCAACGAAGTCAACGGTGGCAGCCCCAGCCAACTGCGCGGTTACACCGAAGTGGCGGGGCAGTCGGCCCATGTGATCGTCGCCAACCCCTATGGCATCAGCTGCAACGGCTGCGGCTTCATCAACACCCCGAAA
>NZ_JAQZAA010000094.1:39013-66293 GCF_028640875.1 Pseudomonas sp. SBT1-2 | reverse complement strand
CTACGGTTAGAGTAGGAGCGAGGCTTGCCCGCGATAACCTCAGATCAGGCGACCGAACCCTCAAGCCAGCTCCGCCACCTTGGCCAGTTCGGCCTTGCGCTGCGCCTCCCGCGCCTGGGCATCGGCCAGGCGATACAGCTCGATGCTGCCGTCCCAGTGCTCGATCAGGGCGGTGCACGACTCGACCCAATCCCCGCAGTTGAGGTAGTCCACCTCGCCGACCTTGCGGATCTCGGCATGGTGAATGTGCCCGCACACCACGCCGTGCAGCTCACGCTTCACGCATTCGTGAGCGATGGCTTCCTCGAAGTCGCTGATAAAGCTGACCGCGGTCTTGACCTTGTGCTTGAGGTAGGCCGACAACGACCAGTAACCGTAGCCGTAGCGCGCCCGCCAATGATTCAGCCAGCGGTTGAGGGTCAGGGTGAATTCGTAGGCCGAGTCGCCGAGAAAGGCCAGCCAGCGGTGGTAGCGGGTGATGACATCGAACTGGTCGCCGTGGATCACCAGCAGGTGGCGGCCATCGGCGGTGACATGCACCGCCTCGTCCACCAACTGGATATTGCCCAGGATCAGCTTCGAATAGCGGCGCAGGAATTCGTCGTGGTTGCCGGTGACATAGATCACCTCGGTGCCGCGCTTGCTCATGGTCAGCAGGCGGCGGATCACATTGGTGTGTGCCTGGGGCCAGTACATGCCGCCGCGCAGCTTCCAGCCGTCGATGATGTCGCCGACCAGGTAGATCCGGTCGGCGTGATAACCCTTGAGAAACTGCGACAGATGCTCCGCCTGGCAGTCCCGGGTACCCAGATGCACATCGGAAATCCACAAGGTGCGCACGCGTTGTTTACGGCTGGGTCTGGCGAGTTCGGCACTGGTCATGGGCACACTCCTGCATTTTTTGCGAGCTTGCACCCGGGCGATTAATCGCCTGTGACAGAAATACGGCAGTCCGATGACAGCGCTTGACCCCAGGCCGCCGGTGTAGACTGCCGTTCTGCCAAGGAGACTGCGATGAGACCGATCCTCACGCTACGCCAATACAGCCACGACCTGATCGTCCACAGCCACGAACACGCGCAACTGGTGTTCGGCCTGTCGGGCCAGCTCGACTTCGAGGTCGACGGCCAGGGCAGCCAGGTGGTCCAGCAGAGTTTCGTGGTGGTGCCCTCCGGCGCCCACCATGCCTGCGGCAGCCCCAACGGCAGCCGCTGCCTGGTGCTCGATGTGCCCGATGAACATTGGCTGGTGCAGTCGCTGGGCGATCACGCCGATGCCAGTCGCCGCCTGCTCGACAACGCCGGGCGCCTGCCCCTGGATACGGCGCAGAGCCAACTGGTCAACTGGCTGGCCGGCAGCCCGGTCAACGACCTGCTGATTGCCCAGCAAGGCGCCGTGCTGTTGCTGGCCAGCCTCAACCAGGCCAGCCCCGCCAGCGTCGGCGGCCGACGCCTGCCCTATGCCGCCCTGAATGCCCATATCGACCAACACGCCGCCCATCCGCTACAGGTGGCCGACCTGGCGCGGATCGCCGGGCTGTCCAGCGCTCGCCTGCATGCACGGTTTGTCGCCGAATGCGGGCAGACGCCGATGGACTACATCCGTAGCCGGCGCCTGCACATGGCCGCCGGCCTGTTGCGCGACTCGGCACTGCCCATCGGTGAAATCGCCAGTCGCGTCGGCTACAGCTCCCAGAGTGCTTTCGCCGCGGCGGTGCTGCGCGAGTTCGGCGTCTCCCCCGGCAAGCTGCGACGCACCACAGGCCACCGCTAGGCTGTCGACAAAAAACGCGAGGATCGCGACAGACCGGATCCCGCCAGGCTTTTAGACTGGCACCGCTCCGCTCAACCGTCTTGAAGGATTGAAATGACTCCGCGTACTGCCCTTGGCGCCCTGCATATCGGCGCATTGATGTTCGGCCTCACCGGTGTATTCGGCAAACTCGCCGCCGCTTCGCCGGCCATCATCGTCTTCGGGCGCGCGGCGTTCGCGGTGCTCGCCCTGGCGTTCTTCGCCCGCTGCGCCAGCAGCATCCGCTGGCAACGGCTACAGGCTACGGACTGGTGGCGCCTGCTGCTCAGCGGCCTGCTGCTGGCCGGGCACTGGGTGAGTTTCTTCATCGCGGTGAAAGTCGCAGGCGTGGCCATCGCCACCCTGGGTTTCGCCAGCTTCCCGGCCTTCACTGTGATCCTCGAAGGGCTGATTTTCCGCGAGCGCATCCGCCTCAACGAAATCGTTTTGGTGGCACTGGTCAGCGTCGGCCTGGTGCTGGTCACGCCGGATTTCGACCTCGCCAGCCAAGCCACCAGCGGGCTGCTCTGGGCCGTGGGGTCGGGCCTGCTGTTCGCCTTGCTGTCGCTGAACAACCGCGCCAGTTCGGCGCGCATCCCGGCGGTGCAGGCAGCGCTGTGCCAGAACGTGGTGGTTGCCTTGTGCCTGCTGCCGGTGGCGGCGCCGGGCCTGAGCGAGGTGCGCACCATCGACTGGTTATGGATCAGCCTGCTCGGCATCTTCTGCACCGGCCTGGCCCACAGCCTGTTCGTCGCCAGCCTCGCGGTGATCAAGGCGCGCACCGCGGCGGTGGTGTTTGCCCTGGAGCCGGTCTACGGGATTACCGTGGCCTGGCTGCTGTTCAACGAAACGCCGACGCTGCGCATGCTGATCGGCGGCGTCTTGATCATCTTCGCCATCGTGGTCTCCAGCAGCCTGTCCGGCTCAAGCAAAAAAACCGTAGCAGCAGAAGCAGCGTCTCACTGAGTGCGGTCGTTGTGACCGAGGTCGCGCTGCGGGTCGATCTGGTCGCGCACCCGCTGCTTGAGCACCTTGGCTTCGGGGAAACCGCCATCGGCCTTGCGCTCCCAGATCTGTACGCCGTCGCAGGTAATGCGGAACGTGCCGCCGGTGGCCGGTTCCAGGGACACCTTGCCCAGGTCGTCGCTGAAGGTGCTCAGCAGTTCCTGGGCCAGCCAGGCGGCGCGCAGCAGCCACTGGCACTGTGTGCAATAGGTGATGACCACTTCCGGTTTACGTTCTGTCATGGTGCTGCCGACTCCTGGGCTCAAGGGCGTCGTTATAATAGCCGCCTTTATCGCTCGCCCCGAGATCCATGATGCGTCGTTTGCTGTCCTGCCTGCTCCTGTGTTTGCTCCCCGTGTTCCTGCACGCCGCCGAAGCGCCACGGCCGAAGATCGGCCTGGTGTTGTCCGGTGGCGCGGCCCGTGGCCTGGCGCATATCGGCGTGCTCAAGGCCCTGGAAGAGCAAGGCGTGAAGATCGATGCGATTGCCGGTACCAGCATGGGCGCGGTGATCGGCGGGCTGTACGCCTCGGGCTACAAGATCGACGAGCTGGAAAAACTGGCCCTGGGCATCGACTGGCAACAGGCGCTGTCCGACGCGCCGCCTCGGGAAGACATACCCTTTCGGCGCAAGCAGGACGACCGCGACTTCCTGGTGAAACAGAAACTCAGCTTCCGTGACGACGGCAGCCTCGGCCTGCCGCTGGGGGTGATCCAGGGCCAGAACCTGGCGCTGCTGCTGGAAAGCATGCTGGCCCACGCCAGCGACACCCGGGACTTCGACAAATTGCCGATCCCCTTCCGCGCGGTCGCCACGGACATCGCCAGTGGCGAGAAAGTGGTATTTCGCAAGGGCCACCTGCCCCGGGTGATTCGCGCCAGCATGTCGATCCCGGCGGTGTTCGCCCCGGTGGAGATGGATGGCCGGCTGCTGGTGGACGGTGGCATGACCGACAACATTCCGCTGGATGTGGCCCGTGATATGGGCGTGGACATCGCCATTGTGGTCGACATCGGCACCCCGCTGCGCTCGCGCCAGCAACTGGCGACCGTGGTCGATGTGCTGAACCAGTCGATCACCTTGATGACCCGGCGCAACTCCGAGGAACAACTGGCGTCCCTGCACAAGAGCGACGTGCTGATCCAGCCTCCCCTGGCCAGTTTCGGGGTCACCGACTTCGGCCGCGCCCAGGAAATGATCGACGCCGGCTACCGCGCCACCCGCATCCTCGACGCACGCCTGGCGCCGCTGCGCCGGGCCGAACCTATGGATGCCGAACTCAGCGCCGCGCGCACGCCCAGCCAGCGCACCCCGATCATCACCGCAATCCGGGTGGAAAACGATTCGAAGGTCAGCGACGACGTGATCCGCTACTACATCCGCCAGCATATCGACGAGCCTCTGGACCTGGGCCGGCTGCAGACCGACATGGGCACGCTGTACGGCCTGGACTACTTCGAGCAGGTGCAATACCGCGTGGTCCACAAAGGCAATGACCACACCCTGGTGATCAACGCCCGGGGCAAACGCAGCGGCACCGACTACCTGCGCCTGGGGCTGAACCTGTCCGACGACATGCGCGGCGACAGCGCCTTCAACCTGGGCGCCAGCTACCGGGTCAACGGCATCAACAGCCTCGGCGCCGAATGGCTGACCCGGGTGCAGATCGGCGATCAGCAGGAGCTCTACAGCGAGTTCTATCAGCCATTGGATGTCGGCTCGCGCTACTTCATCGCGCCTTACATCGGCATCGAATCGCAGAATATCGAAGCCGTGCTGGATAACGACCCGATCGCCGAATACCGCCTGGAGCGCTACGGTTTCGGCCTCAATATCGGGCGCCAGATCGGCAACAGCGGCGAGATCCGCTTCGGCGTCGGCGAGGCCTGGGGCAAGGCCGATGTGCGCGTCGGCGACCAGGACCTGCCCAGCGAAAGCTTCAACGAGGGTTACTACGAACTGCGCTACTCGTTCGACTCCCTGGACAATGTCTACTTCCCGCACGCGGGCGAGGACATCGGCCTGTCGCTGCGCCAGTTCGAACCCAGCCTGGGCTCGGACAAACGCTACCGGCAGTGGGAGTTCAAGCTGGACAAGGCCCTGAGCAGCGGCCCGAACACCTTTATCCTCGGCGGTCGATATGGCCGGACCCTGGATGAGGCCGAAGTGGTGACCTCGAGCTTCGTGCTCGGCGGCGCCCGCCAGCTATCGGGCTTCCGCCAGGATGCCCTGTCGGGCCAGAACATCAGCCTGATGCGGGGCGTCTACTACCGGCGGCTGACACCCCGCTCCTACCTGCCCCTGGACTTCCCGCTGTATATCGGCGGCTCCCTGGAGCGAGGGCGGGCCTGGAACAACGACAACGAGTTCGACAGCGGCTATATCAACGCTGCCAGCGTCTTCCTCGGCTTCGACACGCCGCTGGGGCCACTGAATTTCAGTTATGGCATCAACGACGACAACCAGAAAGCGGTCTACCTCAACTTGGGCCAGACGTTCTGAGGCTGGGCGTCCGACTCGGCTTCGGCCTTGGTGCCGGAGCCCGGCTCGTCTGGTTCCTCCAGGCGCCAGACGATCGAGTCGGCATTGAAGGGCGCCGGTGTGGCAGCGGGAGACGCCGGAACGCTGGTGGGCTCGGAAGGTGCGATCAGGTCCCAGTCGACATCGATCGAAGGCTCGCGATCGGCAAGCCGCTCTCCTGCCACGGGCTGTACCGGAGCAACCGGGGGCGTTGATCTCAACGACTCCTGGGCTGCCACTGTCGTCACAGCAGTGGCCAGCGTTCGTGTGGGCCGGCTCTCAGGCGACATCTGTGCCTCCGGTACGGCTGCGGACTGACGACGGCGACGCATGACCAGCAGCACCAGCAAGGCCATCAGCAGCAAGGCGGCAAACATCAGCCAGGGATTCGAGCCTTCGACCTCTGGCGCCTGTTCGGTTGGCGGGGGTGGACTGACGGCGGTGGGCGTCGCGGGTACAGGTGCGGAAGCCGGGGCAGGATTATCAGCAGGCTTGCTCCGGACTTCGGCCAACTGACGTTGCAGCTCCACCAACTGTTGCTGCTGGCGCGCCAGTTGTTCGTCCCGTTGCTGCAATGTGCTCTGCAACTCTTGAGCCTGGTCCTGCAATTGCTGGTTGGCCTGCAGGGCTTGCGCCAATTGTCCGGCCACAGGATCGGCCGCCTTGGCCGCCGCAGGGGGAGCCTGGGTGGCAATCGTCGGTTCAGGTTTGGCTATTTCCCTGAGCGGGGCAGGAGCTATCTCGGGGCTTCCCGGGGGATCTATCAGCAGCGTGTATTCGCGCAACTGCCGGCCATTGGCCTGGTTCACCTGCAACAGGAAATCCAGGAACGGCTCGTTCACCGGCTTGCTCGACACCACCCGGATCACCCTGCGTTCACCCTGCAGGATCGGGGTAAAGCGCAAGTCCTCGAGAAACGGCAAGCGCTCGACACCGGCCTGCTTGAACTCGCCGGCCGTCGCCAGGCTGACCGCCAACTCGCCCTCCTCCAGGCCTTGCGCCTGCACCAGGGCGATCTCCGCCTCCAGCGGCTGGTTCAGCGCCGAATGCACGGTGATTTCGCCCAGGCCTACCGCCGAGGCCAGGGACGAATACAGGGTCGCCAGCAGCGGCAGAAGGAGCCAGGGACGATTCCCCAGGCAAGATGACCCGACGGCGCCGCGCAGAGCGGCCAGCAGACTCTGGAACATGAGCAACCTTTTTTGAGGACCGAAAGCGACCACAGCGGCGATACGCTGGCTGCGCATGCCGCTGTGGACCTGGTATTTCTTATAGTCCGCCGGTGTCGGTAGCTCAAAAATCCGCGGCGCTAGTTATGCCTCAAGACTTTTCCAGATTGGCCAGGATATGCGCGTGAACCCGCATGCATACCCGCATATCCTCTTCATCGACACCGACAAACAATTCACTGCGCAAGGCGGTGGCGATGGTTTCGATCTGCTCGATCAAGGGCAGCGCCGGAGCGCACAGAACGATCTTCTTCGCCCGGCGATCCTCGACCACCGACTGCCGTTGCACCAGGCCCTGGGTTTCCAGGCTGTCGAGCAGCCGCGCCAGGGTCGGTCCTTCGACGCCGACACTCTGGGCAAGTTCACGCTGGGTCGGAGCTTCATCGAAACGGGCGAGGTGCAGCAGCACCAGCCAGCGGGCCTGGGACAGGCCAAGTCCGGCCAGACGGCGATCCAGTTCGGCGCGCCAGCCTCGGGACATCTGCGCCAACTGCATGCCAAAACGGTGTTGATCGGTTAACGGCATAGACAACTCATGAGTTAGTAGACTGAAAATTAAGAAAAACTAATTATTAGTCAGCTAAGCATGACAGTTGCCGAGTGGCAAGGTTTGCCATGAACTGAATCGTTACATCTTGCCGCCAGACGACTCACATCTCGAATTCCGATTCCAGCGCCGCACGCACGCAATACAGCACACCTTCCGGCACGCGACCGGCAAACAGCTCGGCCACTTCGCTCACCGAAGGCAGCTCGCCTTCGCCGTCGAGAAAGGCGTCCTGGATCTCGCCGAGCAGGTCTTCCGGCAAGTCCAGCGCCTGCTCCAGGGACAGCTGCTGCTTGCCCACGGCTTCGGCGAGCATTGTGTAAACGTTCTTTTCCGAGCACTGCAATTGCCCGGCGATCTGCAGCGGCGTCATACCGGCGCGGGCCAGGGTAATCAGCTCGTGGCGGATGTCGGCCACCACTTTCGGCACCTGGGCCTGGCCGCCCAGCACTTCGAGGAACGCCTCGCCGTAGCGCTCCAGTTTGCGCGCGCCGACGCCGCTGACCCGGGCCATTTCCGCCAGGGAGCCGGGCTGGCTGCGGAGCATTTCCAGCAGGGTAGAGTCGGGAAAAATGACATAGGGCGGCACGCCATGTTCTTCCGCCAGTTTGCGCCGCAGGGCGCGCAAGGCTTCCCACTGTTCGCGCTCTTCGCCACGTACCAGTTGGCTGGCCTGGCTGGTGCTGCTCTTGGCGGCGGTCTGCGGCTTTATGTCGCGGCGCAGCTCCAGGCTCACCTCGCCCTTGAGCAGCGGCCGGCAGCTGTCGCTCAGACGCAGGCCGCCGTAGCCTTCCAGATCGATGTCGGCCAGGCCGCGGGCCACCAGTTGGCGGAACAGCGAGCGCCATTCGCCTTCGCTACGCGCCTTGCCCACGCCGAACACGGAAAGATGCTGATGGCCGAAGCTGCGGACCTTTTCCGTGTCCTTGCCCAGCAGCACGTCCACCAGGTGGCCGACGCCATAACGCTGGCCGGTACGATAGATCGCCGACAGCGCCTGGCGCGCCGGCTCGGTGGCATCCCAGGTCTGCACGCCATCGACACAGTTGTCGCAATGGCCGCATGGCTGCGGCATGTCTTCGTCGAAGTAGGCCAGCAGGGTCTGGCGCCGGCAGCGGGTTTCCTCGCACAACGCCAGCATGGCATCGAGCTTGTGCTGCTCCAGGCGCTTGTGGCGCTCGTCGCCCTCGGAGTTCTGCAGCATCTGCTTGAGCATCAGCACGTCCTGCAGGCCGTAGGCCATCCAGGCATCGGCAGGCAGGCCGTCACGCCCGGCACGCCCGGTTTCCTGGTAATAGGCCTCGAGGGACTTGGGCAGGTCCAGGTGCGCCACGAACCGCACGTTGGGCTTGTCGATACCCATGCCGAAGGCGATGGTCGCGACCATGATCAGCCCTTCCTCGTTGAGGAAACGCTTCTGGTGATAGGCACGCAGTTCGCTGGGCAATCCAGCGTGATAGGGCAACGCCGGGAAGCCCTGCTCGCAGAGGAATGCGGCCACCTCGTCGACCTTCTTGCGCGACAGGCAGTAGACGATGCCGGCGTCGCTGCGCCGTTCGCTGAGGAACGCCAGCAGCTGCTTGCGTGGCTGCTCCTTGGGAACGATGCGATAGAAGATGTTCGGACGGTCGAAACTCGAGAGGAAACGCTCGGCATTCTGCAAGTGCAGGCGATTGACGATTTCCTCGCGGGTCCGCTTGTCCGCGGTGGCGGTCAGGGCGATGCGCGGCACCTGGGGAAACATTTCCGCCAGTTGGCCCAATTGCAGGTATTCCGGGCGGAAATCATGCCCCCACTGGGACACGCAATGCGCCTCGTCGATGGCGAACAGGGCGATGTCGAGGTTCTGCAGGAACGCCAGCATCCGCGGTTGCACCAGGCGCTCCGGCGCCAGGTACAGCATCTTCACTTCGCCCCGCCGGATGCGCGCAGCCAGGTCGCGCTGCTGCTCGGCGCTCAGGGTGGAGTTCAGCGCCGCCGCAGCGACCCCGAGTTCCTCCAGGGTCGCGACCTGATCGTCCATCAGCGCGATCAACGGCGAGACCACCACCGCCAGACCGTCACGCAGCAAGGCCGGAACCTGGAAGCACAACGACTTGCCGCCGCCGGTAGGCATCAGTACCAGAGCGTCGCCACCACTGGCCACACGCTCAATGATCGCACCTTGGCGGCCACGGAAACTGTCGTAGCCGAAGATGTCCTTGAGGACGCGCTGAGCCTGTTCGAGCATGAAAAACTCCAAAAATCGCTGAAATCCCTGTGCGCAGGCTGGCCGAAAAGACCACGGTTTTCACTGACAAATCCGTTAGCGGACTTTTCCTGGACCGTTACGACGCCTGCCGGGCATCACAAAACGCGCAAGTATACCCGAGCACTTGCCGGCGAAGGGCGACGACAATGGACCGCTGGTAACCTTCAGGCTCTGCATGAAAAGTGGCTGCACGCTGGGCGCCTTCGGCGCTACGCAGGCCATGCTGCGCGCTAGACGCCTACGGCGTTACGCAGAAACAGGCTCGGAATGCTCATGTAGGTCCCTACAGTCGGGCGCGACCCCGGCCGTTCCTCACCTGTTTTTGCCTTGCCTGGCCTTCGCTCGCCGACTTTCCTGCAAACCCTGGAAGCGCGCAAATCTGCGCTGCGGCTGGCCTGAGCGCTCAAGAAGGCCTAGAATTCAGCATCGTTTATTCCCAAGGTAGTCCTTCAATGTCCTTCGCTGAGCAATTAACCCGCCTGCAAGCCTTCCTCGACGCCGATGAGCTGCATGACGAGGCGCTGGACTATGTGGCCGCCCACGGCTACCTGACTGCGCTGTCCATCTGTTCCGAAAGCGTTCCCGACCGTGAGTGGATCGACGCCCTGTTCGCCGAGGAGCCGCACTACAGCGACGCCGCCCAGCGCGAAGAGATCGAATCCACCCTGATTGCCCTCAAGGCCCACATCGCCCGCCAACTGGCCTCCGACGAAGAGTTCGAGCTGCCGTGCGACCTCGACCTCGGCGACGAGCCGGACGACTCCGACCTGCGCGGCTGGTGCATCGGCTTCATGGAAGGCGTGTTCCTGCGCGAAGCGGCCTGGTTCGAGACCGCCGAGGAAGAAGTCAGCGAGATGCTCTTGCCGATCATGGTCGGTTCCGGCCTGTTCGACGAACAACCCGAGTTCTCCGACATCGCCAGCGATGCCAACCTGATGGACGACATGATCGTGCAGATCCCGGAAGCCCTGACTGCGCTGTACCTGCTGTGCAACGCGCCGGACGAAAAACCGGCCATTCTCAAGCCCCGCCACCACTGAGTCATTGCCTATGGCCAAGCCCATAGGCAACCACCCCCTGATCCTGCGTTACGTTCTGCTGGCCATCGGCTGGCTGAGCGTAGTGCTGGGGGTGACCGGCATCTTCCTCCCGGTATTGCCCACTACCCCTTTCCTGCTGCTGGCCGCCGCCTGCTTTGCCCGCAGTTCGCCGCGCTTCTATCAATGGCTGGTGGACCATCCGCGGCTCGGCCCATGGATCCGCGATTACCTGGACGGCCACGGCATTCCGCTCAAAGGCAAGGTCTACGCCATCGGCCTGATGTGGCTGAGCATCGGCCTGTCCTGCTACCTGGTGCCCCTGCCCTGGGCCCGCGGCTTCATGCTGACCAGCGCAGTACTGGTGACGATCTACATCCTGCGCCAGAAGACCCTGCACAGGCCTTGAGCCCGGCCCCTGCGCGCCTCCTTCCTCTGCTCGTGGCAACCCGACCAGCTGCCCATGCTCGCGAAAAATACCGCCTAGACTTCAGAAACCTGCATTCGAGCAGCCCGCCATGCCCGCACGTTCGCGTCGCCCCGAGTGGACACTGCTCCGGCCTCGGCTGGCCGGCTGGTCGCTGTTGCTGGTCTGTTTATGGACCGACCCGGGCAATGTGCGGGCGAACTGGGAATTCGTTTCTGTCCTGAGCACCTTCGAGCACCGCCATCAGGTCCTGGGCCCGGCCCGGGAGCGTCTCGACGCCTGGAACCAGTTATTGCAGGACGTGACCGGGCAACCGGAAGACGAACAACTGAATGCCATCAACCGCTTCTTCAACCAGCAACTGAGCTTCAAGGAGGACCAGCGCACCTGGCAGCAGAGCGACTATTGGGCCACGCCGATCGAGGCCCTGCTCAAGGGCGCCGGGGATTGCGAGGACTATGCGCTGGCCAAGTATTTCAGCCTGCGCAGCCTGGGGGTTTCCAGCGACAAACTGCGCCTCACCTACGTCAAGGCCAGGCGCGGCAACCGGCCGCACATGGTCCTGGCCTATTACCCCAGCCCCGGCGCCGGACCGCTGATACTGGACAACCTCAGCAATGACATTCGTTCCGCCGCCCAGCGCCAGGACCCGAACCCGGTATACGCCTTCAATGCCGAGGGGCTGTACCTGCCCGGAGCCGCGGGCGACACGCGCAGCATCGATCCGAAAAAACTCTCGCGCTGGCAGGACGTGCTGAAAAAGATGCAGGACGAGGGCTTCACCGTGGGTAATGGCTGATCCGACAAGGAGTGCCGAATGTCGCTACTCAAGCAACTGTTTCTCGCCATCTGCCTGTTCCTGCTGGTGGCCTTCAGCGGCAGTTTTTTTGTCAGCCTGGAAAGCTCCCGCGAGCAGATGCTCAGCCAGTTGCGCTCCCACGCCCAGGATGCGGCCACCGCCCTGGGCCTGTCCCTGACCAGCCAGGTCGACGACCCGGCGATGATGGAACTGATGGTCAGCTCGATCTTCGACAGCGGCTACTACAACAGCATCCGGGTGGTGAACATCGAAGACGAAAGCCTTCTGCTGGAGCGTTCGGTGCCCGCCAACATCGAAGGCGTCCCCCAGTGGTTCGTCAGGCTGGTGAACCTGCACCCGCAAGGCGGCGACGCCCTGGTCATGCGCGGCTGGGAACAGGTGGCGCGGGTGGAGGTGCTGAGCAACCCGCAGTTCGCCCTGGCCAGGCTCTGGGACAGCAGCCTCGGCGGCCTGCTCTGGCTGCTGGTCTGCGGGCTGCTCAGCGCGGTGTTCGGCGGCTGGCTGCTGCGGCGCCAATTGCGACCGCTGGATGCCATGGTCAGGCAGGCCGAAGCCATCAGCCATCGTGAGTTCATCAGCCTGCCGACGGCGCCACGCACCCCCGAACTCAAGCGGGTGGTCCTGGCCATGAACCAGATGGTGGAAAAACTCAAGGCCCTGTTCACCGAGGAGGCTGCGCGCAGCGAGAAGCTGCGGGCCGAGTCCTATCAGGACAGCCTGACCGGCCTGGCCAACCGGCGCCTGCTGGACGAACAGCTCGGCGATCAGTTGCTGCTCAACGAGCAGAGTGGCGATGGTTACCTGCTGATGCTGCGGGTCAACGACCTCAGTGGCCTGAACCAGCGCCTGGGCGGCCAGCGCACCGACGCCCTGATCAAAAGCATCGGCGACCTGCTCAAGCGCATCGGCACCCAGGCCGACCGGCGCCACTGGCTGGCGGCGCGCAATCGCGGCGGCGAATTCAGCCTGCTCACGCCGGGCCTGGACAGCCGCGGCGCCGAGCGCCTGGCCATGGAAATCAGCGCCACCCTGGAGAACCTGCGCCTGACCGGGGCCAGCGACTGCACGCCGGTGGCGCACCTGGGCATCGTCGCCTACCGGCCGGGCGACCCGCTGAGCGGCGTATGGCTGCGTCTGGACCAGGCGCTGGCGCAGGCCCAGCAGCACCCCGAACGTCCCTGGGCGCTGCTGCAGGACTTCGCCGCCGGCCCCAGCCAGCCGCAGCATGACTGGCGCGCCTGGATCGACGACGCCCTGAGCAACGGCAAGTTGAAGTTGTATTTCCAGCCGGTGGTGCAGTGCGCCGACACCAGCGAGGTGCTGCATCACAAGGTGCTGGCGCGCTTGCTCGACCCGCAGGGCGAAGCCATCGCCGCCGGGCATTTCCTGCCCTGGATCGAGCGTCTCGGCTGGTCGGCGCGCTTCGACCTGGCCATGCTCGAACACACCCTGGATTATCTGGTCGAGCATGCCTGGCCGCTGGCCCTGAGCCTGTCTGGCAGCACCCTGCGCGACCCCGACGCCTTGCAGCGGATCCTCGACCAGCTCAAGGCCCTGCCCGACCTGGCCAGGTTACTGACACTGGAGATCGACGAACGCCAACTGCCCTCGGCCAGCGAGTTGCAGCAATTGAGCCAGCGCCTGCGGGACAGCGGCTACCGGATCGGCCTGCAACATTTCGGCGGCAACTTCAGCCAGATCGGCAATCTCGCCCACCTCGGCCTGGCCTACCTGAAAGTCGATGGCAGCTACATCCGCGACATCGACCGGCAAAGCGACAAACAGCTGTTCATCGAGGCGGTATTTCGCGCCACCCACAGCATCGACCTGCCGCTGATCGCCGAACAGGTCGAAACCCAGGGTGAACTGGACACCCTCAAGGCCCTGGGCCTGTTCGGGGTCATGGGGCGGCTGATCGGCCCACCGCAACCGATGTAGGCCCTTCCCCGTTCAGCCCCGGCGCCAGCCTCGCTCGAGGCTGGCGCCGGGCCCGGCAGGCCTCAGACGGTATCGACCTTCAGCGAATGGTCGTTGAGCATGCCGTTGATGATGGTCGCGGTATCCGCGCCACCGGCGATCACCCCACCCGCGCCCGGCGTCACCCCGTAATGCGCCGCCAGGTTGACCCCGGCCAGGTCGATGGTCTGGCTCGGCGTGGCCCCCGCCGCCGCGCTGACATCGATGCTGGTGACCAGCGACGGGCCGCTGCCGGTGACGGTGAAGTGCAGGTAGTCATCCAGCGATGCGCTGCTGGCGTTCTCGCCTTGCAGCAGTTGCGACAGGTCGAGCTTGTCGGTGCCCGGCGTGAAGTCGGTGACCAGGTCATGCCCGCTGTTGCCCTGCTGCCACTGGAAGGTGTCGCTGCCGCTGCCACCGGTCAGGGTGTTGTTGCCCAGCCCGCCGATCAACAGGTCGTCGCCGCCACCGCCGTTGAGCACATCGTTGCCCAGGCCGCCGGTGATGATGTTGGCGTTGCTGTCGCCGGTCAGGCTGTCGTTGTAGTTGGAGCCCACCAGGTTTTCGATGGCGGCCAGGATATCGGTGCCGGCACCGCCGGTGTTCTGCGCACCGAGCAGCGCGAGGTCGACCGTGACCCCGGCACTGGCATGGGCGTAGCTGGCGGTGTCGTTGCCCGTGCCACCGTCGAGCAGGTCGTTGCCCGGCCCGCTGAACAGCAGGTCGTTACCAGCGTCGCCGTGCAGGATGTTGTTGCCGCTGCCGGCGACGAGCACGTCGTTGCCGTCGCCGGCATTGATCAGGTTGTCGCCGCTACCGGCCAGCAGCACATCGTCGCCAGCGGTGCCGGTCAGGGTATGGCCGCCTTGATAGCTGATGCTCACCGCCGCGCTGTCGCTGCCGCCATGGCTGTCGCTGGCGGTGTAGGTACCGTGGTAATCCGGCGTGGACTCCTGGCCGCCAGCGTAGTTGACGGTCATGGTCAGTTGGTAGTTTTCCGAACCGTTGGCGTTGGCGCCGCTGGGGTTGGTCAGGTTGGTGATATGGATCTGGTAGGTGCCGTCCGCCCCCGCGGTGAACGAGCCACCGTCGGTAATCGCGGTGTAGGCCCCGCCATTGAAGGCGTACTCCATGCCCACCCGGCCCGCCGTCAGGTTGTGATCCAGGTTCAGGGTCTCGCCCTGCTTCAGGTTGACGCTGATCACATCCTCGTCGTTGTCATTGCCGTTGTTGATGCTGCCCAGGAAGCCGCTGATCACCACCGCGGCCGTCATCGCCGCCGTATTGGCATTGAACGAGGCCCGGGCGACGGTCAGGGTCTGGTTGGACCCTCCGGTGAAGCTGATGGTCTGCAGGCTGCCGGCGGTAAAGTCCGCCCCCGGGGACAACCAGCCGGTGTTGAAGCTGGTCGGCGCGGCCGTCAGCGGATCGCCGTTGGCGTCGCTGTCGTTGGCCAGCAGGGCATCGGCCGGCACCACGATAGTGCCCGACAGAATGTTGGTGATGATGTGGTCGTCGCCCGCCACCGGCGCCGCGTTCGGGTTGACCTTGACCACCAGGGTCGAGTTGGCCAGGTCGCCGTCGTTGTCGCTGACGGTGAAGCCGACCGTCTCGGTCAGCACCACGCTGGTGATTTTCTGCGAGGTGTAGGTGTAGTCGCCCGTGTCGAGTTTCACCACCAGCGTGCCGCCATTGTTGGTGGCGATGCTGAGGCTGTTGTCCAGGGTGTTGAAGGTGCCGTGGTTGACCCCGCCGCTGAAGCTCAGCGAGCCCTGGTTGCCATTGCCGCTGGGGTCATAGGTGTAGGTGGTGCCATCGACCACCAGGGTCTTGATGAAACCGCCGTCGGCGCCGAACGAGCCGCTTTCGCCGAGCAGCGAGCCGGTGACCGGGGTGCCCTGTACCGTACCGGCCAGCACCGAGTCGAGCTGGTTCAGGTCGGTGACCACCACGGCATTGGTGTCGATATGAGTACTGCCGTCATAGGCCAGCGGGTCGAGGTTGCTGTTGCTGACACCGCTGCCCAGGCCGATTGCGTAGTTCTTGATGCCGTTGGCGTCGAGGAAGGCTTTCCAGGCGGTTTCGTCAGCGGTGCCGATCTCCTGGCCATCGGTGGGCTTGCCGTCGGAAAAGAAATAACCGACGTTCTGCGCGCCACTGATCTGGCCACTGGTGACAAACGCCAGCTTCGCCGCGGCCACGGCCGCATCGTAGTTGGTGCCGCCGCCCGCGGTCAGGGAGGCGATGATCGACTTGGCCGTCGCCACATCGACCCAGATCGGCGTCTTGTCCGTGGCGCTGCTGCTGAAGGTGACGATCTGCACCTTCACATCGCCCATGTCGTCGTACTTGTCGAGCAAGGTGCTGATCGCCTGCTTGGCCAGCTCCAGGCGCGACAGGCCCGGTACCCCGGACGGATCGGCCATGCTGCCGGAGACGTCGATCACCAGCAGCAGGTTGGAATCGACTTCCAGCGCGGTGACCGCACGCTCGCTGGCGACCGCCTGGGGCACGTCGTCGACGATGCTGATCTGGATGGTGCTGGTGGTGGTATTGCCCACCGCGTCGGTGGCCTTGTAGGTGAAGCTTTCGCCCAGCACGTTGGGGCCGTCGTTGGCAGTCGGCGAGGTTTTTGGCGCCGAGGTCAGGGTGTAGCGGTAGGTGCCGTCGGGGTTGAGCAGGATCTGCCCGTAAGTGCCAGTGGCGCTGCCGACCAGGGTGTAGGTGATCGCCCCACTGCCGCCGATGACCGAGCCGACCAGGGTGCCGGTGGCGGTTTCGCCGGTATTGCCCGGGTCACTGCCGATCACCGTGCCGGCCGCCAGGTCCTGGCCATCCTTGTTCAGGTCCAGGGCTTTTTCGAAGACAGTGACATCCTGGTCAGTGACCGCCCTGAGCTCGTTGCCGCAGATCTGGATGGTGATGGTGGTGGTGCTTTCATCGCCGTCCGCATCACGCACGGTGTAGACGAACACATCCTCCGAATCGGGAGCGGTGACCGAGTTCGGATAGCTGTGATAGGTCGCGTTGCCGAAGGCGTCCAGGGTCAGCGTGCCATACAGGCCGTTGATGGTGGTGTTCAAACCGCCAATCGCCGAGGTCGAGGTATCGCTGCCGGCGCGCACGCCGACCACCGCGCCCGTGGCTGCCGGCCCATCGGCTCCCCCAACGTCGTTACCCAGCACGTTACCGCTGATGGTGGTGCCTTCGTCGGCCATCACCACGTCAGGATTCGCGGTGGGCAGGTCATCGACGATATTCACATCGATCACCCCGGAGGCACTGCTGCCGTCGCCATCGCTGGCGAACACAGTGAAATGCTCGGCGATGCTGTTGGCCCCCAGCCCCGTCGGGTGATTTTCATTGTCGAGCAAGGTGTAGCTGTAACTGACGACACCGGTGCTGGCGTCGTAACCGTTAATGGTCAGGACGTTGCCCAAGGCGGTCATTATCGATTGCGGGAAGCCCGCGGCCACTCCGCCGGTCACCACATTGATCCCGCCCACGCTCAGGGTTTGCAGGCCGTCCGGCGCGCTAACGGCGAAGAAGCCGCTCTGGGTCAAGGCCGGGGCATTGGGGCTGGTACCGTCGCTGAGGTGCTTCTCGTAGACCGTCAGCTCGCCACCCGGGACATCCAGGCAGTAGAGGGTCACGCAGTCATCGTTGTTATGGATGTCCAGCACCAGGTTGGCGGTGCTGGAGTCGCCGTCGGCGTCGGTGATGGTGTAGGCGAAGGTCTCTGTGCCGTTGCCATTGCCGTACAGGGCCTTGAAGTCGGCGTCCGCGGTGTTGAGGGTATAGGTGTAGGTGCCATCGGCAGCCAGCACCAGGGTGCCGTAGGTGCCAGTGAAAGTACCAGCAGTCACCGGACCAGTGAGTACCCGGTCGGCACCTTGCACGTCGTTGGTCAGTACGTTGCCACTGAGCACCAGCTGGCTTTCCGAGGCGACGCCGTTGCTGTCATTGACCGCTGTTGGCAGGTCATCCACCACGTTCACATCCAGCGAACCGCTGGCGGTGCTGCCATCGACATCGGTGGCGACCACATTGAAATGTTCGCTGAGGCTGTTGGCGCCGTTGGCGGTTGGGTGATCCTCGTTGTCCGCCAGGGTGTAGCTGTAGCTGATCACCCCGGTAGCCGCGTTGTAGCCGGTGATGGTCAGGGTATTGCCCAGGGCGGTGGTCACCGATTGCGGGAAGCCCGCGGGCACCCCGCCGGTCACCACATTAACTCCGCCCACGCTCAGGCTCTGCAGGCCGTCCGGCGCGGTCACGGTGAAGGTGCCGCTCTGGGTCAGCGCCCCCGCATCCGGACTGCTGCCGTCCGCCAGGTGCTTCTCGTAGACCGTGACTTCGCCGCCTTCGGCATTGAGGCCTTGAATCACCACCGAGTCGTCGTTGTTGTGCACCTGCAACACCAGGTTGGCGCTGCTGGTATCACCGTCGGCATCGGTCAGGGTGTAGGTAAAGGTCTCGGTGCCGCTACCGCCGCCCTGAAGGGCGAGGAACGCAGAATCACCAGGGTGCAGGGTGTAGGTATAGGTACCGTCGGCCGCCAGTACCAGGGTGCCGTAGGTACCGTTGAAGGTGCCGGCGGTGATCGGCCCGCTGGGCACCCGGTCGGCGCCCTGTACATCGTTGGTCAGCACATTGCCGCTCAGGGTCAGCTGGCTTTCCGAGGCGACACCATTGCTGTCGTCGACCGCCGTCGGCACGTCATCGACCACATTGATATCCAGCAGGCCACTGATAGTGCTGCCGTCGACGTCCGTGACGGACACCGTGAAACTCTCACCCAGCGCGTTGCTACCGTTGCCAGTCGGGTGCGCGTCATTGACGGCCAGGGTGTAGCTATAGCTGACCACGCCAGTGCCGGGGTCGTAGCCGGTGATGGTCAGGGTATTGCCCAGGCCGGTGGTGATCGATTGAGGGAAGCCCGCAGCCACTCCGCCGCTGACCAGGGAGAGACCGCCGACCGTCAGGTTTTGCAGGCCGTCGAGCGCCGAGATGCTGAAGGTGCCGCTCTGGGTCAGCGCGCCCGCATCCGGGCTGCTGCCGTCCGCCAGGTGCTTCTCGTAGACCGTGACCTCGGCGCCTTCGAGGTTGAAGCCGCGAATCACCACCGGATCGTCGTTGTTGTGCACCTGCAGCACCAGGTTGGCGGTGCTGCTGTCACCATCGGCATCGGTCAGGGTGTAGGTAAAGGTTTCAGTGCCACTGCCGCCGCCCTTGAGCGCGAGGAATGCCGGATCGCCAGTGTGCAGGGTGTAGGTATAGGTACCGTCGGCCGCCAGCACCAGGGTGCCGTAGGTGCCATTGAAGGTACCGGCGATGATCGGTCCGCTGGGCACCCGGTCGGCGCCCTGCACATCATTGGTCAGGACATTGCCAGTGAGTACCAGCTGGCTTTCCGAGGCGACACCATTGCCGTCGTTGAACGCCTGGGGCACATCGTCGGTAATGTTGATGTCCAGCGAGTTGCTCGCCGAATCGCCATTGCTGTCGCTGGCCAGCACGGTGAAATGCTCGCTCAGGTTGTTGGCGCCATCGGCGGCGGAATGGATTTCGTTGCCGACCAGGGTGTAGCTATAGCTGACCGTACCCGTGGCAGGATCGAAACCGGTGATGGTCAGGGTGTTCCCCAGGGCAGTGGTGATCGACTGGGGAAATCCCGCGGCCACCCCGCCACTGACCACGACGATCCCGCCCACACTGAGGTTGAGCAGGCCGTCGGGCGCGGAAACACTGAAGGTGCCGTTCTGCACCAGCGCCGCCGGATTGCTCGCCGAGCCTTGGGGCAGATTGGCTTCGCTGAGGGTCAACTCGCCATTGGCGACCGACAGGCCGCCCAGGGTGACCGGGTTGTTCGGTGGGGGTGGCGGTGCGATACCGCTGTCGTCGCTTGGCGGTACCGCGGCAATCCGCTCAGGCACGAATTCGGGGATTCCATTGAAGCCCGCGGTGGGGAAACCAATGACCGGCTCGACCCGCCCGCCGACTTCTTCAAGCAGTACAAAGGTGTGCCCGCCACCCAGGGCACCGGCGGTGCCCCCCGTGGCACCGGGACCGGCCGCCGTGGCTTCGCCGGTTTGCGTCGGGTCGGCGCCGGCAGCGATGGCTTTCTGCAGTTGCTCGACATCGGTCAGTTGCGCTTCGCTGGGGGTCACGACTTCAGGCGCCTGCACATGGGGCGCCTGGTTCGCCAGCAGTTGCGGGGTCAATTGCAGGCTGCTGTCGCGCCCGAGGGTCAGTTCCTGGCCGTTCTGCAGATGCACCGCCACCGCGCCTTGCGCACCGGTCACCAGCTGATCCCCAGCGAACAGACGATCGCCTTCTACCAGGGCACGCCGGCTGCCATCCGCCGCGACCGCTACTACCTGCCCGATTACCTTACTGACGACGCCGATCAACTTAGCCATGAGCACTTCCTCCGCTGCCGACCGCTATCGGCATCTGGTTGCACGGAAAAGTGCTATGGCGTTATCGGGTCAGCGACGGGAAACGCCAGCCTGAAGGCTCGCTGATGTCTGCTCAGTCGAACCTGCGCACCGGCCTGTCCCTCTCGCTCGTCCCTCGCTGGCCTGCTGTTTCTGCCGAAGGCAAAACCGAATGCAGTCAAGCGCATTCCGGCTTCGGACAGCCCTCCCGCGAAAGTCGCGACACGGATTAAAACACTGCAAGTGACAAAAAAATGTCGCTCAAAAATCCGTATCGCACCCTCCTCACCGCTCCTTTCCCGCCCTATGTCGCAAATTTTGTTGAACCTTTTCAAGTCCCCAAAAAGCTCCCTAGAGCCTATAAACACGGGGCTTTCGAACTGAACAATGTGCTGGATTTCACAGAGTGCATAAGTTTTTTTCAGCATAAGGCTTATGAGAAATTCTTCTTAGCTTCCGCTCAGGATGTTCTTAGCTCTGTTGTTACAAACCTGAAACGGTTTGGCCTATAAATTTCGTCATTTTTTTGGCGACTGCAAAGCACCATACATGGACCAGGGAGATGTACCTCATGCGCGTTTTTACCCCCCTCAGTAGCGCGATTTTATTAGCCATGGCCTGTATTCATCAGGCCCAAGCCATGTCTCTGACGGAGGCGATTCAAAGCACGCTGGACAACCACCCGGAACTGCGCGCGAGCCAGAACAACCGTCTGTCGGCTGATGAGGACGTCAAGGTCGCCAAAGGGGGCTTCTATCCATCGCTGGACCTGAATGCTGCCTATGGCCGTGGCTACAGCGACAACACCACCACGCGCGCGTTGGGCAACCATCACACCGAGACGCTGACCTATACCCAGTCGGAGTTGCGCCTGCGGCAAATGCTCTTCGACGGCTTCAATACCGCCAACGAGGTCGGGCGCACCCAGTCGGTCTCCAACTCGCGGGCCTACTACACCCGCGGTACCGCCGAGAGCCTGGCCCTGCGCACCATCGAGGTGTACCTGGAAGTGCTCAAGCGCCGCGAACTGGTGACCCTGGCCAAGAACAACCTGCAGGCGCACCTGCGGGTCAACGACCAGATCAGCCTGCGCAGCGAACGCGGTGTCGGCAGCACCGCCGACCTCGACCAGTCCAAGGCCCGTCGCGCCCTGGCGGAAAACAACTACGACACCGCACAGGTCGACCTGGCCGATGCCGAGGCCAACTTCTTCAGCGCCGTGGGCCGTATGCCCGACGAACTGGAAAGCCTGCCTTCGGTGCGCGGCGAAATCCCCGCCAGCCTGCCGGATGCCCGGCAGAGCATGCTGGAGAACAACCCCTACCTGAAATCGGCCCAGGCCGACGTGCACGCGGCCGAAAGCCAGTACGAGGTCGCCAAGTCGCCGTTCTACCCACGCTTCGACGCCGAGGCCGCGGTGGGCGCCAACGACAACGTGCAGGGCGACAAGGGCCACGACAATGAATGGCGGGTGGGCGTGGTGATGAACTACAACCTGTTCCGCGGCGGCAGCGACAAGGCCCGCCTGCAATCGGACGCGCACAAGATCAACCAGGCCATGGACATCCGCAACAACGCGCTGCGCATGCTCAACGAGAACATCACCCTGGCCTGGAACGCCATGCTCAACGCCAAGAAGCAGACCCCCACCGCTCGCGAATACGCTGAAACCACCACCCGCGTACGGGCCGCCTACCAGGACCAGTTCGGTCTCGGCCAGCGCACCCTGCTCGACCTGCTGGACAGCGAAAACGAGCTGTACAACGCCAACCGCCGCTACACCGAAGTGCGCTACACCGAGGAGTTCTCGATGTATCGCGTGCTGGCGAACATGGGCGAGCTGTTGAACAAGGAAAAAGTCGTGGTGCCAGCCGAAGCGATCGCCCAGACCGAAGTGAAGAGCGACGCCCGTCTGCCGGAGATGCGTTAAGTCCTCGGAGGACTTCAATGTGACCAGCATGGAACCCGGGAGCTCAGGCGTCGATCCGCGCCTGAGCTTTGATGACCCGTTGTTGGACGGATTGCTGATCCTCTGCAAACTGCATGACTGCACCGTCAGCCGTGCCAGCCTCAGCGCGGGGCTGCCCCTGGCCCAGCAACGCCTGAGCCTGGACCTGCTGCCCCGCGCCGCGGCCCGCGCCAGCCTGCAGGCGCGCCTGCTGCGCCGCGAGCTGTCGGCGATTTCCAAGCTCAACCTGCCGGTGCTGCTGATCCTCAAGCATGGCCGCTGCGCGGTCCTGCGCCGCTGGGGCGATGACGGCCAGGCGCTGATCCTGCCCAGCGAAGCCGAGGGCGGCGAACAGTGGGTCAGCCAGACGGAGCTGAACGACGACTACAGTGGCCAGGCGCTGTTCGCCCGGCCACGCCATGAACTGGAAGAACTGCGCAATTCCCTGGTGCCGCGGGTCGAAGCCTGGTTCCGCGACACCCTGAAACTCTCGCGCTGGCTGTACAGCGACGCGATCCTCGCCAGCCTGTTGATCAACCTGCTGGGGCTGATGGTGCCGCTGTTCGTCATGCAGACCTACGACCGCGTGGTGCCCAACCAGGCCACCTCGACCCTCTGGGTGCTGGCTATCGGTCTGTTGATCGGCACCGGCTTCGAGCTGGTGCTGCGGGTGGTGCGCGCCCATCTGCTGGACAGCGCCGGCAAGCGCACCGACGTGATCCTCTCCGCCACCCTGTTCGAGCGCATCACCGGCATGGCGATGAAAGCCAAGCCGGCGACCATCGGCGGCTTCGCCCAGAGCATCCATGACTTCCAGGGCCTGCGCGAGTTTCTCACCGCCGTGACCCTGACCAGCCTGATCGACCTGCCCTTCGCCGTCCTGATGCTGCTGGTGATCGGCCTGCTCGGCGGCTGGCTGGTGGTGATTCCGCTGCTGGCGTTTCCCCTGACCATCGTCTTCGCCATGCTGATCCAGGCCCGCCTGCGCGACACCGTGCAAAAGAGCCTGAGCCTGGGCGCCGAACGCCAGGCGCTGCTGATCGAGACCCTCGGCGGCCTGGAAACCCTCAAGGCCTGCAGCGCCGAAAGCGAACGCCAGCACCGCTGGGAAAGCACCCACGGCGCCCTCACCCGCCTCGACAGCCACGCGCGCAATCTCTCGGCCCTGGCCACCAACGGCACCCTGTTCATCCAGCAGTTCTGCGGCATGGCGACCATAGTCGCCGGGGTCTACAGCATCATCGCCGGCAACCTCAGCGTCGGCGCGCTGGTGGCCACCTACATGCTCGGCAGCCGGGTCCTGGCGCCGCTGGGGCAGATCGCCGGGCTGATCACCCGCTACCAGCAGGCGCAACTGACCATGCGCAGCACCGATGCCCTGATGGCCCTGCCCCAGGAACGCGATGCCCGCCAGCGCCCGCTGGAACGCACGCAACTGCAAGGCGCGCTGGCGCTCAATCAGGTGACCTTCCGTTATCAGGGGCAGAATGCCGCGGCCCTGAGCAACATCAGCTTCAGCATGCAGCCCGGCGAGCGCATCGGCATCATCGGCCGCAGCGGCTCCGGCAAGAGCACCCTGGGGCGGCTGGTCATGGGTTTCTATGCCCCCGAGGAAGGCCAGTTGCTGCTGGACGGCCTCGACCTGCGCCAACTGGACGTGGCCGACCTGCGCCAGCAGATCGGCTATGTCGCCCATGACCTGCCGCTGCTGGCCGGCAGCCTGCGCGACAACCTGACCCTCGGCGCCCGCTATATCAGCGATGCGCGCATGCTCGAGGTCGCCGAGCTGACCGGAGTCACCGAGCTGGCCCGCCAGCATCCCCAGGGCTTCGACCGGCCGGTGGGCGAGCGCGGCCAACTGCTGTCCGGCGGCCAGCGCCAGGCGGTGCTGCTGGCCCGGGCGCTGCTGCTGGACCCGCCGATCATGCTCCTGGACGAACCCACCAGCGCCATGGACAACAGCAGCGAAGACGCCCTGCGCCAGCGCCTGCACGCCTGGGTACAGGGCAAGACCCTGCTGCTGGTGACCCACCGCACCTCGATGCTCAGCCTGGTGGACCGGCTGGTGGTCCTGGACAACGGGCGGATCGTCGCCGACGGGCCGAAAGAAGCGGTCATCGATGCACTGCGCAAGGGCCGTGTCGGCTCTGCGGCGGTCTAGGAGTCGCCCCATGCCTGCCTCATCGCAATCACGCGGCTACTTCGCCAGCCTGCGCAAAAGCGCGGAAAGCGAGTTCATGCCCGAAACCGCCGGTGCCTCGCTGCAGGACTCGCCCTGCGGCTCGCGCATTGTCGTCTGGCTGACCACCGGGCTGCTCATCAGTGCCCTGCTCTGGGCCAAGTTCGCGGTGCTGCAGGAGGTGACCACCGGCGAAGGCAAGGCCATTCCGTCGAGCAAGGTGCAGGTGGTGCAGAACCTGGAGGGCGGCATCGTCACCGAGATCTTCGTGCGCGAAGGGCAGATGGTGAACAAGGGCGACACCCTGCTGCGCCTGGACGACACGCGCTTTTTGTCGAACAAGGGCGAAAGCGAGGCCGACCGCTATGCCTTGATGGCCCAGGTCGAACGCCTGTCCGCCGAAGCCGAGGGCCGGCCGTTCAAGCCATCCGACGAGGTGGTGGCCAAGGCGCCGCAGGTGGCGGAGGACGAACGCTCGCTGTACGAACAGCGCCAGCGTCGCCTGGCCAGCGAACAGCGGACCTTGAGCGAACAGCTGCGGCAAAAGACCCAGGAGCTGGCGGAGTTCCGCTCGAAACAGGGGCAATTCAGTTCCAGCCTGGCCCTGCTCAACCAGGAGATGAACATGTCGGCGCCGCTGGTAAGTACCGGCGCGGTGTCACCGGTGGAGATCCTGCGTCTGAAACGCAGCGCGGTGGAGATCCGCGGCTCGCTGAATGCCACGACCCTGGCCATTCCCCGGGCGGAATCGGCGATCAACGAAATCCGGAGCAAGATCGACGAGTCCGAACAAGGCTTCCGCTCCGACGCCGCCAAGGAGCTCAACGAGAAACGCACCGACCTGTCGAAAATCACCGCCTCGAGCATCGCCATCGACGACCGGGTGACCCGCACCACCGTGACCTCGCCGGTGCACGGGGTGATCAAGCAGCTCAAGGTCAACACCATCGGCGGCGTGGTCCAGCCGGGCAGCGACATGCTGGAAATCGTGCCGCTGGAGGACAACCTGCTGATCGAGGCCAAGGTACGGCCGCAGGACGTGGCCTTCCTCCATCCCGGGCAGAAAGCCATGGTCAAGTTCAGCGCCTACGACTACACCATCTACGGCGGCCTGAGCGCCAAGCTGGAACTGATCGGCGCCGACACCATCACCGACGACAAGGGCAACAGCTTCTACCTGATCCAGGTGCGGACCGACAAGAACCACCTGGGCGGCGACCTCAAGCCGCTGCTGATCATCCCCGGGATGGTCGCCACGGTGGACATCATCACCGGCGAGAAAAGCGTGCTCGACTACCTGCTCAAGCCGGTGCTCAAGGCGCGGACCGAGGCGATGCGCGAGCGTTAATTTGTAGCCGCTGCCGCAGGCTGCGACCGACCGCGAAGCGGGCGTCAATCAGGCGCCTCGGTCTTTCAGATGGTATGAGGTATGGCGTTTTGGGCCGCTGCGCAGCCCATCACAGCCTGCGGCAGCGGCTACAGGGAGTCGTCTTGCGCCCGCAGGTGGTTACGCTGATAGGTGTCCTCCCCCATCGCCGCAATCTGCCCGTCGATCAAGGCCTCGAAAGGTTTCAGCAAGGGCTCGAACAAGGTTGGCGCCTCCAGGGTCTGCAGGGCCTGGACGATGGCTTCGATGGTCGACAAGGCCCCCGGTCCCGGCGCCTTGCGCAGCCGGTAACGAGACACCGCGCCTGCGGCCAGGGTCACTCGCGGCAACGCGGCCAGCAGCGGATTGAGGTGCAGCAACTTGCGCGCCTTGCGCCAGGTGCCGTCGGGTAGCACCAGCAGCAAGGGCTGCGCGTCCGGCGTGCTGGAATAGGCCTGCAACGGCTGCGCGTCTTCCGCCGGGAACAGCAGGCGCGCCTGATACCCGGGGCAGTTCAACAGCTTCGGCAGGTCGTCAAACACCTCCCCCACGATCAACTCTGCATTGTTCAGCCCCAGCGCCGCCAAGCGCGCAGTATTCAGCGCGTGGTTCACTTCGCTGGGATGCTGCAACAGCAGGATCCGGGTGCGACTGTCCAGCCGTGGAATCAGCGGGCACAGGCAATGGGTTTTCGGACGCAGGCAACGCGGGCATTGGGTTCTGGACACATCGGCCTCCTCAGACCTGGTTGAGCTGCGCCTTGAGCAGGTCGCGGAACGTCTGGATCAGCGGCTCACGGCTACGCCCGCGGCGCACGATCATCGAAAACGGCGCCTGATAGCCGAAGGTGGCCGGCAGCAGCACGCGCAAGTCGCCCTTGTCGGCCCAGGCCTGGGCGTAATGCTCCGGCAGGTAGCCGATATAGGCGCCGGACAGCACCAGGATCAGCTGCGCCTCCATGCTCTCCACCGTCGCCGCGCTGTGCTTGAAGCCATGGCGCGCCAGTTCGGCCTGGCTCCAGTAGCCACGGCCGACCATGCGCTGCTGGGTGATCACCTGCTCGGGAATGCGCCGTTCGTTGAACAGCGGGTGCCGGCTGCTGCAATACAGCCAGTGCTGCTCGCGGTACAGCGGCATGTACACCAGCCCGCTCATGCGCGTGGAGAACGCGCCGATGGCCAGGTCCAGGCGGTTGTCCTGCACGCCGAGCTGCAATTCGTAGGGGCTGAGCACCGACAGATGCAAGTGCACCGCCGGGTGTTCCTGGCTGTAGGCGCCGATGGCTTCGGCGAACGGCAGGGCCTTGTCGCTCACCGTCGAGTCGATCACCCCCAGGTTGAGGGTGCCGCGCAGTTCGCCCTTGAGCGCCGCGGCGTACTGCTCGAAGCCCTCCAGCTCGCCCAGCAGGCGCAGGGTTTCCTGGTGGAACAGCTCGCCCTTGCTGGTCAGGCTGAAACCGCCGCGGCCACGGTGGCACAGGACCAGCCCCAGGGCCGATTCGAGCTGGCTCATGTAGGTGCTGATGGCCGATGTGGAGAGGTTCAGTTCGTGCTGGGCATTGGCGAATCCCTGATGCCGCACCACGCTGACGAAGATGCGCAATAGTTTCAGATCAGGTAAAGCGTTGGCCATGGGAGCTCCACAAGGAAAATCGACAACGGGGATCGAGTGTCAGGGTCATCCTGCCCCATCGGCGTTCCTCCATAGAGAATCTGGCGATCTTGATTATGGCTGCCATGCAGCCAATCGCGGGCAAGCCTCGCTCC
>NZ_JAQZAA010000094.1:0-39002 GCF_028640875.1 Pseudomonas sp. SBT1-2 | reverse complement strand
GACCGTGCGTTTCTGTAGGAGCGAGGCTTGCCCGCGATTGCATCAGCCCTGACGCCACCCACCCTCGACAGCGGGAAGTCTATCCTCTAGCGCCGCCCTTAGTTTAGAAAAATCTGAACTAAGTATTTGCCCGTAGCGATTCTTCCCGCCCACTACATTTCGCAGAATCGGCCCCACTCGGTTTCGCCGGCACTCATTGCTGCGCTGAAAACCCCATAAATAAAACAACGATGAGGCCAATCCCGTGGACAAGATTCTCCACCAACCACTGGGCGGCAACGAAATGCCGCGCTTCGGCGGCATCGCCACCATGATGCGTCTTCCCCATGTACCTACTCCGGCTGGCCTGGATGCCGCCTTTGTCGGCGTCCCGCTGGACATCGGCACCTCGCTGCGCGCCGGCACCCGCTTCGGGCCCCGTGAGATCCGTGCCGAATCGGTAATGATCCGTCCGTACAACATGGCCACCGGCGCCGCGCCCTTCGACTCGCTGAACGTGGCCGACATCGGCGACGTGGCCATCAACACCTTCAACCTGCTGGACGCGGTGCGCATCATCGAAGAAGCCTACGACGGCATCCTCGAGCACAACGTGATCCCGCTGACCCTGGGCGGCGACCACACCATCACCCTGCCGATCCTGCGTGCCATCCACAAGAAACACGGCAAGGTCGGCCTGGTGCACATCGACGCCCACGCCGATGTCAACGACCACATGTTCGGCGAGAAAATCGCCCACGGCACCACCTTCCGCCGCGCCGTCGAAGAAGGCCTGCTGGACTGCGACCGCGTGGTACAGATCGGCCTGCGCGCCCAGGGCTACACCGCCGAAGACTTCAACTGGAGCCGCAAGCAGGGTTTCCGCGTGGTGCAGGCCGAAGAGTGCTGGCACAAGTCGCTGGACCCGCTGATGGCCGAAGTGCGGGCAAAAGTCGGTGACGGCCCGGTGTACCTGAGCTTCGACATCGACGGCATCGACCCGGCCTGGGCGCCTGGCACCGGCACCCCGGAAATCGGCGGCCTGACCACCATCCAGGCGATCGAGATTGTCCGTGGCTGCCAGGGCCTCGACCTGGTCGGCTGCGACCTGGTAGAAGTCTCGCCGCCGTACGACACCACCGGCAACACCTCGCTGCTGGGCGCCAACCTGCTGTATGAAATGCTCTGCGTACTGCCGGGCGTGGCGCGTCGCTGAGGCCCGGCCATGAACGAGCGCGAGCAGGTTCTCAAAGCCGCCGCCGAGCTGGTGGCGGCCTTCGCCCGTAACGATCGCGAAGCCTACTTCGGTGCGTTCAGCGTTGACGCCAGCTTCGTCTTCTACAGCCTCGCCCAGCCCCTGCTGTCCCGCGACGCCTACCAGGCGCTGTGGGACAGCTGGCGCCGCGAGGATGGCTTCGAGGTGCTGTCCTGCACTTCGAGCAACGCGTTTGTCAGCCTGCTGGGGGACACCGCGGTATTCATTCATGACGTCGCCACCGAGCTGCGCATGCAAGGGGAGCAACACTTCAGCCAGGAGCGCGAGACCATTGTTTTTTGCAGACAAGGGTCCGGCACACAACAACAAGGCCTATGGCTGGCCTGCCACGAACATTTGTCCGCAATGCCGGAAGGGCTGCCACCCCCTTAGCCAGAAAGGTGACGCTCACACACGATGAGCGCGCCTTTGTGATCGGAGCAGATCATGAATAACAACAACAAAGAAAAAAGCCTTAGCAGCATCGAAACAAACGGAGTCGAACAGATTCCCGACCATGAACGCGACGCCCGGCCCAGCGACCTGTTTCGCCTGATCTTCGGCGGCGCCAATACCTTTGCCACCGCCGTGCTCGGCAGTTTCCCGGTGCTGTTCGGCCTGTCGTTCCAGGCGGGTGTCTGGGCGATCGTGCTGGGCGTGATCCTGGGGGCATTGATCCTCGCGCCCATGGGCCTGTTCGGGCCGATCAACGGCACCAACAACGCGGTCTCTTCCGGTGCGCACTTCGGCGTGCACGGGCGGATCGTCGGCTCGTTCCTGTCGTTGCTTACCGCCATCGCCTTCTTCTCGCTCTCCGTGTGGAGTTCGGGGGACGCCCTGGTGGGCGGCGCCAAGCGCCTGATCGATCTGCCGGAAACCGACCTGACCCTGGGCCTGGCCTACGGCCTGTTCGCGATCCTGGTACTGACGGTGTGCATCTACGGCTTCCGCTTCATGCTGTGGGTCAACCGCATTGCCGTATGGGCCGCGAGCTTGCTGTTCCTGCTGGGGATCTTCGCCTTCGCGCCGGCCTTCGACAGCCAGTTCGCCGGGACCGTGGCCCTCGGCCAGGCGGGTTTCTGGGCGGCCTTTATCGGCGCCGCGCTGGTGGCCATGAGCAACCCGATTTCCTTCGGCGCGTTCCTCGGCGACTGGTCGCGCTACATCCCCCGCGAAACGCCGAAGGGCCGGATCATGCTGGCGGTGATCGCCGCGCAGATCGCCACCCTGATTCCCTTCCTGTTCGGCCTGGCCACCGCCACCATCGTGGCGATCAAGGCACCCGACTACATCGCCGCCAACAACTACGTCGGCGGCCTGCTGGCGGTTTCGCCGAGCTGGTTCTTCCTGCCGGTGTGCCTGATCGCGGTGATCGGCGGCATGTCCACCGGCACCACCTCGCTGTATGGCACCGGCCTGGACATGTCCAGCGTGTTCCCGCGGGTGCTGTCGCGGGTCAAGGCGACCCTGCTGATCGGCGTGCTGTCGATCGCCTTCATCTTCATCGGGCGCTTCGCCGCCAACCTGGTGCAGAGCGTGTCGACCTTCGCCGTGCTGATCATCACCTGCACCACCCCGTGGATGGTGATCATGCTGATCGGCCTGCTGGTGCGTCGCGGCTTCTACTGCCCCGACGACCTGCAAGTCTTCACCCGTGGCGAGCAAGGTGGCCGCTACTGGTTCCAGCATGGCTGGAACTGGCGTGGCCTGGGGGCCTGGATCCCCAGCGCGCTGGTCGGCCTGTGCTTCGTCAACCTGCCCGGGCAGTTCGTCGGTCCGCTGGGCAACCTGGCCGACGGCATCGATATCAGCCTGCCGGTGACCCTGGGCCTAGCCTCGCTGGTGTACCTGGCCTTGCTCAACCTGTTCCCGGAACCGCCCGCGGTCTACGGCCCCAACGATCCACGCAGCAAGAGCACGGATTCGCTCGGTAAACCGGTCATGCGCCAAACCGCCTGACTCAAGCATGACCTGTAGCAGCAGGCTCGCCGGCAATCACGCCTCACACGACGGGTCCGCCAGACCGCGTCGCCTTGATTGCGGCACGCCTCGCTTCTACAGCAAGCCACTATAAGAAAGACAATCGGAGACACGCCATCATGGCTTTAGATCTACTCGTCGTACTCATCTATGCCGCCGGCATGCTGGTGCTCGGCTATTACGGCATGCGCAAGGCCAAGACCCACGAGGACTACCTGGTAGCCGGCCGCAACCTGGGCCCGACCCTGTACATGGGCACCATGGCCGCCACCGTGCTGGGCGGGGCCTCCACCGTCGGCACCGTGCGCCTGGGCTATGTCCACGGTATCTCCGGTTTCTGGCTGTGCGCAGCGCTGGGCCTGGGCATCATCGCCCTCAACCTGCTGCTGGCCAAACCCCTGCTCAAGCTGCGGATCTTCACCGTTACCCAGGTCCTGGAAAAACGCTACAACCCGATGGCCCGCCAGGCCAGCGCAGTGATCATGCTGGCCTACGCGCTGATGATCGGCGTGACCTCGATCCTCGCCATCGGCACCGTGCTGCAAGTGCTGTTCGGCCTGCCGTTCTGGATCTCGGTGCTGCTGGGCGGCGGCGTGGTGGTGATCTATTCGGCGATCGGCGGCATGTGGTCGCTGACCCTGACCGACATCGTCCAGTTCGTGATCAAGACCGTCGGCCTGATGTTCATCCTGCTGCCGATCTGCCTGTACCGCGTCGGTGGCTGGGATGAGCTGGTGGCCAAGCTGCCAGCAGCCAGCTTCAGCTTCACCACCATCGGCTGGGACACCATCGTCACCTACTTCATGATCTACTTCTTCGGCATCCTCATCGGCCAGGACATCTGGCAACGGGTGTTCACCGCCAAGACCGAAAAAGTCGCGCAATACGCCGGCACCGTCGCCGGCTTCTACTGCATCCTCTACGGCCTGGCCTGCGCCCTGATCGGCATGGCCGCGCACGTCTTGCTGCCGGACCTGGACAACGTCAACAACGCCTTCGCCGCCATCGTCAAAGCCTCGCTGCCGGACGGCATCCGTGGCCTGGTGATCGCCGCGGCCCTGGCCGCCATGATGTCCACCGCCAGCGCCGGCCTGCTGGCCGCCTCCACCACCCTGACCGAAGACCTGCTGCCCAAGCTGCGTGGCGGCAAGCAGTCGAGCCTGGGCATCAACCGCCTGTTCACCCTGCTGACCGGCATCCTGGTACTGGGCATCGCCCTGGTGGTCAACGACGTGATCAGCGCCCTGACCCTGGCCTACAACCTGCTGGTGGGCGGCATGCTGATCCCGCTGATCGGCGCCATATTCTGGAAACGCGCGACCACCGCCGGCGCCATCGCCAGCATGGGCCTGGGCTTCCTCACCGCCCTGGCGTTCATGTTCAAGGACGGCCTGGATGCCAACACCCCGATCTACTACAGCCTGGCTGTCGGCCTGATCAGCTTCGTGGTGGTGAGCCTGCTGTCTCGTCGTCCGGCAACCCTGGCCAACGCGATCTAACCTCAGGTCAGACGCCGTACATTTTTCTTCGGCGGGTGCAGCGTCGGTGGCTGCACCCGTTTTTTTCGCCTGGAGGAAAGTCGATGAAGATTGTCAGCCGCGACCGCTGGTTCGAAGTCAGAAGCCTGAGCGACGGGATTCGGCTGATCCACGAGCCCTATATCCGGCCGTTCTATCGCTGCAACCTGTGGCATATCCAGGGCCGCGACAGGGACTTGCTGCTGGACAGCGGCTCCGGCCTGGTCAGCCTGCGCGAGCAGTTGCCCTGGCTCACCGAACGGCCCTTGCTGGCGGTGGCCAGCCATTGCCATTTCGACCATATCGCCGGACATCACGAATTCCCCGAACGCCTGGTGCACCCGGCCGAGGCGCAGATCCTCGCCGCGCCCGACGGCGCCAATACCCTGTCTGCCGCCTACGTTGGCGACGCAATGTTCGAGGCCCACCCGGATTGCCCGTTGTGCTACGCCGAATATCGGGTCAAGGCCGCCCCGGCAACGCGCCTGATCGAGGAAGGCGACGTGCTCGACCTGGGCAACCGTAGCCTCCAGGTGCTGCATACGCCCGGTCACTCCCCCGGGGGGATCAGCCTCTGGGAAGCGGCCAGCGGCACCCTGTTCAGCGGCGACATCATCTACGACGGTCCGCTGGTCGAAGACGCCTATCACTCCAACCTGGAGGACTACGCCACCAGCCTGGAACGCCTGTACCAGCTGCCGGTGCGTACTGTGCACGGCGGCCATTTCGGCAGTTTTTCGGGAGCGCAGCTGCGCACGATGATCGAGGATTGGATCCGTCGGCACCCCTGAAGCTGTGCTGTACTGCACACAATCCCGCCCGCTTCAAAGCCCCTGCGCAGGCCCCTGGCGAAAAGAGCAACATGAATAGAGCCGAAGTCCGACAAGCCGTGCATGACTTCATCAGCCGCCTGCTGGATGGCAATGACGGATTTTCCGACGACGTGAGTCTGCAGGAATTGGGGTTGGACAAGCAGGATATCGAGGACCTGATCTTCCACCTGGAAGATGAGTTTGGAGTGACCGCCTTCACCCACGAAGAAGACCAGATGCTCAAGGCGGCGAACAGCGCCAACGACCTGAGCCGGTTTCTGCTGACGATTTCACGGCGCTAAGGATTTCATGGCGCTGGGCGCCATTGGCGGGTTGCGAGTTGACGGGTTTGAATCAGAAGGCGGCAACCGATCGCGAGTAAACCTGCCCTCGCGCGCCTGAAAAGTGACGGGAGCAGGCTGGATGCCTGCTCCACTCCCGAGCCGATGGTTAGCGGCGACGCTGTTGCCGACGCCGTTGTTCGTCGTCTGTGCGAATTGGCACCGGCTGCAATGGCGGCTCGATCAGCCCCAGTGCGACCCCGAGGTCGTGAAGCCAGTTTTGCAGTTTCTCTTTCATAGTGCCCCCCTTAAGGGTCGTGCCCAGCGGCAGGGTTCTGGAGCCGCTTAGCTCTGATAATAGCGCTAAGTTCCGCGCATTGCTCAACCTGGATGGCAATGATCTGTTACCGGATTAATCTGAATCAGCCTGCCCGTTTCAGGCCGTCGCCCGCTGATCCGTCTGACTCGCCTGTTGCAGCTCGATCCAGGCATTGAGGTTGGCGCCGAGCATGCCCTTGCGCCACATCAGCCAGGTGGTGGCACTGGCGAATGGCTCGGCCAGTGGATGGACCGCCACGCTTTCGCGACCGGGCAGGCTGGCGAGCATCGACTCCGACATCAACGCCACCCCGGAGCCGGCAATCACGCAGGCCAGCATCCCCTGATAGGACTCGATTTCTATCGCCCGCCCCATGGCCGCATGATAGTGGGCGAACCACGACTCCAGGCGCAGGCGATACGAACAGCCGCGACGAAAGGTGAACACCGCGCGCCCTTCGACATCCCGGGCGCTGCGGATCGGCGGATGATCCGCCTCGCTGATCAGCACCAGCTTTTCATCGCACAGCGGCACCCCGTCCAGGCTGGCCAGCTCCAGAGGGCCGTCCACCAGCACCGCATCCAGGCGCCCGGCCAGCAGGCCTTCGAGCAACTCGCTGCTGGGCGCCGATTGCACCTGCAGGTTCACCGCCGGGTAGGCGCGGTGGTAACGCGCCAGCAGCGCCGGTAATTGAATCGCCGCCGTGCTGTACATGGTGCCCAGTACGAAATCCCCGGCCGGCTGACCGCCCTGCACTGCCCCATGGGCCTCATCGCGCAGGGCAAACAGGCGCGCGGCGTAATCGAGCAGTACCTTGCCCGCTGGCGACAGTTGCAGCCGCTGCCGTTCCCGCAGGAACAGCTCGACGCCCAGTTGCTCTTCCAGTTGCTTGAGCCGCGTCGACAGGTTGGACGGCACCCGATGCAGGCGCTCGGCCGCCCGGGTGATGGAACCTTCCTCGGCGACCGCCTGGAAGATGCGCAACTGGCTGAACTCCACGACCATTCTCCAAAAACGAACAAGTTACTCAATATTATTCATTTTTATAGAAAGTCAATCAGTCCTAGCCTGACGGTCATTGCCCACTCGACGGAACCCGGACCATGTCACCGCTGATTCGCTTACTCGCCAGTTTCATTGCCCTGATGATGGCCATGGGCATTGGTCGCTTCGCCCTCACCCCGCAACTGCCGCACCTGCTGAGCGAGGGCCAGGTCGACCTGACCGACACCGGCCTGATTGCCGCCGCCAACTACCTGGGGTATTTCATCGGCGCGCTGGATGCCATGTTCGCCCGCCGCCCGCGCCAGGTTCGCCGACGTCTGTTGGGCGGGCTGTGGCTGTGCGTGCTGCTGACCCTGGCCTCGTTCTGGGCCGGCGGCTTCTGGGCGCATTCGGTATTGCGCTTCGGCACCGGCGTGGCCAGTGCCTGGGTGATGGTGATGATCGCCGCCCTGAGCCAGCCCCTGGCACATGCCACCGGCCGGCCACGCCTGGGCGCCCTGGTGTTTGCCGGGCCCGGGCTGGGGATTTTCCTCACTGGCCTGCTGGCCCTGGGCTCGAACCTGCTGGGGCAAAGCTCCGCGACCCTGTGGCTGGTGTACGCCGCGGCCGGCCTGCTGATGCTGCTGGTGATCCTGCCGATCCTGCCGCAACCTGCCATGCCCGCACTGACCGCCCAGATGCCACACGCCTCGAGCCACAGCGGCATCCCCCGCCTCGGGCTGGTTTATGCGCTGTACGGCCTGGGTTACATCATCCCGGCGACCTTCCTGTCACAGATGGCCAGCGCGCGCTTTCAAGGGCAATGGCAGGCCGACCTGTTCTGGCCGTGCTTCGGTCTGGCGGCAGCCATCGGTGTGGGGCTGGTGAGCCTGCGCCGGCACAGCCCGAACGCCACCCGCCACTGGCTGATGGCGACCTTGTGGCTGCAAGCCGCCGGGGTCTTCGCCTGCCTGCTGGGCAATGGCGCTGGCCTGGCGCTGGGGGTGATGCTCTGCGGCACGCCGTTCCTGGCCTGCATGCAACTGGTGATGCAGCGCTCGCGGGAGCTGGCGCCCCACACCACCCAGCGCAACGCCGGTTTGCTCACGGCCTGCTTCGCCATGGGCCAGTTGAGCGGGCCACTGCTGGCAGCCCTGAGCAGCCATTTCAGCGGTGGCCTGCAACCGGCGCTGATCGCCGCCGGCAGCAGCCTGCTGCTGGCGGGGGTCTTGCTGTTGAGCCAACAACCGCTTGCCCGGGAGTGCCACGCCACCGCCTGAGCCTGGGGTTACAGCAAACTGCGGATCCGTCGGCGCAGCCACTGTTCGGCGCTGACGAAGGTGATGCCCAGCAACACCAGCACCGCACCGATCACGAAGTTGAGACTCAGGGGTTCGCCCAGCAACAGGACCCCGAAGGTGACGCCGAACAGCGGCGTCATGAAGGAAAACACCGCCAGGTTAGCGGCCAGGTAACGGCGCAGCAGCCAGAACCAGGTCAGGTAGCTGAAAAACGACACCACCAGCCCCTGGAACAGCACGCTGGCCACCGCCACCGGGGTCAGGCTGACATGGGTGACCTGGCCGCTCAGCACGGCGATCAGCAGCAGGCCGACAAAACCGACGATCAACTGATAGAACAGGGTCAGGGTCGCCGGCGCCTCGGACAGGCGCGACGCGCGCACCACCACCGTGGTCGCGCCCCAGGCCAGGCCGGCCAGCACGCCCAGGGCATCGCCAAGCAGCATGCGCGTGTCCAGGTTATCCAGCGAGATGCCGCCGGCGAAGGCCACGCCGATGCCGACGAACGCCAGCAGGATCCCCAGCCATTGCAGGGGCCTCAGGCGCTCGCTGGGCAGCAGCCAGTTCACCCCCAGCGCGGTGAAGATCGGCGCGGTATAGAGAAACACCGACATGTGCGCGGCGCTGGTGAGCTTGAGCCCTTCGGCGATAAACAGGAACTCCAGGCCGAACAGGCTGCCGGCCAGCAAGCCGCCGCGCCAGGTACTGCCGATCTGCGACCAGCCGCCCTTCCAGCACATCAGCAAGGCCACCAGCAGCGCCGAAATGCCCGAACGGGCGGCCGCCTGCATCACCGGTGCGATATCCGCCGCGGCCCACTTGATCATCACTTGCTGTACGCCCCAGATCAGGCACAGCCCCAACATCACTTGCAGTGCAAAACCGTCGGCGCTGCGCCGCTCGATGCTCACCGCGGCCCCTCGGGCAGATTCATAGACATGGCAGTTACTCGACAGAAACGACAAAGCCCCGGAACCGGTCCGGGGCGAAGAATTGATGTGCTGTCGATTATCAACCAAACGGACAGAAAAAAACGCCTGGAAAAAGACCTTTATCCTGACCCTCAGCTCGAGGCCGTCGGGCTCAGCCTCAGGGATGGCGAGGCCTCATGGCGCGCGAGGAGGAAAAACAGCGCGCCACCGAGGAAACACCCGGTGAACCAGGCGAAGTTGGCCATCGGCTGCAATGCTGGCGTGAAGGTGATCGCCACGCCCACCAGGGTCGCCGGCACCAGCGCCTTGACCGCGGTCCAGTTGACGCCGCCGCTGTAGTAATAACGCCCGTCCGGGCCGTCGTTGAACAGCGAGTCGACATCGATCTGCTGCTTTTTGATCAGGTAGTAGTCCACCAGCAGAATGCCGAACAACGGGCCGATAAAGGCGGCCAGCACGTCGAGGGTGTAGTGGATCACCTGGGGGTTGTTGAACAGGTTCCAGGGGGTGATGAAGATCGACGCCAGGGCCGCGATCATGCCGCCGGTGCGCCAGCTGATCCGGCTCGGGGCGACGTTGGCGAAGTCGAAGGCCGGCGAGACGAAGTTAGCGACTATGTTGATGCCGACGGTGGCAGTGACAAAGGCGAAGGCGCCGAGCAGCACCGCGACGTCGTTGTCGATCCGCGCCACAGTGGCGATCGGGTCATGGAGCATTTCACCGAACACCGGCAGGGTGCCGGAGACGATGACCACGGTCACCAGGGAGAACGCCAGGAAGTTCACCGGCAAGCCCCAGAAGTTGCCGCGCCGCACATCCTGCATGCTGCGGCAGTAGCGGCTGAAGTCGCCGAAGTTCAGGGTCGGCCCGGAAAAGTAGGACACCACCAGCGCCGTGGCGACAATCACCTGGCCGAATGCCTGCCAACCCGACAGCGACTTCTCCCCAAGGGTGAAGCTGATGTTGCTCCAGCCCGCCTTCCACACGATCCAGCCGGCAAGAAGGAACATCACCGCGTAGACCACCGGACCCGCCCAGTCGATAAAGCGCCGGATCGATTCCATGCCGGCCCAGAACACCAGGGCCTGGACCAGCCACAGCGCCAGGAAACCGAACCAGCCCAGGTAGGACAGCCCGGCAAAATGCGGCTCGGCATAGGCCGCCATGGCCGGAAAAAAGCGCAGCACCACAATGATCAGGGCACTGGACGCCAGGTAGGTCTGGATCCCGTACCAGGCCACCGCGATCAGGCCGCGGATCACCGCCGGGATATTCGCCCCGAACACGCCGAACGCCAGCCGGCAGATCACCGGGTACGGCACCGCCGCCTGCTGGCTGGGCCTGGCCACCAGGTTGGCGATCAGTTGCACGATGCAGATCCCCGCCAACAGGGCCACCAGCACTTGCCAGCTGGCCAGCCCGAGGGCGAACAGGCTGGCGGCGAATACATAACCGCCGACGCTGTGCACGTCGCTCATCCAGAAGGCGAAGATGTTGTACCAGTTCCACTTCTGCGGCAGCGGCCCCAGGTCCTGGTTGTACAAGCGCGGGCTGTAGCCCTTCGGTAGTTGCTCGGTCATTGCAAGGCTCCTTGTTGGACAGGCTCTGCCCCCGCGATTGACCTTGCGACCACAGTGCGTACGGGAGCAGGCATGAATTGTATACGAAGCACTACGCAGAATGCGTGCCATACCGGAAAAAGCTGTAGGCGAACGGCGCTAATCACTTGTCCATCAAGGGCTGAGGCTTGGCTACACAAAGATGATCAGCAGGCGGAATCAGAAGTAGGCATGCCCGTTGGCTGTGCATGACTGCCTGATATCAGTGCATCGACAAGGGGTGATCGATTGTATACAGCGCCTTTGCGAGTGTTCGGATACACCGGCCCCGACTCCCGCCTCAAGCAGCCAGAAAAAAGGCAATAAAAAACCGCTGCCGGAACCGGCAGCGGTTGTTCGGTAACGCCCTCGTGGCGCGGTCGTGATCTTCGACCGCAACTACGCCCGGGAGGAACGGATCAGGTCAGTTCAATGCGATCGGCATGAATAACGATCTGGCCATTCTTGTACAAGGCGCCGATGGCCTTCTTGAAGTTGCCCTTGCTGACACCGAACAGGCCACTGATCACCGTTGGATCGCTCTTGTCGCTGACCGGCAGGGTGCCGTTATTTTCCCGCAACTTGGCGAGGATCTTGGCGTTCAGGCTGCTGGCCAGTTCTTCGCCCACCGGTTGCAGGCTGAGGCTGATCTTGCCGTCGGCGCGGATCTCTTTGATGAAACCCTTTTCCTGTTTGCCCGGACGCAGGAACTTGAACACTTCGTTCTTGTGGATCAGGCCCCAGTGCTTGTTGTTGATGATCGCCTTGAAGCCCATGTCGGTGCTCTCGGCCACCAGCAGATCGACTTCCTGGCCGACCTTGTAGGTCACCGGAGCCTTGTCCAGGTAGCGGTCCAGACGGGCCGTGGCGGTGATGCGACGGGTGTGCTTGTCGAGGTAGACGTGCACCACGCAATACTCGCCGGCGGTCAGTTGGCGCTTTTCCTCGGAGTACGGCAGCAACAGGTCCTTGGGCAGGCCCCAGTCGAGGAACACACCGATGCTGTTAACTTCCACGACTTTAAGACTGGCGAACTCACCGACTTGAACTTTTGGTTTTTCGGTAGTTGCAATTAACTTGTCGGCGCTATCCAGATAAACAAAAACATTCAACCAGTCTTCATCTTCACTGGGAATATCCTTGGGAATATAACGATTGGGCAGCAATATTTCGCCATCCGCCCCGCCGTCCAGATATAAACCGAAGTTAGTGTGTTTAACCACTTGCAAACTGTTGTAGCGCCCGACTAAAGCCATTTCCAATACCCTCATTGCGTGGGCGGCATTCTACCCGTTTTTCCGGGCCTGGTTGGCCCGAGTCGCCGGATAGCAGCGGATATTTTCCTGAATGCCTTGATTTTTATGGCTTTGCGCCAGCAACCGGTTCCGCCCGTCAGGCCAACCGGCAGCGGCTTTTGCCTCAGCGCCGCCGAGCAAGCCTTTCTTTTTGCCATTGTCTTTATTTAAAACAGCAGCTTATGGGGATATTCCCGAGATCAACTTAGGATTATTCGAGAGTTTTCCACTGTTATTCCAGGAGGATATTTACCAAGCAATTGTCAAGCATTTCATGTATGATGGCTGGCCAAATTAATTTCCTGAAGGTTAATGGCCGCCATGCGTGTAAAAGCATCCAACAGCAAAGCAAAGCCAGCTCCAGCCGTTGAAACCAGCGAATCGATCAACGATCAGATTGCTGCTTTCCTGAAATCCGGCGGCGAGATCCAGCAAATTGCCAAAGGCGTCAGCGGCCAGACTTTCGGCCCGTCCAAGCAGATCAGCCTGGGCAAGAAGTAATCCCTCCGCAACACCTCCTGGTCCCTATGCGCTTTGAGCCTCAAAGCGCTAGGACTAGAGTTCTGAGCCCTCCCCTCCTGTAAAAATCGACGAACGGCCCTCATCCCCGAGGTTTCGCCGGTATCCTTGCACACCTCTAGATCGAGCATTTCAGCAGGTTTCGCGGTTCCTGCTCCTCGCGTTTCATGGAGTGAAGCATGCTCAAACCCTCTCATGTGCTGCTTGCCAGCCTTCTCGCCAGCCCCTTGGTCCACGGGCAGATCTTCCAGCGCGCACTGGGGGACTTCGACCTCAAGCTCAGCAGCACCCCGAGCCGCAGCATGGCCCAGGGCCTGGTCAAACCCTCAGCCACCGGTTCGTTCCATGGCGGCCTGGACCTGACCCACGACAGTGGCTGGTACATCGGCCAGTGGTCGCCGAGCATGGGCCTGGGCGAGAGCGACCTGGAAGTGGACTCCTACCTGGGCTTCAAGCGCCCCTTCGATAAAACCCTGGGTTATGAAGTGGGGATGATCCAGTACAACTACCCGCAACTGGCCCCGCAGGACAGCCAGGAGTTCTACGGCGGCCTGACGCTGCTGGGCAGCCGCTTCGGCGCCGCGTTCAGCCAGGAACCGGACACGCGCAACAGCACTCTGTTCGCCGACCTGGGCGGCAACCAGCCTTTCGGCATCGGCGTCAGCATCAAGTACACCACTCATCAGCTGGGCAACCCGGTTTCGGTGAGCAGCGGCTACGTCAGCAGTTTCAACGACTGGTCGATCAAGTTCTCCCGCCCCTGGATGGGCATCGACCTGAAACTGATCTACAGCGACTCCAGCCTCAACGGTAGCGATTGTTCGGCCTATTCTGGACATAACGCGCAATGCGACGGTCTGCTCACCTTCAAGGCCGAACACTCGTTCTATTGAGCGGCTGAACTGCCGGAAGCGTTCCGGGTTCAGATAAGAAACCCATGCCTTACAACCCCAGGCCTTCGCAAGGACTTGCCATGTCGCGCCGGCTGCAACACCTCACCCTGCTACTGCTGCTAAGCCTGGTGCTGACCTCCTGCAATCGGGTCGGCCTGGCTTACCGCAACCTCGATGTGATCATTCCCTGGACGCTCAACGACTACCTGGAAATGAACCGCGAGCAGAAAATCTGGTTCAACGAGCGCCTCAAGGAACACCTGAGCTGGCATTGCGGCACGCAACTGCCCGGCTACCTGGACTACCTGGACCGCCTGCAGCAGATGGTCGAGCGCAATCAGGTCAACGATGCCGAGCTGCAAGAATTCACCCGCGAAGCCAAGCAGGCCATTGCCCAGACCGCCCACGCGATCGCGCCGTCGGCCATCGAGTTGTTGCGAGGCCTGGATGATCAACAGGTCGCGGAAATGAAGGCGGCCTTCGCCAAGGACATGCGCCAACGCCGCAGCAAATACCTCAAGTCACCACTGGAACAACAGATCAGGCTGCGCGCCGAACGCATGGACAAACGCCTGACTACCTGGCTCGGCCCCCTCACTCCCGAGCAGACCCAGCGGGTGGCGGACTGGTCGACGTCCCTCGGCGAACAGAACCAGCTCTGGCTGGCCAACCGGGCCAACTGGCAGGCGCAGTTCAGTGCCGCGCTGGAACAACGCCAGAACAGCGACTTCGACAAACGCATCGAGCGCCTGCTGGTGGATCGCGAAAGCTTCTGGACACCGGCTTATCGCCAGGCCTATGCCAACAGCGAACAGGCGTCGCGCAACCTGCTGGTGGACGTGATGGCCCAAAGCACGCCAACCCAGCGCAAGCATCTGCGCAACAAGCTGCAGAATGTGCGCAATGAATTCGAAGCGTTGAAATGCATGAGGACGGCACGCCAGAAGTAACGCCTGAATAGCCGTCCAGCGAGGTGGGGCTGGCGGGCGACCGTTGGGCGGAACCGTCCGGCGGCTGTCGATTTGCCCGCGGGTGAAACGACTAGCCTGTGTAGGCACTGTCGCCGCGCCACCTTTGTCGCAGGAGAAGACGTCATGCACCTCAACGATCATCCGGTCGTATCCCGGGAACAATGGATACAGGCCCGCAAGCAGCACCTGATTCACGAAAAGGCGTTCACCCGCCAGCGCGACCAGCTCAGCGCCGAGCGGCGCGCCCTGCCCTGGGTGAAAATCGACAAGCCCTACCGCTTCCAGGGCCCCCACAGCGAACTGAGCCTGGCCGACCTGTTCGGCGATCACAGCCAACTGGTGGTCTACCACTTCATGTTCGCCGAAGGCTGGGACGAAGGTTGCCCGGGTTGCTCCTTTCTCTCCGACCATATCGACGGCGCCAACCAGCACCTGGCCCATCACGACATCGCGCTGGTGGCAGTGTCCCACGCGCCCTTCGCCGAGTTCCAGGCGTTCAAGCGGCGCATGGGTTGGAAGTTCGACTGGGTCTCGTCCGCCGGCTGTGATTTCAACTATGACTTCGGGGTCTGCGCCCGGGCCGACGAGGTCGCCGCCGGCACCGCCACCTACAACTACGAAAAAACCGACGGCGCCGAAGAAGAGCTGCCCGGCCTCAGCGTGTTCTACCGCAATGAAGCCGGCGAGATCTTCCACACCTACTCCACCTACGCCCGTGGCCTGGACCTGCTGGTGGGGGCCTACAACTACCTGGACCTGACACCCAAGGGGCGCAATGAAGAGCAGATCATGGACTGGGTCAGGCACCATGATCGTTATGACGACAAACCGGCCGCCAGTTGCTGCCATGGCGGTTCCTGAGCGTTAGACCGAGATCGCGAACAAGCCCGCCCCTGTAGGAGCGAGCTTGCTCGCGATCTCGTCCGTCCTGTCACGACAAAAAAACCGGCCGGCGCAAACCCACCGTCTCGCCCCCGGCTAAACTTGGCTCCATGAGCTCTGCCTATCACAGCCTCCACGAATACACCCTGCGCATGAACCGGGTGCTGGAGCATATCGACCAACACCTGGACCAGCCGCTGGAGCTGGCCGAACTCGCGCAGGTCGCGCATTTTTCGCCCTTTCACTTCCATCGCCTGTTCACCGCCTGGGTCGGCGAAACCCTGGGCGACTACCTGCGCCGGCGGCGCCTGGCCTGTGCCGCCTATCAGCTGGCCAGCCATCCGGAATTGAGCATTCTGGAGGTGGCGCTGGAGGTCGGTTTCAGCTCCGGCGAAGCGTTCTCCCGGGCGTTCAAGCAGCACTTTTCGGTCACCCCGAGCACCTGGCGCAGCACCGAACCCAAACGCTGGCACCGCCGCCTCAGCGACGTCCGCGAACGGCGCCTGCGCGAATTGAGCAATCCTGATCAGACACACATCCCGGCCTTCGACGATCCTGACGCCTTCATCCACCTGAAGGAACTCACGATGAACGTCATCCTCAAGGAACTGCCTCCAGTCCGCGTCGCCTACTTGCGCTATATCGGCCCCTACGGGCCGGGCATCGGCACCTTCTGGCGCGATACCGTCGCCCCCTGGATGGTCGAAAACGGCCTGCTGGGCCGTGCGCGCTACGGCATCGGCCACGACGATCCCTACGTCACCCCACCCGAAAAATGCCGCTACGATGCCTGCGTCGAAGTCCCCGTCGACTTCAAGGCCAGCGCCCCCGCCGTCGTCACCACCCTGCTCGGCGGCCTCTACGCCGTCGCCCACTACCAGGGCAAAGGCCCCGACATCGCCGACGCCTGGACCGAACTGTGCCGCGACTGGCTGCCCAAGAGCGGCATGCAATTCGATGCACGGCCAGCGTTCGAACGTTATCCGGTGGACGCGAAATACGACATGAAGACGGGGGAACTGGAATGTGAAATCTGTATTCCGGTGAAGGCGTTGTAAGCCGTAACGAACGGAGAAACGACACGGGGCAGCCAACGCTGCCCCGTTTTTTACGCCTCAGGAATACTCGGCCTAGAGGCTGTCGCTGGTAGAGAACCCACCGCCGCCCGTCGATCGGGAGGAACTGAACGAGCTGCTGGAACTTGAGCTACTGCTTGCGGAATTGCTCGGGCGACCGCTGGAACGGCTGCTCGAACCGCTGCTGGAGCCACTGCTCCAAAAGCTCGGGGCCGGCCTGCTGGCGCGGCGATGGCTCCCCACCTCATTCGCCACCTGGGAGAGGGACAGCGCGCCCTGCATGAACCCGGCAACCAGAGAGTCAAGATTCATACCTGCGGAATAGCTGTAGCTACCGCTGATAGACCCACTCGACTGTAATTCACGCTCAAGCTGCTTGGCTCTTGCATAGTCGCGCTCGGTATCCCTGCACTTCATCTCCAGGAACGGCACGCGCAACCGCAGATCATCGAGCTCAGAACGCAAATCACGCACCCTCTGCACCAACTCGTCGTCCTGCGGCGTCGTTGTCTGCCCGGTCAAGTGCTCAAGCTTGGCATCACTCATCTCGGCCAATTGCCGGGACAACAGCTCAGCAACCTGGGCAAAGTGCTCGTCCCCCTTGGAGACGAACAGCCCCAGACGCTCATGAACGGCATTGGCCTGAGCCTTGCCGGCCTCCACGGCCTCGCGCTCCGTCTTCAGGCGCGCTTGCAGCACCGACAACAGGGTGCCCGCCAGGGCTTGCTGATACAGCCGCGCCAGCTCGGCCTCCTGAACGGCCCGATGGCTGTCCCGTTGCCACTGGGCGCCCTCATTGGCTTCCTGCATGGCCAGAAGGCTCTGCTCGATCGCGCTGTTCTGCGGGAAATTGCACAGGCGGGCAATCCACCGATCCAACTCCCGAAAAAACGACCGGCCAACATAACGATCCGTACCGAACCCGCGGCCCTTCAAGTAGAGGTACAGAGGCTCGGTCTGAAAGGCCCGAAGCTTGCCGCGACATTCATCACGCAGCTCCTGGTAAGACGCGGCCGCCTCGTTGCACCGCTCGACAGCCTCCGCGAGGATCGCGGCTTGCTGTTGGTACGCTGGATCTACCGTCAACTGCCGGTCGACATCGGCAACGAGGGCCTCGATTTCCTGGGAAACCGTCGACATCTCCTGCAGGTGCTTGGCAACCCCGGCCTCCGCCACCGCCAATTGCTCACGCAACTCGGACTCGCTCCGCTCCCGCTGGTCCAGCAAACGCTGAACCTCGTCCGACAGCCGAGCCCCACCGGCCAGCTGAAAGTTGGCAATCTGTGGAAAGACGCCAGCGATCTGCTGCTGCAAGCGCAGTTCCTGCTCGTGGGCATTGGACAACTCGAGCTGGAACCTACGCAGTTCTGCCTCGTATCGCCGAGAGTTCTCGCCAAGGGACGCAATCATGCTGCTCGAGTTCATTACCACTCCAGGATGTAATCAGGTTTGGTTTTGACAGGCCCTTTAACGAAGGTGAAGGTCAACGAGTTGGCCGCCTTTTTACCCATCAAGCGATCATCGACATGACCATCCAGAAGCTTGTCATTCTTGGCTGCCTGATAGGTTGCCTGACTGACGCGCACGCCAAAGATCGAGGCATAACGCCGCTCCCCGCTCTCGATACTGGTGATGGGGACCGGGACCACATTGCCTGAGGCATCGCTCGCCTCGGTCAGCAGATACCAGGTCTTGCCTCCAGTCGGATCATAGTTGCGTTCGATCATCGACTTCTCGCCGGTACGGCTGACCACTTCCAGGGTCAACGGCGTGGCTGCGACGGTCCGCAGTCGTTCGAGCTCCTGCAGGCCATGCTCGGCCGCCGCCGTATCCATATCCTTGACGGCCTGATCGACCTTGGCGAACAAGGGTTGGAACTGCTCGGCGTCCGCCTTGCTCAAGCCCATCTTGCGCAGGTTGCCTCGGGCCTCTTGCAACTGCGTGAGATAGGGGCTGATCACACGGGTTTGCGCTATCAGCGCATCCAGCTGCTCAAGCGCCGACTGAACCGCCGGCAGGCCTTGGGTGTCGGCCTGATCCAATGCGGAGCGCACCTTGGTTGCCGCGGCGGCAAGCGCCGGATAGGTCGTGCCGAGCACCGCGAACGACGCAGCCGTCACCTGGGTTTTCAGCTTGGTATCAGCCGCCAGAAGCTGCGTAACCGTGTTCAGCTGAGGCTCTAGCGCCTGCAGGTCGGCAGCCTCCTTCTTCAGGTTTTCAGTCACCGAAACCGCCAGCGCGGCATCCTCGGCCCGGCTCTGTGCGGTGACTTTGGGCGGCAGGGTAACCGGCTGCGCCAGGCGAACCTTCTCCAGTGCCTCATGGACAGGTTTAAGCAGCCGGACCGCGGCCGGCACATTGTTGGCCAACGCCTCCGACTCAAGGCCCGACAGGCGTTTTTCCAGGCGATCCAACTGCACGCCCCGAGCATCGGCCTGGGCCCGTGCCTGATCCACCTGAGTCTGGGTGGCCTGCAGGCGCACCCCGGCAAAAAAATCGGCTACCGGCCGCGCCATGAAAATCGCGCCCAGACTCACGATCGAGAACACCGCCAGGGGCATCAGCCATTGAGCGCGAGTGATATAGACCTGCGCCAAGCATTTCGACCATGGGCCCATCGGCTGGGCCTCGTAGGTCAGTCGAGTGGCGAAGAAACTTCGCACGCCCTCCTCGACCAGAGCATCCTCGACCTCGACCCCCCGGGATCGATAAAACTCGCGAATCCGTTCAGCCACCAACTGACGGTGCCTGGGCAGGTCCAGATGTTTCTGCACCTCGGCCTGGCTGTGCCGCAGCTCATCGATGAGGGCCATGGCCCCCATCTGTTCGGTGAGGGAGACACTGCTCACCTTAGAGTCCCTTTTGCAGGAGTGCGCTGAAACGACGCTTGCTGTCCTCGGTGATCGACTCGATCTCGGCGGCCGCCGCAGAAGACTCTTTGCGCAACTCCTGGATCAGGCTCAGGCTGCTGGCCTGGAACTCCACCACGGCCTCGGCCAGGGCTTTGACCGAACTGACCTTCAGGTTCGTTCCGTAGCCCGCCTTCAGCGCGGCATTGAGCTGCTCCCCGCCCACTTTGGCCTGCGCCTCGAGACTGGAGTTGATCCCCTCGTTCATCGCATTAAGGGTATTGGTGACTTCAGCCAGCCCGCCGGAGGACGTGAAGCCCGCCGCCAGACCGGTGAGCACGATCTCATTGGTGGCGAAAAAGCTCACGGCACGCTGGTACAGACGCTCCTTCACCGAGTGGTACTGGCTCAAACGCGCAAACACCAGCTCGGCCGCGTTGTAGGCCGCCTTCAGCTGATCGGCGATGTCGGTGATGATCTGGTAACGCTTGTCCTCGTCCTGCAGATTGCGCAGCGCCACATCCCGCGCCAACTCCAGCTTCACCCGCTCGGCCGCCTCCAGCTCGGCCACCTCCAGCGCCGTACCGGCGTCCGCCAGGGTTTTACGCCCGGCATCGAGCTGCGCCTGGGCCACCTTCTGCACCTCGCAGGCATCGACCTCGGCCGACTTCATGGCCAGCCGATAGTCCTGATAAGCCTCTAGGATCAGGGTTTCCAACTGGATCTGCTCATTGGCCGACTTCGCCACCGCCAGATAATTCTTGCGAATGTCCTCGAAGCGATCCGGAATCGAGCCACGGCGCATGTTCAGCCAGGTCAGCTGGATCCGCTCGGAGAACTGCAGCTTGCCGTCGGCCATCCACTCCATCATCTGCTGCGCATCGGCCTGGATCGAATCGAAACTGGCGGCGATGTCGGCATACCGGGTACTGATATCCATGCTCTGCAGCTTGTCGCGTACCGAGGCATTAAAGACCGTGGACTGTTGCAGGGTCGCGGCGATATTGGTCACCCGGTTGGCGTCATACACCGACACCTTGTCCAGCAACGCCAGCACGGGTGCATCCTGGGTGGGAAAGTTGATACCGACCGAGCGGAGGGCGGACATGGAGCGTTCGAGGTAGTTCATGAGCGTATTCCCAGTGTGGAGCCTTGGTTCAAAAGCTCCATCATCCTTTGACAGGTGAATAGGCGAAGGGGCTTCCACCCCTCGGAATCAGGTACAGACGGGAGCATTGAAAGCACCGCGCAAAAGCGATGCCGTCAGGAAATCTGGAGGCTATGCGTGCACATCCCGCGCAGGGCGTGACAAGAGACCGACCGCAGCCGGAACCGCTGAAACAGCCGCCACAGGCCCTGCCGAACGGATGTGCGCGCCGAATGGTAACAGAGCTTGGGGCTGAAAGTTCTCGTCTGAGCCCGGTGCCTTTAGCAAAGTGCCAGTATTGCCCGAAACCTTTTGCGGGAAGCCGTACTCTGGAAAACGCACGGGGTGTTTTATTGAGTATTGGAGCTGCCCGCCAAGCCGACAGCTTCCTTCTGGGCTAATCAGAAAAGCCCTACAGCCTGCTGTGCACTCCCCTTATTCCCGCCAACCACAGTGCGATTTACAGTCGGTGGGTCGCCCAGATGGCGACCGGGTTTGGCGACCTGACACCAGAACAAATGCAAAACCTCCCGCTTGCAGGTATTTTTGCATCCGCACGATCGCTCTATGACGGCTGTGCGTGGGAGATCTTCGGGTCTGCCGGCTTTACCTCTGGTGTCGGTTCGCCAACCTGCGTACAGCTGTCACCCTCGTTTGGCGACGATGGGTGACGGTTCGGGCACTCAACCAGAGGTGAACCTATGAATCGATACATGCCGATTACTGGCCACGACTGCAATATTCCCTACCTGCTGATCGACACCCAAGCACCTGTCGATGTGCTTCACGATGCAGCGGCTTATCGCATTCGTGCGGTGACTCAGTTGTTGGAAAACTTTGTGGAACCTGAAAATGCTAGAAGCCACCCTATGGTTCTTCAGGAGTTGACGTTGGTCTGCACTATTCTGTTGCGTGACGGTTGCGATCTTCTAGATGTAACAGGGCGAAAATTAAAAGAGCAGATTTCGGCCTAAACAATAGCGGGCGATCTTAAAGTCGCCCGTTTTCCCTTTCGAGATTTAAGCCATTCAATTGTTAGCCCCCACACCCTTCTTTAAAACTAATCAAACCTTAGCATCACCCGACCTGCGCCTTGGGTTAGACCACACGAACCAAATGGCTAGCCAACTTATTTAATCAATGCCTCTCGCAATTTAACTTCCAACCCCTTAGCCACAAGCAACGTCTCAGGCTCCTCTCCCAACAAATGTTCGCCATCAACAAGAACAGATAAAAGCCTTTGAGCCAAAAGTTTATTATCAAACCAATAGATTGATGGCAAATCATTGATCAAGGCCAGCAACTCCCCATCATCAAAGAAACCTGAGAGCAGGTTCTTAGAAAGAATATCAATAGCAATTGGCAGTAATTCTAATGAGAATAAATCCTGCCTCAAAGCCCGACATAGATCCTCAAGCCCAAGCTTTTCAATAGGTATATCGCGAACGGACAAGTACCACTGAGTCAAGGATGAAGGCTCGCTTTCCGGCTGCCACTTAGAGTCCATACCGGCCGATATTGAACGAAATGTCTTTCTCATATCTTCAGTAGTCCAATAGTACCTTTTGCACAGGAGCCGACCTGACCCTTGCCTCCCACTTACTGGAGTCAACCCTGGACTGTTGGTCTGAAATCATCAATCGTCTTGTTTTTTTCTTTCAACAGAGACATGACGAACTCAGGATCAAAACCCATCAACAATTCGATAGCATCGTAAATCTTCCAACGATGTATTTCTGGATGATCAATGATCGAAACAAGGTGCTGTTTAATAGGAGGTACATACTCCAGGTATCTTTCACGCTTCACGAAAGCAAACGCATCGGCTATTTCAAAAGGTTTGCTGCCCGCCAACGCTATGATTTTCGACAAGGGTGAGTAGACCTGGGTTCTCGCCACCTCTCTTCCCCCCCTGTCAGCCATATTGGCAAAATACATGGTCACGGCCATAAGTATCTGACGATAAGTATCATCGTATCCATGCAGTCTATGAGAATAGATGCCTTCGATAATTTCGGGGCTTTCCATGTTCTTCTCCAAGGCAACCAGGCCTTCATGCCCCCCCCAACTGGTCAATAACTTCGCAGCCAGGAAACGCACCACGTCATTATCTGCGTGACGAAGCAAATCCATCACAGCATCCATTCTTTCCTGCGGAATATCCTCCGGGTCCAAGTCTCCTGCATCAGCTGCATAATCTGCATGCTCCGGAATGCTATTAAGCAGGTCGTTTGTTTTCCGATCCATGACAAATACCTATTTATCGATAAATTTAATATAGCCGGCCGGGACACAGCCCTTGATCAAGCACTCGCCATCACGCGTGGCGTTGCTCAAGCCTGCCTCTGCCCTCATCAATAAAGTCTCATTTCTCGTGTGAAAGGTTGTTCGTGTATTTCTCCCGCATCTGCCCTTGATTGCAACTCGGCCGCGATTTCATGGTTGTTCAAGAACCTGGTATTTGGTAATACACCGGAATCAATATCCTGCTGCAATCGCTTCACGTCGATTTCGATTTGATGCGTACCGTAGTCCTTAGGATTCGAGGCAGCGCTCGGGTCGGTTACGGAGATGTTTTGCGGGGCTTTAGGTAACTAAGAATTTTAGAGTTAAATCATGAAGGGCGTCTGGTGATTACGGCAAGACAAATACAACACCCCAGTTCAAGAGCTGAGGTTGCCCTGCCCTGAAAATACTTGACGAACATATTGGGTTAATCCGACCAAGTCTTCAAAAGAAATAGGGCCAAACTCCGGCTCATATTCAGAAAGATAGTCCTCAGGCGACAAACCCAAAGCCCCAGCCTTAGTCTCTACCTCTTTAATTCGCGCAGGCTCTATCACCCAATTCATGCCAGGAAACGCATGGCGCTCATACCCTGTCAAGACCCAATCTATCAGACCTTTATATAAACTAACCGCCCCCCTCAAAGTAGAAACAATACGATCATCCTCTCTTCCAAATCGAAAGGATACATACGGAGGAAGACTCGAGCGATCCTATCTTTCAAAGTGATCTTTCACCCACACCTCTGGCTTGCGCTGCCTATACTCAAGCGCACTCAAATCATAAAGTACATTCAGCAACTCACCTTCTGCATCTAAAACCCTAACAAGGATCATTATTGCAGCCCTTTAACCTTATCCGATATCAATATTCCATCAGAATTGATATTTCTGATATGTTGCTCCCAATCGTTTTACAGCATCCTTGGTTATTCGCTCGACATACCGCTCCATTGACTGGCGTACCATCTAGCTTGAAAAGCCTACTAATCTGGCCAGCATTTGCCTGCCCCCCTCCAAAAGATTACTTGCATTACATGGTACGGACGGAGGATTGACTCCTTTTGCACCAACTACCCAAAGCGCTTAATCAAATACTCCCTATATCTTTTGGGTGAGGCATCAATCAACCTCGCAACATTTTGTCCACCGACAGAATACACATCAACTACAGCCTCAACAAAGTAATACTGCTCCCCTGGCAACTCGCTCAGAACTTCACTATTCGATTCAACAAAGAAAATCATTTCTTCAAAAGATCGAAGATGGGCAAGGTAGCGAGCGATCTCCTCGTATGCTGATATATACAAATTGCTTTCTATAACTCCCTGAACACCATCAAACCCCTCAAGTATTTCAAGAAGTTCCCCCTCAGAAACAAGACACAAAGAGAGCAACCAATTCACAAAGCCAGCAAATACCTTAGCGCTTGAGTGCATTATTCAAGTCTAAACATCATTACTTACATCTACATTCTCAGAAACACTCACCGATAACACATGAAGAACATTTTTAATTTCATCCGGCAATTCCTGAAACTTTTTAAACCCTTTAGGCCTAGCTATCAGCTTATAACCAGCATCACTCACATCGTAACTAAACAAACCTCTTTTCGCCATTTCCACAAACGACTGCAAATAACGATCACGCTGAGCAGCAGAATTAAATTCCTGCAGATTTCTTTCAACAACTTCAAACTCAAAACCATCAGTCAACGAATAAAAATAATCATAAATAACTTCATATTCAAAAACTGACTTCCTTATCGCTACAGGAACAAATCCTCGGCCTCCACTCGCAAAATGCGCAAGCAGCCCATCTTGGCAGCAAGCAAACCAATCCAAATCATTAGTTTCTAAAAACTCATCATCCATCTCCATCATTCCGCTCCAAAAATATTAGTACAGTTTTCACAACGAGGAACAACCTCTCCCGTTCTTGGACGAATAGCAGGAGTAAATTTAATATCGTTAAGCTTAAGAGCAGGATTACTCAAAAGCAGTTCATTAGCAGCTCTAAACTCAGCACAACGCCCTAGAGTGTTTCCACATGCAGTTTTAACACCCAAGCCTCCCAACTTATCTGCATACATCTGTAATTCAGGTGCAATTTTAGTCGGTACTTTCCCGCTGGACATGGTGACTATTTTTCCTGTCAATGGATCTACGGCACCAATCGCGGTTGGCGGTTTATATTTATCAAACGTCCTGATGTATTGCTCTAATTGTTTACTAGCATCATCTAGGAGCTTAGCTGTTCCTCCTCCCACGCTTGTACCGAAGCTTGCATCATTAGCTGCAGCTTTGCCAGTACCTACAGTTTTCGTTTCCCCAGACACCAAGTCGAGTGCTGCTCCCTTCGCAGCTTCACCACCTGATGATCGAGTTTCAGGAACAGCCGCCTTAACCCCATAGAAACCTGCAAGGGTTGAAGTCACTGCCTGCAGGGTCATCGCCAAGTCATAACGCTGCTCAATTTCCTCTCGACTTCTCCCCGACTCTTTAACGATTGCGGTTATAGCAGAGTCCCGGGTAATGCTCCCAGAATCTAACCCTCTCAATACCCTCTCAACGTTAGCAGCGTCGTTCGGAAACAAATCTTTATAAAGCAGTGAATAGCTAACATTTTGACCATATTGCGCTAACGCACTATTTGCCAACGCAACTAGACGTCCACACTCCGCTCCAGCCTTATTGCCCGCAGTACAAGCTGCACGGATTGCAGAATCTCTATCTTGGTCAAGCTTGTTTATAGCTACTAATTCTTTGACTTCCTCAGATGTAATTGTGCCTTGACGCTCTTTAGCTAATAGATCTTTCTTTTTCTGAGCCTCGCGCACACTAAGATAATTATTCTCAACCGCATTCTTCCCAACCTGAGCCGCCGCCACCGCATTCAGCGCATCCTTGCCCACAGCAGAGCCCGCAATACCCGCCGCCAATGTCGACAACGCGGAGATCGTTTGCTTCTGCTCCGGCGTCAGCTCTTCGTTGCTGACGTCGCCATACAGCTGGCTGCGGATCAACTTCGCCGTGACCTCAGCGGCTACAGCGCCACCTGCCCCTGCCAGTGCCGAGTTACCGCCGGCCCTGGCCAGCACTGCGCCCAGCACCGCGTGAGCCATGAGGTTCGCGGCGGCATCGCCCTCGGTCATTTCCTTCACTGTCCGTGCCAGATACGGCGCCGCTGCCCCCGCAGCGGCCGCTCCGATATTCCCACCTGCAATCCCCTGCACGATGGCCGACACAACCTGGGTGGTGCGCTGGAAGCTGCTTCCCACACCGTAATCTTGCTGGACCTGCTGCCTTACCTGATCGGTTGTCGGGTTGACGATCCCCTTGTCCAGTAACTTTTGCCGCGCCGTTTTCGCCGTGTCGCTATTGGCATCTTCTGCCTCGCGGATTTTGTCTGTAGCGATGGTATTGCCAATGCTTTGCGCCAGCGCCACCGAACTGGTGATCAGCTCCATACGCTCGCGCATGGCCTTTTCATCGGGTTTGTCGAGTTTCTTGTTGGCATTGGCCGTGTCGCGATTGAGGCCAACCAAGTCATTGGCGCCCTCAGGATTGCGCACAATAATCGTGCCCTCGCTGACCGCTGACTGGGTCCGGCTATGGTCCGACTCATTGAGCGCCATGCCCATCGGAGCCCCCAGTGTCGTGCCTCCCGAGCCACTGGAAACACCGGCGCTGGCCGATGTGCTTTTGATTTCGCTGGTGTTCTTGATGTCGCTGAGCAGCAACCGATCAGTGATCAGCAGGTTCTTGTCGGCAGAGGCCTCACTCGCGATGACGGCGCCTTGCAAGATGGTGTTCTTGCCGACATCGATCGTGTAGCCGCCCTTGCCCGCATACAGACCACTCTGGTCAGTGACCCCCTTGTAATCGCTGCTCATGTTGCCGGCGGACATGCTCCCGGACGCCGTGACCATCGAGCCGTAGCAGAACGGCGGTACGCAAATGCTCGCGCCAAAACCAGCGCTGCTTTGCTTGCTCTTCTGCGTCTCGGTGTCCTGCCGTGAAGCGATGTTGAGATTGCCGCCGACATCTGCCTGGATGCTGTCGGCATGTACCTGGGCGCCGGCCAAGGTCGTGTCCTTGCCGCTGTTCAGGACCAGTGCACCGGTTTCCAGCGTGCTGTTGACCTGAGTGACCGAGCTGCCCGAACCCATGCCTTTGGCGATCTGTGCCCCCAGGTCCAGGGTGAAACCGTTTTGCTCACCGATGTTGAAGCTGGCACCGATGCTGGTTTTGTTGTTTTTACTGTCGTTTTTTCTCTCAGTGGTGTTCTGCGCACTTTCCAGGGTGATGTCGTTTTTGGCCACCAGCGTGGTACTGCCTGCCTTCAGGTCGCTGCCCACCACATGGATATCGCCTTGGGTATCAGGTGCCTTACCCGTTGCCACGATAGACAGCTCTTTACCCACATTGAGCGTGCTTTGCTTGGCAGTTTCACTGGTGTATTCGCTGGTGCTCTTGCTGTGGGTATTGGCAAGCTCAGTACCGATTTTGATCAACGAACCATTGCTGGCCGTCCCACCTTGCTTGTCTTTGAAACCGGAACGCTGACCATTGGCATCCGAGGCGTACCCGCCAAGGTTGTAGGCATCCATGGCGACCTGGGCCAGCTTCACGGCCTTGAGGCGCGGGTCATCCGCCTCTTTTGCGGCCTTGACCCCATCACGAATACTCCGTGCAGTATCCACAACGGTGCCGCCGATCACACGCCCCACGGCAAGGCTCTTGGACTTGTCGGTAGAGCTCTGGCTAGCGCTCTCCATACCCGCGGTAATGGTGACATTGGAACCTTTAAGGGCCATATCCTTGGTGCTGACCAAATCACTGGCCACCACCTTCAACTCACGCCCCGCCTCAAGCTTCACACTGCCTTCGCTCGAACCCACGGTACTGCCGGTCAAGGTGGTTTGCGCCGCCTTGCCGGTGTGGTTACTGCTGCTGATCGACAAGTGCTGGTTGCCGGTGATGTCGTCCACGCCCAGGTTGTTGGCGGTGAGCACGCCCATCAGGTCGCGGTTTTTCTGCTTGTGCAACTCGCTACGGGTGAAGGTATTTTCAGCCGCGTCGATGGTCAGGTCATTGCCGGCCTGTACGCTCAGGTCTTTGGTGCTGACCAGCGCGGAACCAGTAACGGTGGCATCGTGCTTGGCAACCACGTCCACGGTGTTGCCGGAAATGATGCTGCCGACCGCCTTGGTCTGGGTTTCCGCCAGTTTGTCCTGGACCTTGCTGGCCTTCAGGCCGCCCCAGCTGCTTTTGCTTTTACTGCTCTCGTGGCGCGCACTGTTGGAGTCGCTGACGGCCAGGATTTGCACATCATTACCCGCCGTCAGCCGGGCAGCACCTTTGTCTGCTGCGACTTCGCTGCCTTTGACCAACAAGTCGTTGCCAGCGATCAACACGCTGTTATTACCCGAGGTGACAGAACTGGCGATGTTGGTAGTACTCGCCACCTCATCCAGCCGACTCTTCTTGCCCGACGAGCTCTTCTTGGTCTTGCTGTAGAAGCTGTAGTTGCTGTCTTCCGCGGACTCCAGCGCCAGGTTGCCGCCGGCCACCAGATACGCCTCATCCCCCGCACTCACCCGGCTGGCAATCAGCTCCAGATCCTTGCCGGCACTGAGGGCCACGCTGCCACCCGCGGTCACCGCCGTGGAGACCTGGCTGACCTTGTCAGACTGGCCCTTGTACTTCTTGGAACTGGAGTACGAGTGCTGTTCGTCGGCCGCCGAGGCCAGGGTCAGGTTGCCGGTGGCGGCCATGGCGAGGTTGCGTTTGGCGTCGATCTGGCTGGCGATGGCCGACAGATCGCGGCCGCTGTTGATTGTCAGGTCGCGACCGCTGGTGAGCACCGAGCCGTGCTGGCTGGTGCTGGTGTGCAGGGAGTTGGTCCGAGTCTCGTTGTCCTGCTGTTCGACAGCGGTAAGGTTGGCATCCCGGCCGGCGTTGATGGTGGTGTCGCGGGCGGCTTGCAGCACGCCAGCGGCGTTGTTGAAGTCACGACCGGCCTTGAGCGTCAGGTCGTTGGCGGCTTCGATACGCGCGGCGCTGTCGAGGAAGTCACGCCGTTGTTGCAGATCGCCGCCGCTGTTCTGGTGGCTGGTGACCGTGCGTTCGTTGATCAGGTCGCCATTGAGCGCGCTCAGGTTCACATCGCGACCGGCGATGATGCCGCCCGCCTTGTTCACCAGGTTGTTGCCCGCCAGCAGGTCCAGGCGATTGCCGGCTTCGATCACGCCACTATTGACCAGGTCGTTGCCCGCCTTGGCCGAGAGGTTGTTGGTGGCGCGCAGGGTGCCGGCGTTGAGCAGGTCCTTGCCGGCGATCAGGCTGATGTCCTGCCCGGCGATCAGCGCGCCGTTGGCGGCCAGGCGGTTGTTGGCGTGGGCCATGTACAGCACCGGCACCAGCACGTTCTCGCCATTCACCTGATGCGATTCGAGCCAGACGATGTCGTGGGTCAGGGCCGCGACCTGCTCGGAGGTCAGCGAGGTGCCGATCGCCAGGTTGAGCTGCTGCTTGCTCTGCAGCGCGTTATCCATCAGGTACTTGAACAGTTTCTCGTCGGAGTTCTGGCCGTCGATGAAACGTTGGCCGGTGCGGGCGACCACCGCCTGCTGGATCAGCCGTTGTTCGTAGAAACCGTCGCCCAGGCGCTTCCAGCTGTTGTCGGGGTTGTAACCCAGGTTCGACAGCAGGTAGTCCGAGCTCATGAACTGTTTCTGGTTGGTCAGCACCGGGTTGGTTTCAACCAGGTATTTGTGCGCTTGAGGGGGATTGTCGAGCGTCGGGATACCCTGGACCCGCACAATGCTGCCTTGCACCTGTTGCGCTGGGGTACGGCTGTATACCGGCCCCTGAGCAGTCGTTCCACTGTCTGTCGGGGTCGTAACGCTAATCGTCGGCAGGCTGGCATCGACGCCAGGCTGCACCGCACCAACCTGCGCCAGCTTGCGCTCAGTCGCCGCCACCGGGGCCACCGAATCGACCTGGAGCGCCCGCGCCTGACTCTGGGCCAGGTTCTGCTCGCGCTCGGCGAATCTCAGGCTGATGCTGCCCATGCTCCAGTCCATCGGTGCCGGGTTGCGCTGGGTCGCCGCGGTGTCGCCGGCTCCTTCGCTGCTCAGGCGGAACAGGCCGTGTTGCCCGACCGGCAACGTGAAGCCTGGCAGGGCCAAGGGGTTGACCTGCTGCTTGGCCAGGTCCGGCGGCAATTGCGAGTTGATGTAGATCGGCGTCGAATACTGACTGCCCGCCGAGGTGTCGCCGGTCTTCTTGCCACCACCGACATAGGCGTAATAACCACGTACCACGCCGTTGTCGATCTTCTCCGAGGCGTTGAGCTGGACGCTGGCGCCGGACTGGATAATGGCGTCGAAGTGCTTGCCGTCGCTGCTGTCCAGGGTCTTGGTACCGCCACCGGCCAGTTTTCGGGTACCGGTCATCAGGGCGTTGAACCGCGCCAGGTCGGCTTCGAAGGTACTGGAGGGCTTTGCGCCATTTTTGGCATTGAAGTCAGCCACCGCGGCGACCGCGCCCTGGTACTCATCCACGTGGTTGTATTTGATGGTGGTGGTTTCAATGTCCTGAGGCACCACCCCCTGGTTCTTGATGCTGACGGCATTGATCGCCAGGTTGCCGGAGGAAGCGATAACACTGCTTTCGTTGCTCAGCTCCTGGGCACCGATGTTCAGCTGCCCGCCGCTGGAGATACTGGAGGCCGCCGTACTGGCGGTCACCTGCAGGCGATCACGCTCGGTGAGCTGCCAGACCGCATTGCGCCGATTGCCATGTTTCTTGACATGGCATACACCAAAGGGGCCGCACGGCAGTTCAGTGATTGCGGCGTAGTACTTCTCGTGTTCCGAGTAGGTGAGGATGTCCATGACGTTCTTCACGGTCATGGCGCGAATGGTCATGTCGCCCAGGCTTTCGATCGTGCCGGAGCGGTTTTCCAGCAGGCTCGACTGGGCCTGCCCGGCATTGGCGGCCACCAGCAGGCTGCCCATGCTGTAAACGTCGGCATAGCGATTGCTGAAGCTGTTGCCCAGCAACTGCATGTCGCCGCCGCTGAAGATCGAGCTGTGTTCGGCATCGCTGACACCGGAATTGAGCAGCGTCCCGAAATTGAGGGTCAGCGCCCCGGCGCTGCCGAGGGAGCCATAGTTATTGATCGCCCCGGCATTGACCGTCAGCCCCTGGGTGGAGCTCAGGCGTCCGCGATTGGTGAGCACCCCGCCGACATTGATCCGGGTGTTGCCACCACCGGCGATAGTCGCGGAGCCTGGCAGGTCGAGCTGGGCGGCGCCGAAGCTCATGTCGCCCAGGCTGGTCAATCGGCCGTTGCCACCGTAGGCACCGGACAGTTGCAGGCTCAGGCTGCCGTCACTGGCGATCAGGCCATCGTTGGTCCAGTTGCCGCCACCGCCTTCGAAGCTGTCGGAGGCCAGCAGTTGGCCGCTGGCACTCTGGTAGAAGTTGTTGACATTGACCTTCAGACGCCCGGCCTGGATGACGCTGGTGTTGCTCCACGAATCGGCCGCGAGGGTCAGCCCCCCTTGGGTGACCAGGGTGCCGCCCGCCCCGCTGACGTTGGCCATCGAGATATCGAATTGCCCTTTGCCGGAGTGCAGCAGGGTACCGCCGGCATTCTGCAAGCTCGTCGCGTTGAGGCCCAGGTCGGTACTGGCCACTTCGATGCGGCCGTTACGGTTGTCCAGCAAGCCGCCGATCTGGAACAGGCTCTTGCCGCCGCTCCCTGCGGCCCGTAGCTGACCCTGAGCGTTGTCGATACTGGCCGCACGAATAAGCAGCGAGGTGTCACTCTCGATAACCCCCAAACGGTTATTCAATGCACCGCTCAAGCCGAGATCGATGCCTTGACCGGCGACCTGCCCGCCTTTGTCGCCGCCGTTGTCGAACGTAGTCGCAGTGACGCCAAGCTGGCCGCTGGCGTAAAGCCCGCCATTGCGGTTATCGAAGCCGGCGGTGTTGACGATGACATCGCCCTGGCGCGCGGCAATGCGCCCCCCGTTGTTGTTCAGCCCGGCCAAGGCACGCAGGTTCAAGCGCTGGGCTTCGATCACGCCACGCTGGCGTTGGTCGTTCAGGTCATAACCGTTGAGCAGCACGCCACTGATGTGGGTTTCAAGCGCGCCCTTGAGGCTCGACAGCACCCCGCCACGGTTGTCGACGCTGGCCGCGGTAATACTGACCGCGCCGTCCTGACCGATGACCTTGCCGCCCTGGTTGTTGAAGTCGCCGCTGATGTTCAGCGTCAGGCCGTTCTGGCTTTGCACCGCGGCCTTGCTGTTATCGAGGCTGGCAGCCGTCAGCTCAAGACCCGCATCACGGCTGTAAATCAAACCGCCCTGAGCATTCTGGACAGCTCCCGCGACACCCAGCGTGGCTTGCTGATTGGCCGCCACGGTGCCGTGGTCACGGTTGTCCAGGCTGTCGGCATTGAAGGTCAACAGATCCTGGCCGATCAGTTTGCCGCCGCGGTTATCGACGTGGGCCGCGTGCTTGAGTAACAAGGCCCCGTCACTGCTGAGGGTACCCAGGGCGTTGTCCAGGTTACCCGCCACATCCAGGGTCAGGGCACCTTTTGTCGCCAGGCTGCCGCCACTGTTGTCCAGGCTGCCGGCGCGCAGATCGACCGATTGCAACGCACTGAGGTTGCCGGCCTTGTTGTTCAAGGTTGCCGCCTTGAGATCAAGCGTGGCACCGCTGTCGAGCAGACCGCCGCCCGCGTTATTCAGCAGGCCGGCGACCGTGAGCGTCTGGCCGCCGACACTGGAGACCACCCCTTCGCCGCTGTTGTCCAGGCTCGCGGCGCTCAGTTTGAGCGTGCCATTGCTGGCCAGGGCGCCGGCGCCGCTGTTCAGCAGGGCGCCGCTGACATCAACGGCCAGGTTGCCCTCCTTGCTGGAGAGCGTCCCGTGGTTGCGGTTGTCCAGGCTCCCCGCCTCGACGGTCAGGCCCTTGATCCCCGACACCAGGCCATTGGCATTCAGCAACTGGCCGGACACGACACCCAGTGCCGCCTCACTGATCAACTTGCCTTGGCTGTTATCCAGCGTGCGGCCCGTCAGCGTGAAGCCTTGACGACTGGACAATGTCCCCTGCTGGTTCTTCAGGTCCTGCAGTTGCTTGATGCTCAACAAGCCTTTGGCATTCAGCTTGCCGAGGCTGTTGTCGAGATCGCCATTGGCCAGGTCCAGGGTCACCGCGCCGTCGCCCAACAGGCGACCACCACGCTGCGTCAGCCCCGTGACCTTGAGGTTCATGTCACCCTTGGCCGATACCTCGCCGGCATCGCTCGAGTCCAACTGGTGCGCGGTCAGCTCCAGCGCGCCTTTACTGTTGATCAGCCCGCTGTCCGTGTTGTTCAGCGCCTTGGCCGACAGGTTCAGCCAGTCACCGGCCAGAACGGAACCGTGACGGTTGTTCAAGTCACCGCTGGCGATGCTCAAGCCGTTGATGGCGTTGATCAGCCCCTGGTCCTGGTTGGTCAATGACCCCTGTACCGTCAGTTTCAGCCCGGAACGGCTGGTCAATGCGCCGGCGCTGTTATCCAGGCTGGCGGCCTCTACCTCCAGCGCCGAGGCACCGATCTTGCCCTTGATGGAGCTGAGCGCCTGTTCGACCCGCAGGGTCAATGCCTGGTTGCCGAGCAACTGGCCGCCGTCGTTGTTCAGGCTCTTGGCGTTGAGTTCGTAGGTCGCGTCGCTGGAGATTTCGCCGTTGCGGTTATCGACGTCACTGAGGTTTTTCAGCAGCAGCGCACCCGGTGCGTGAATGAAGCCGCCCTGGTTGTTCAGCCGCCCCCGATTCAGGTCCAGGCTCAGGCTGGTGTTGCTGAACAGACTGCCGCCCTGCTGTTCGAGGCTGCTGACCTTCGCGGTCAGTGCCTTGTCACTGCCGATGCGCCCGGCCGCGTTGGTCAGTTTTGCCGCCGTCAGGTCCAGGGTGTCGCCACTGTCGAGGCTGCCGGCCTGGCTGTTATCGAAGTCACCGGTGGTGACCTGTACCGCGCCCTTGCCGCTGATCACGCCTTTGTGGCTGTTGTCCAGGCTGGCGCTGCGCAACTGCACGCCGCCCTCGCTCACCAGCTTGCCGCCCACGTTGGTCAAGGCGCCACGAGCGCCGAGGTCCAGCGCAGCAGCGCTCATGAGACGACCGTCGCTGTTGTCCAGGGCTGCCGCAGCCACATCAAGGGTGCTCTGGCTATCGATCAGCCCTTGGTTGTTTTGCAGGTCGCCCTTGAGGGTGAGGTCCAGGCCTTGCTGGCTTTTGATTTTCCCACTGCGGTTATCGATACGCCCGCCCGTGATCGTCAGGTCGGCCAGCGCATTGATAAAGCCGGCAGCCTGGTTGATCACCTCATCGACCTTGAGCGTCAGCCTGTCATGGGCCTCGACCAGACCCTGGTCGCTGTTATCCAGCTGCTTGCCTGTCAAGCTCAGACCGGCCTGGGTAGAAAGCTCGCCGCCTCGGTTATCGAGCGTATCGACCTTGAGTTTCAGCGCTTTTGTCGCCCCTACCAGACCGCCTTGGCGGTTATCCAGGCTCGCCCCCGTCAGGTCCAGCGCGCCAGTGGCGATCAACTTGCCGCCCTGGTTGTCCAGGGTGCCGATGTGCGCGGTCACATCCTGTTTGCCGGAGATATCGGCAGCGCGGTTGTCCAGGCTGGCGGCGGTGAGCAGCAACGCGCCGTCGGCAACAACGGTGCCGCGCTGGTTAGCAAAAGCCGTATCGACCTTCAGGTCCAGGTCACCGGTGGTGCTGAGCAGGCCATCCGTGTTGTCCAGGCTGGCGCTGTGGCTGTCGATGGAACTGGCGCTGACCAGGCCCTTCACGTTGTTCAGGGCCTCGGCGATGCGCAGTGTCAGCCCCTGGTCACTGATCAGTTTGGCACCGTTGTTGTCCAGGCTTTGCGCTTTCAGGCTGAAAGCCCGGGCGCTGGAAATCTCACCCTTTTGGTTGTCGACACCCTTCAGGTTCTTGAGCAGCAGGGCTCCCGGCGAATGGATGTAGCCGCTCTGGTTATTGAGCTGTCCGTTGTTCAGGTCCAGGCTCAGGGCGGCCTCGCTGAACAGCTCCCCGTGTTGCTGATCGAGCCCGGTCACGCTGGCCGTGAGGTCCTGTGCGCTGCTGATGCTGCCATCGGCGTTATTGACCTGGGTGGCGATCAGGCCAAGTCTGCTTTCACTGCGCAGGCTTCCACCCTGGCTGTTGTTGAAGGTCGTCGCGGTGATTTGCGTGGCGTGCTTGCCGGACAGCAGGCCCTTCTGGCTGTTATCGAGAGGGCCACTGGCAACAGTCAGGCCCTTCTCGGACTTGATGGAGCCGCCCTGATTGAGCAGTTCGCCACGGCTGGTGATCGACAGGTCTTCCACGCTCTCGATACGGCCGGCGGTGTTCGTCAGTTTGCTGGTGCCCAGGGTCAAGGAGCGGTCGCTGTGGACCCGCCCGCGGGTGTTGTCGAGCCCACCGGCCAGGGTGATCTGCAGCCCGTTGTGGCTGTCGATCTCGCCATCGGTGTTATCCAGGCTCTGGCTGTTCAGCGTCGTGGTGCCCTTGCCCTGGATCAGCCCCTTGCTCTGATTGATAAGACGGGCAACCTTCAGCTGCAGATCGCCACCGACCAGGACTCTGCCGCCGTCACTGTTGTCGAGTTGCTGGCCGGCAATTTCAGTGGTGATTCCGCTGGACAGTTTTCCGGCGCGGTTGTCGATGCCCTGAACCTCGAGCTTCAGCGCTTTTGTCGCCGCGACCAGGCTGTTGTCACGGTTGTCGAGAACACTGCCGATCAGCGTCAGGTTGCCTTGCGCCACCAGGGTGCCGCCCTGCTGTTGGAGGGTGTCGACAGTCGCATGTACGTCGCCTTGGCTGGCGATCCGCCCCAAGGCGTTTTGCACGTTCTGGGCCTTCAGCGTCACCGGGCCAACGGCGCTGAGCAAGCCGCCGCGGTTGTCCAGGTGGGTACCGGTCAGGCCGATCCCTGCCTGGCTGGTGATCACGCCTTTGTCGCGATTGTCGAGTTGGCGCACATCGAGCTGCAGGTGCTTGTCGGCGCGTACCTTGCCCCCGCGGTTGTCCAGCAAAGCCGTGTCCAGGGTCAGGCGATCCTGGCCGGTCAGGCTGCCGCCACGGTTGTCGAGACTGCCAGCCTGCAGGTCCACCACACCCTTGGCGCCCAGGTCTCCTGCGCTCTGGTTATCGAACAGGCCCGCGATCCGCGTGGTCAGGCTGCCATCGCTGGCCAGGCTGCCTGCATGGCGGTTATCCAGGCTGGCGGCGCTGATGCTCACACGCTTGGCGGAACCCAGGACACCGCCCTGGTTGTTCAGGGCGCCGCTCAAACCGATGTTCAATGCCACGTCACCGCTGACCTGACCGTCGCTGTTGTCCAGGCTGTTGGCCGTCAGGGTGGTGATGCCGGCGCTGGAGACTTCGCCATCGTGGTTATTCAGATGGCCCAATGTGGCGCTGAGATTGCCGTCGCCGCTGATCAGGCCCCGGCCGTTGAGCACCTGACCGGCCTTGAGATCGATGCTGCCGCTGCTCAGCACCCGCCCCTTGCTCTGGTTATCCAGGGTCGCGGCGCTGACGTTGGCGCTCTGCCCGGCACTCAAGGTGCCGCCCTGGTTGCTCAGGGTTTGCACAGTGTTGACCGTCAGGTTACGGCTGGCGATCACGCTCTTGCCGCTGTTGTCGAGGTGCTGCGCGCTCAGGCTGACATCGCCATTGGCATTGCGGCTGTTGCCGGTTTCGATCCCGGCTTCGATGATGCCGCTGTTGCTCAGGCGGCCGCCGGCGCTCAGGCTGATGCTGTCGCGCGCAGTCAGGTTTTGTCGGTTATTCAGGTCGCCCTGGGTCCGCACATCGAGCGTGCTACCGGCATGGACCGGACCTTGGGCCTCCAGACTGGCCGCCTTGACCTTGATCGCCGTATTGGCCGAGGCCTGGACCATGCTCAGGTGACCGTTGGCATCGAGCTGGATATCGCCGCCACTGGCGATCAGCTTGCCGTCGAGTTTTACCCCCACGCCCGCTTCAGTTCCCACCAGCTTGATCGCCCCGGCATACATCCCGCCCAGGGCCGAAGAGTCGATCGCCAGTTCCGGCCTGGCGCTGCCGTCGTCGGCGCGGGCGGTGGCGTTCAGTGTCTGGGCGTTGACGTCGTTGCGCCCGGTGACGATGCTCAGGTTTTTCGCCTGGATCTCGGCGTTGATCTTGGCGCTGCGGGTGATGATTTCGAAGCGGTCGACGTTGCTGGCGTTGAGCGTCGCGCCCTCGATGGTCACCTGCCCCTGATCGACCTGATAACGGCTGAGCTGGCCGTTTTCGATCACCGGCTTGCCAGTGGTCAGGGTGGTTTTCGGGGTGTTGATGAAGCCGCAGCCGTTGCAGCTGATGCCATAGGGGTTGGCGACGATCACATGGGCCGACTGCCCCGCCACTTCGGTGTAACCGCGCAGTTGGCTGGGGCTGCCACCGTTGACTTCGTTGAGGATGGTTTGCGCGGCGACGCCCTTGAGGTTCGGGTTGCCGACGATGATCCCGCCCAGCTGGGTGCTTTGCGTGCGGTCGGTGGCGTTGTTGAGGATCAGACCCTGCTGGCCGACGTTGTAGTCGTGGAACTGGTTATGCGACAGGCCGCTGCCATTGGGCGTGGCGATATTGACGATGGGCACGCCGTTGCCCGCCTGCCCCAGGCTGGTGCCCGGCGCGCTGACCACGATGCCTTCCGCCTGGGCCCACAGCGGTTGCCAGAACATGGCGTTGGCCAGGATGAACGCCAGGCCGCGCTTGGGCATGCCCCAGAAGTGCTCGCGGGTTTTCAGGGCAGCAGAAGGCTGGCGGGCCAGGAAAGCGAATTGGCGAACATCCATGTCGAAGGTCTCGAAAAAACGCGAATCAGAGGAGGAAATCCAGGCGGAAGTAGATCGGCGCTTCGCGCTCGCTCAGGACATCCGGGCGTTCAAGGGAATGGGCGAAGGTCACGCTGGTCGCCAGGTGCTGGCCGCGGGCGAACAGCTCCAGAGAGTTGCTCGACAGACGCCCGTGCTGCTCGCCGTTGTAGCGGTCGCCACGGATCACACCCTGGTCGTAGCCCAGGCTGCTGCCGTACTCGGCGAACACCGGGCGCAGCCAGCCGAGGGTCACCGGACGGCTCCAGCGCAGGTCGTTGCGCCAGTAACCGCCGCTGTCGCCGGACAGCGACTGATCCTTGTACCCGCGAATCGACGACTGCCCGCCCAGGCTGGTGCGCTGCGGGCTGAACAGCACGTCTTCGCTGCGCTGGCCGGTCATCAGGCTGCTGAAGCTGAACGACTCGCCCCACAGCTTGAACGGCTGCAGGTAACTGAGGGTGGCGGTGTATTTGCGGTAGCGCGCATTCGGCTCGCCCGGCCCTGGGTGGCCATTGTCCTGGGCGTCGAAGGCACCGATGCCGTGCTGCATGCCCAGGTCGAGGTTGACGAAGGCACCGCCGATGCGCCGGCCGTGGTTGATGCCGAACTGGGCTTCGCTGAGGCGATTGCTGCTCAGGGCCAGCTTGCTGTCTTCGATGAAGTTGTTGGTGCGCAGGTAGGCCAGCCCGGCATTCAGCGAGGTCTTGCTCACTGCATCACGCAGGATCACCCGCTCGGCGCGCAGCTGGTGGTTCTGGCTGTCGCCGGTCTGCTTGAAGCTGAAACCATTGGCCTGGGCCTGGGAGCGGTACTCGCTCTGGCTGTAGGTGTAACTGAAGTTCCACCAGCCCCAGGGCAGGTTGTAAGAGAGCATGGCGTTGTTGGAGGTGTGCTGGTGGTCGCTCATGGCATCGTGGCCACCGCGCAACATCAACTGGTCGGCCAGCCCCAGCGGGCTGTCCCAGTCGAAGGTGGTGCCCCACTGCTGCTCGCCGGTGCTGCGCTGGCCGTCGTTGCTGCGCGACAGCCCGGCCCGCCAGGGCTTTTGCGCGGTGTTCTTGACCAGCACTTGGCTGCCACCGACCTCCTTGCCGGGGGCCAGCTCCATTTGCGCCTGGTTCGACGGCAGGCGGTTGAGCTGGTCCACCAGTTGTTCGATTTCCCGCAGGTTGACCAGCGCGCCGACCTG
>NZ_JAQZAA010000093.1:37017-43377 GCF_028640875.1 Pseudomonas sp. SBT1-2 | reverse complement strand
CTACAGACGACACTGATCCTGTAGGAACGAGGCTTGCCCGCGATGGGTTCAACCCGCTGTTACTGGATATCTTCCGGCTTGACGATCACCCAGTTCTTGTCCGCCGTCACCGGCAGCCCTTCCTTGGCCTGGGCTGCGGCATTCTTGGCCATCATGCCGTTGATCTGGGCCATGTACTTGTCCTTGCGGTTGACCCACAGGTGGATGCCGCCCTTGGCCACGTCGACACCATGGAACAGCATGTAGCCGTCGCTGGTCGGGGTGTCGCCGCCCACCAGCACCGGTTTTTTCCACTCGTCGATGTAAGTCAGGATCGCTGCGTGCTTGCCGGCCATCCAGGTCGCCGGGGTCCACAGGTAAGGGGTCAGTTCCAGGCCGAGGTTGGCCTTCTCGTCATATTTGCCGGCGCTGATCTGCTTGCGCGCGGTGGTCAGCTCGCCGGTCTTGCGGTCCTTGAGCAGGGTGGTCACGCCGATGACGTTCTGCGGCTTGACGTTGTAGCCGTACTTCGGATCGGACGCGACCATGCGCACCAGCTCTTCGGAAGCGGCGGTCATCACATAGACCTCGATGCCGTTCTCCATCAGCTTGTTGTACAGCTCTTTCTGGCCGGTGAAGATCTTCGGCGGATTGATCTCGGTGTTCTTGACCACGTCGCCTTCGAAATAAGTGGCCGGCACCGGTTTGCCCGAGGCCATCAGCTCGTCGACATAGCCCTTGAGTTCCTTGAGGGTGAAGCCGGAGAAGACTTGCGCCACCCAGGGGTAGCAGACCATGTCGTCGACTTCACAGAGGCGGTAGTAGTAGCTGAACAGGCTTTCCTTGTGCTCGGCGGTGTCCTTGAACGGCATCAGCTTCAGGGAGGGGTCGAGGGTCTCGCGGGTGATCAGGCCCTTGTTCTCCATGAACGGCAGCAGCGACTCTTCCAGGTCGTAGCGGTAACTGGTGTTGTCCATGTCGAACACCGCGTAGTTACCCTTGTTGGCGTTGGCCGCGATCATCGCGTCCAGTTGCTTGGCCTGTTCCGCGGGCCAGTGCTTCAAGTCGGTGGCGAGAACCTGGCCGGCAAGGCCCAGGCAGAGTGCGGCAACCAGAAATTTCGGAGTGAGTTTCATCGGCGTTTTCTCCCTGATTTAAAGAGATCGACGCTAACAAATCGCTGTGACAATCCTCGCCTGTGGGCGACCGCCCGCGTCCTGATTCCGCCACCGGCATGTGCCTGAGCGTCAGCGGCTTATTCCAAAAACGACAGTCTCAATGCGTTTTTGATATTAATTCATTAGATATCAAGCTGTTAGGCTTGCCGGTTCGCAATCGCAGCCACAAGCGATTGGCACAAGTCTTATGGAGCCTCAATGAACCTGCCGCTGATCCTCAATCTGCTGGTGTTCCTCGCCTTGCTGCTGGGCCTGGCACAAACCCGTCACACCACCTGGAGCCTGGCCAAGAAGGTCCTGCTGGCGCTGGTGCTGGGCGTGGTCTTCGGTGTTGCCCTGCACAGCCTCTACGGTGCCGGCAACCCCATCCTGAAAACCTCCATCGGCTGGTTCGACCTGGTGGGCAACGGTTACGTGCAGCTGCTGCAGATGATCGTGATCCCGCTGGTGTTCGCCTCGATCCTCAGCGCCGTGGCGCGCCTGCACAACGCCTCGTCCCTGGGCAAAATCAGCTTCCTGACCATCGGCACCCTGCTGTTCACCACCGCCATCGCCGCGGTGATCGGCATCGCCCTGACCAACCTGTTCGGCCTGACCGCCGAAGGATTGGTGGCCGGTACCCAGGAAATGGCTCGCCTGCAGGTGATCCAGAGCGATTACGCGGGCAAGGTCGCCGACCTGAATATCCCGCAGTTGCTGCTGTCCTTCATTCCGCAGAACCCCTTCGCCGACCTGGCCCGGGCCAAGCCGACCTCGATCATCAGCGTGGTGATCTTCGCCGCCTTCCTCGGTATCGCCGCCCTGCAACTGCTCAAGGACGACGCCGACAAGGGCCAGAAAGTGGTCAACGCCATCGACACCCTGCAAGCCTGGGTCACCCGCCTGGTGCGCCTGGTGATGAAGCTGACCCCTTACGGCGTGCTGGCGCTGATGACCAAGGTGGTCGCCAGTTCCAACCTGCAGGACATCATCAAGCTCGGCAGTTTCGTGGTGGTGTCCTACATCGGCCTGGGCCTGATGTTCGTGGTTCACGGCCTGCTGGTGTCGCTGGCCGGGATCAACCCGCTGCGCTTCTTCCGCAAGGTCTGGCCGGTGCTGACCTTTGCCTTCACCAGTCGCTCCAGCGCCGCGACCATCCCGCTGAGCATCGAGGCGCAGACCAGCCGCCTGGGCATTCCGCAGTCCATCGCCAGCTTCGCCGCCTCGTTCGGCGCGACCATCGGGCAGAACGGCTGCGCCGGCCTGTACCCGGCGATGCTGGCGGTGATGGTGGCCCCGACCGTCGGCATCAACCCGCTGGACCCGCTGTGGATCGCGACCCTGGTGGCGATAGTGACCTTGAGTTCGGCCGGTGTGGCCGGGGTGGGCGGTGGCGCGACCTTCGCCGCGCTGATCGTGCTGCCGGCCATGGGCTTGCCGGTGTCCCTGGTGGCGCTGCTGATTTCCGTGGAGCCGCTGATCGACATGGGCCGTACCGCACTGAACGTCAGCGGTTCGATGACCGCCGGGGCGATCACCAGCCAGATCATGCAGCAGACCGATAAAGAAAAGCTCGATGCCGATGAGCATGCGGAGCTGGCGCAGGCCTGATCTTTCAGCCCCGTTCCGGGTTCACGCCCGGAACGGGATCACGACCTGTAGCCGCTGCCGAGCTCGCGAGGCTGCGATCGACTGCGAAGCAGTCGTAAAACCAGACAACCTGTTTTTCCTGAAACACCGCGTGCTCAGGTTTTGCGAGGACTTCGTCCTCGATCGCAGCCTCGCAGGCTCGGCAGCGGCTACAGGGCTACGGGGTTAAACCCTCTCCCAGACTTCGAAGCTATAGGCCGGCTTGTCGCCTTCCGCCGGGTTCGGCACGTCAGACACCAGTTTCCACTGCTGCTGATCGAACTCCGGGAACCACGCATCCCCTTCCGGGCTCAACGCCACGCGTGTCAGGTACAGGCGATCGGCCTGCTCCAGGCCCTGGGCATACAGCTGCGCCCCGCCGATCAGCATCAGCTCGGTAACGCCCTGTTCCAGCGCCCATTCCTCGGCACGTGCCACCGCGGCTTCCAGCGATGGGTACACCTCGGCGCCTTCGAGCCGCAGGTCGGCCTGGCGACTGACCACGATATTCAGCCGCCCCGGCAGCGGACGCCCCAGCGAATCCCAGGTCTTGCGACCCATGATGATCGGCTTGCCCAGGGTGGTGGCCTTGAAGTATTTGAAATCCCCCGGCAAGTGCCAGGGCATGCTGTTGTCGACGCCGATCACGCGGTTTTCACCGAGGGCCGCGATCAGGCTGAGAGGGAGAGATTTTTTCATGCCGGCGAGGATACCAGAGGCTCGGTGCCCCGCAACGTACCCCGATCGGCGCGACAGCGGTTATGCTCACCCCTCATTTGAGCAACGGAATGACGTGTGACAGCACTGACCCCACTGGAAAAACTCTGGCTCACCGAAGCCGTACGCCTGCGTGAAGAACACGCCGGCGCCCTGGAGGACCAGGAAGCCAATCGCCTGGCGCGCACCGCTGGCGGCGATCTGGCGAGCCGCCTCCAATACCGCGCGCTGTGGCTGGCCGAACGCGACGGCCTGGCCGCCGCCCTGCGCCACTGGGTCCAGGGTGCGCGCCTGGCGCTGATGCTGCTGGCGCTGCTGGCCATCGTCAGCGGCGCCGGCCTGGCCTTCGCCGCCCTGGGCAACGGGCAGGCGCCGGTCAATGTGTTCTGGGCCCTGGGCAGCCTGCTCGGTCTCAACCTGCTCCTGTTGCTGAGCTGGGCCCTGGGCCTGCTGTTCGCCGGCGAACAGGGCGCCAGCCTCGGCCGCCTGTGGCTGTGGCTCAGCGCCAAGCTCGCCCGCGACGCCAAGGCCGCGCAGCTGGCGCCCGCCCTGCTGCTGTTGCTGCAACGGCGCAAACTCAATCGCTGGGCCATCGGCACCCTGGTCAACGGCTTGTGGCTGCTGGCCCTGCTCAGCGCCACGGCAATCCTGCTGATGCTGCTGATCACCAAGCGCTACGGGTTCTACTGGGAAAGCACCCTGCTCGGCGCGGATGCCTTCGTGGCGATGACCAACGCCCTCGCCGCCATACCCCGTGCCATAGGTTTCGGGGTACCGACCGTAGAGATGATTCACGCCAGCACCCGGGATGTTTACAACACTGAACTGGTGCGCCAGATGTGGGCCGTCTGGCTGGTGGCCTCGCTGATCATTTACGGCGTGCTGCCGCGCCTGCTGTTGATGCTGTTCTGTCGCTGGCGCTGGAAGCACGGGCAGGCGCGCCTGCAACTGGACCTCAACCTCCCCGGCTACAGCCAGCTGCGCGAAGCGTTGATGCCCAGCAGCGAACGCCTGGGGATCAACGATGCCGCCCCCGACTTGCTGCACCGTATCGAAGGCGGCGTCAGCGCGCAGGACAGCGATGGCGCCCTGCTGGTGGCCATCGAACTGGACGACCAGCGCCCTTGGCCACCGCAATTGCCGGCCACGGTGAAAGACGCCGGCATCCTCGACAGCCGCGAATCCCGGCACAAGCTGCTGGAACAGATGAGCCGCTTTCCGCCGGCGCGCCTGGCCATCGCCTGCGATCCACGGCGCTCGCCGGACCGTGGCAGCCTGGCGCTGATCGCCGAGCTGGCCCGCAGCGCCACTGCCACCCGGGTCTGGCTGCTGCAGGCGCCACCGGGCCAGGCGCTGGATGCCGAACGCCTGGGTGACTGGCAGGTGGCCCTGCAACAACTGGAGCTGCCATTCGCCGATTGCGTGCCGCTGAACTGGCTGGAGACCGGGCATGACTGATTCTCGCAAACCGCCGTTGAAGCTGGCGGTAGTCGGCCACACCAACGTCGGCAAGACCTCCCTGCTGCGTACCCTGACCCGGGACGTCGGCTTCGGCGAGGTCTCCCATCGCCCCAGCACCACCCGCCATGTCGAGGGCGCGCGGCTGTCGGTGGACGGCGAACCGCTGCTCGACCTGTACGACACCCCCGGCCTGGAAGACGCCATCGCCCTGCTCGACTACCTGGAACGCCTGGAGCACCCCGGCGAGCGCCTGGACGGCCCGGCCCGCCTGGTGCGGTTTCTCGAAGGCAGCGAGGCGCGCCAGCGTTTCGAACAGGAAGCCAAGGTGCTGCGCCAGCTGCTGGACTCCGACGCCGGGCTGTATGTGATCGATGCCCGCGAGCCGGTACTGGCCAAATACCGCGACGAACTGGAAGTCCTCGCCAGTTGCGGCAAGCCGCTGCTGCCGGTGCTGAATTTCGTCAGCAGCGCCGACCATCGCGAGCCGGACTGGCGCGAAGCCCTGGCCCGCCTGGGCCTGCACGCGCTGGTGCGGTTCGACAGCGTGGCGCCGCCGGAGGACGGCGAGCGGCGGCTGTATGAAAGCCTGGCGTTGCTCCTGGAAAGCTCGCGGCCGCAGCTGGAACGCCTGATCGCCGATCAGCAGGCGCAACGCGCGGCTCGCCAGCAAAGCGCTGCGCGGCTGATCGCCGAACTGCTGATCGATTGCGCCGCCTGCCGGCGCAGCGTGGTCAGCGAGGTCGAGCAGGAACAGCAGGCCATCGGCGAACTGCGCAAGGCCGTGCGTCAACGTGAGCAGCGCTGCGTCGAATCGCTACTCAAGCTCTACGCCTTCCGCCCGCAGGATGCCGCCGCCAGCGATGTGCCGCTGCTCGACGGGCGTTGGGGCGATGACCTGTTCAACCCGGAAACCCTCAAGCAGCTGGGCGTGCGGGTCGGTGGCGGGATCGCCGCCGGCGCGGCGGCCGGGGCCGGCGTCGATCTGCTGGTGGGTGGCCTGACCCTGGGCGCGGCGGCCTTGGCCGGGGCGATCGCCGGTGGCGCGCTGCAAACCGCCCGCAGCTACGGCGGCCGCCTGCTGGGCAAGCTCAAGGGCCAGCGCGAGCTGACCGTGGACGACAGCGTGCTGCGCCTGTTGGCCCTGCGCCAACGGCAACTGGTGCAGGCGCTGAATGTGCGCGGTCATGCGGCGCTGGGCAGCATCCAGCTGGCCACGCCCCAGGACCAGAGCTGGCGCGAGGGCAAGCTGCCGGAGGCACTGAACAAGGCCCGCGCCCATCCGCAGTGGTCGTCACTGAACCCGGCGCCGCGCTTGAGCCAGGCGGAGCGTCAGGAGCAGATCGAGGCGTTGGCGCAGAAGCTGGTGGTCGGGGATTAGGTCGGCGTCGTTCTCACCGACGCCATCGCGGGCAAGCCT
>NZ_JAQZAA010000093.1:0-36983 GCF_028640875.1 Pseudomonas sp. SBT1-2 | reverse complement strand
GCGAGGCTTGCCCGCGATAGCCATCTTCCAGGCACCACAAAATCAGGGGTTCAGCAGACGCGCCGCCTTGTCCTTGAGCACCTGCAAATCCATCACCGGCACCCGCAGCTCCTTGGCTTGTTCGTCCCAATGGCGCAAGCGCAGGCTGACCGCGCACAGCGGGTCCTGCTCGAAGGCCCGGGCCTCCTCGGCGCTCATCACTCCACCCTGGTATTCCAGGGTGCGCCGGCTGGCTTGGCTGAGCCGCTCGTAATAGCCCGGTTCCTTGAAGGTCAGGTAACGCTTGGCCTGCACGTGGTACTCCACCAGCCGCGCCAGGCGCTCGCTGAAACCGGCGCGGCGCAGGTAGTCGGCGCCCAGCCGCTCATGGCTGACCACGCCGAAACCGCCCATGTTCTCGGCATCCTGCACACAGATATGCCCGATATCGTGGAAGAACGCCGCCAACACCACTTCGTCGTCGAAGCCCTCGGCCATGGCCCGTTGCGCGGCCTGGGACATGTGTTCGAGCTGCGACACCGGCTCGCCGATGTAGTCGCTGTCGCCAAAACGCTCGTACAGGCCGAACACCTCGGCGATCCGCTGCTCAGGCCCCATCAGGCTTCCTCCAGCAAACGGGCGATATTGCCCTCGGCCATGGCCGGGCCGACGCTCATGCCCACACCGCTGTGCATCAGCGCCACGCTGACCCCGGCGGCCGGGCGCAGGAACGAGAACGGCCCCGGGCCGCGGGCGCCATAGACACCCTGCCAGCGCTCGATTACCTGCACCTTGCAGCCCAGGGTGTGTTCGGCCAGTTCGAGCATCCAGTTGTCCACCTGTTCGGCATTGAACGGCGAGGGATCGCTGCCGTAATGGTGGGAGTCGCCGATGATCAGCTCACCATAGGGCGTCGGGCTGATCAGCAGGTGGATGCCGTTTTCGTGCAGGTGCGGCGCGTCCCGCAGGATCTGCGCCTGCACCGCCGCCGCTTCGGGCAGGTCGGCAAAGGCGCCGTAATGCACACAGCTCAGGCCGGTGAGCAGCGCGTGTTGCAGGTCCAGCTGCACCTCGGGCCGGGCGCGGAGCATTTGCAGGCGACAGACCTGCGGCGCCAGCGCGGCAATCGGCTCGGCCAGCAGGGTCTGGTAGTCATGCCCGGAACAGACCAGGATCTGCGCCGCGCGAAAGCTGCCGGCGGTGCTGTGCAACTGGCCGGGCTCGATGTCGCGCACCAGGGTGGAGAAATGAAACTCCACCCCGAGGTCACGGCGCAGGTAGTCGATCAGCATCGGCAGGGCTTCGCGGGAATACAGCTGCTGGTCGTCCAGGCCGTGCAGCGCCGCGCGATGATGGCGCAAGCGCCCGCCGTACAGATCGTTCAAGGCCGCGCCGCGCAGCAGTTCGACGCGGTAGCCGTGCTCCCGCGCGCGTCCGGCGCAGAAGGCCTGCAGCAATTGCTCTTCGGCCTCGGTGCGGGCGAACAGGTAAGAGCCGTTGCGCTTGAGCGGCAGGCCAGCCAGTTCGGCCCAGTCACCCCAGATGCCGCGGCTGGCCCTGGCCAGGTCGAGCATCACCCCAGGCGGCTGGCCGGTCACCAGGGCCTGACCGAAATTGCGCACCGACGCGCCCAGGGGCGTGGCGCTGCGCTCGAAAACCTTGACCCGCAAACCGCGCTTGGCCGCGGCATAGGCATGGGACAGCCCGAGGATGCCGGCGCCGACGATCAGCAGGTCGTTGTGGTTGCTCATGTGTATGTTGTCCTTGGGAGATGACCTGTAGGAGCGAGCTTGCTCGCGAAAAAAACCAAGGGCACCGCGTGCATTCAGGACGCCCTTGTCATCGTTGGCCTCCATCGCGAGCAATCGAGCGTCGACCGGCTGCTCCTACAGGGAGACCTTGCGGTTACTTCGTGGCGACCTTCTCGGACTTGCCGTCATAGCGCTTGCGCCACTCGGCGAGGATCTCGTCGCGGTTCTTCGACGCCCAGGCGAAGTCGTTCTTGATCAGGCGCTGCTCGTAGTCGGCCGGCAGTTCGGTCTGCGGCTTGGCGATCCCCGGCTGGGCCAGGACGGCGAAGTTTTCCTTGTACAGCTCCATGGCCGCGGGGCTGGCGGAGAAGTCGGCGAGTTTCTTCGCGGCTTCTTCATGCGGGGTGCCCTTGATTACCGCGGTGGCTTCGATTTCCCAGCCCAGGCCCTCCTTCGGCAGCACGATGTCCAGCGGCGCGCCCTGGCGCTTGAGCTGCACGGCCGGGTATTCGAAGGAGATGCCGATCGGGAATTCGCCGGCCGCCGCCAGCTTGCACGGCTTGGAACCGGAGTGAACGTACTGGCCGATGTTCTGGTGCAGGTCGTCCATGTACTGCCAGCCCTGCTTCTCGCCGAAGGTCTGCAACCAGGCGCTGACGTCGAGGAAGCCGGTGCCGGACGAGGCCGGGTTGGGCATGACGATCTTGCCCTTGTACTCAGGCTTGGTCAGGTCCTGCCAGCTCACCGGCTTGGTCAGGCCCTGCTTTTCGGCCTCGACGGTGTTGAAGCAGATGGTCGCGGCCCAGACGTCCATGCCGACCCAGGCCGGCGGGTTGGCGGCGTCGCGGTAGTTGCCGCCGATCTTGCCCAAATCCTTCGGCGCATAGCTTTGCAGCATGCCCTGCTGATCGAGGATCGCCAGGCTGGAGGCCGCCAGCCCCCACACCGCGTCCGCCTGCGGCCGGGCTTTTTCCGCCAGCAGCTTGGCGGTGATGATCCCGGTGGAGTCGCGCACCCATTTGATTTCCACGTCCGGGTTGGCGGCTTCGAAGGCCTGCTTGTAGCTCTTCAGTTGCTCGGCCTCGAGGGCGGTATAGACGGTCAGTTCGGTCTTCGCGGCGAAGGCGTTCATGCTGAAAGCAGTGAGGACAGCAGCGGCAACAGCCAGGGGCTTGAACATGGTGCGGTTCCTTTCTGTGGTAGTGGGGTTGGACAGATTCAGTGGCCGGGCGCGGTCTGCCGCCAGGCCTGGGAGCGGCGCAGCAAGCCACGCGAAGCCCAGGCCAGGAGCAGGGACACGCCCGCCGAGGTCAAGAGGATCAGGGTCGACATGGCGGCCGCGCCGCCGACGTTGCCGGCGTCGTCCATGTTCAGCACCGCCACCGCCGCGAGGATGGTGTCGGGGCTGTAGAGGAAGATCGCCGCCGAGACGGTGGTCATGGCCGAGACGAATAGGTAGCGCAGGATATCCAGCAGCGCCGGCAGGCAGATCGGCACGGTGACCCGCAGGTAATGGCGGTACAGCGGCGCCTTGAGCGACAGCGCGGCGGCCTCGAACTCGGCGTCGAGCTGGCGCAGCGCGGTGGTGGCGGTCATCTGCGCGGTGGTCAGGTAGTGGGCGATGGTGCACACCACCAGCAGGGTCATGCTGCCGTAGAACACATGCAGCGGGTTGCCGCTGAGGTTGAAGAAGAAGACATAACCCAGGCCCAGCACCAGGCCCGGCACCGCCATCGGCACGAAGCTGAGCATGCGCAGCGCCAGGTTGAGGCCGCGCTGGGCGTGGGTCTTCTCCATCAGGTAGGCGCCGGTGAAGATCAGCGCGCCGCCGATCAGCGCCGTGCACAGGGCCATGGTCAGGCTGTTGCGGTAGGCCAGCCAGCCGCCGCCGGCGGTGTCGTTGAACTGGTAGTGGTTGAGCGACAGCGACAGGTTATAGGGCCAGAACTTCACCAGTGACGAGAACACCGCCATGCCGAATACCAGCAGCAGCGCCGCGCAGATCAACAGGACGATCGCCAGGTAGCAGCCGTCTCTCACGCGAGAAGGCGCCGGCTGGAACACCTGGGCCCGGCCGCTCATGGAATCGCCATGACGGCGGCGCAGCCAGGCATCGACACCGAAGCTGAACAGCGCCGGCAGCAACAGCACCATGCCGATCAAGGCGCCACGGCCGAACTGCTGCTGGCCGACCACCGCCTTATAGGCCTCCAGCGCCAGCACCTGATAGTCGCCGCCGACCACCACCGGCACCCCGAAATCGGTGATGGTCAGGGTGAACACCAGGCAGAACGCGGCGAACACCGCTTGCCGGGTGGCCGGCCAGGTAATGCTGCGAAAGGCCTTGGCCGGGCTGGCGCCCATGCTCGACGCGGCGTCGAACAGCCGCGCATCGGCCAGGGACAGGGCCGACAGCAGGATCATCAAAGCGTGGGGAAAGGTGTAGATCACTTCGCCGAGGACAATGCCCCAGAAGCCGTAGATATTGTCCGAGAGCAGCCCGCGCAGCAGGCCCTGGTTGCCGAACAGATAGACCAGGGCAATCCCCGGCAGCATCGACGGCGCCATCAGCGGCAATAGCGACAGGCCGCGCCAGATCGCCTTGCCGGGAATCAGCGTGCGTTGCAGGGCATAGGCGAACAGGTAGGCCAGCGGTACCACGATGGCAGCGACGCTGAGGGAGACTTTCAGGCTGTTGCCCAACAGCCAGTGGAAGTTGGCGCTGGTCACCAACTCACGGGCGGCGACCAGGCCACCGCCCTGCCCGGCTTCACCGCTGAAGCCGCGCCAGAAGATCGCCAGCAACGGCAGCAGTACCGCCAGGCCCAGCAGCACGAGCAGCACCAGCTTGCCGCCGAGCACGAAGATGCGGTCGCCGATTTCCGCACGGGAAGCCTGGCGCGCCCGTTTTGCGGGTAGCGGCAGGCTCAGATCAACGGCCATCTCAGGCAAACACCTGCAGGCTGCGCGGTGGCAAGGCGACCCAGATGTCCTGGGCGCCAAGGCGCGGCATGGCTTCCGGGGCCAGCTCGGCCAGCAGCGGATGGCCGGGCAATTCGTTGAGTTCGAAGCTCATGCGGCAGCGGTTGCCGAGGAAGGTGATCTCCCGGACCTTGGCCGGGAACAGGTTTTCCTCGTGCACCGGCGGATTGACGTTGATCGCTTCCGGACGGCAGAACAACCGGCCCGAAGCGGCCTTGCCGGAGTCGGCCGCCAGCCGCAGGTTCATCCCGCCGACCTGGGCGTGGCTGTCGCTGCTGCGGCGGAACGGCAGCCAGTTGCCCTGGCCGACGAATTCGGCGACGAATGGGGTGGCCGGGCGATCGTAGATTTCCTGCGGCGTGGCGTACTGCTCGACCCTGCCGTTGTTCATCACCGCGATGCGGTCGGCCATCAACATGGCCTCGTCCTGGTTGTGGGTCACCATCAGGGTGGTGATACCCAGGCGCCGCTGCAGCTGGCGCAGTTCGGTACAGAGGTGCTCGCGCACCCGGGCATCCAGCGCCGACATCGGCTCATCCAGCAACAGCAACGAAGGCGCCGGGGCCAGGGCGCGCGCCAGGGCCACCCGCTGCTGCTGGCCGCCGGACAGCTGGCCGGGGTATTTCTTTTCGCTGCCGGTCAGGCCCACCAGTTCCAGCATCTGCGCCACGCGCTGGCGCACTTCGTCACGGCCGCTGCCGGCCAGGCCGTAGGCGATGTTGGCTTCGACGCTGAGGTTGGGGAACAGCGCATAGGACTGGAACAGAATGCCGTAGTCCCGGGCCTGGGGCGCCAGGTGCGAGACGTCGCGGCTGCCCAGGTACAACTCACCCCGGTCCTGGCGCTCGAGGCCGGCGATGCAGCGCAGCAAGGTGGTCTTGCCGCAGCCCGACGGGCCGAGCAGGCACACCAGCTCACCGGCCGCCACATCCAGGGAGACGTTATCCAGCGCGGTGAAAGCGCCAAAGCGCTTCTGCATGCCGCGCACCTTCATCGGTGCGCCGGGGTTGCTCAGGGCAGTTGCGATCGGGTTGTTCATGGACGGACCTCATCAAGCAGATGCAGGCCATCCTAGGGAGCGAATGCGTAGTTACTGTGGCAGTGAGGCAAAAGCTGCCGATAGTGGTATTGGCGGATTTGGGTTGGGGATCGCGTTAGCCGTTGCGACGCTATCGCGGGCAAGCCTCGCTCCTACAGAAGCCGGGCGGTGTTTCTGTAGGAGCGAGGCTTGCCCGCGATCACCTGCGCAGCAGGTGGCTGTTCAGGCCGGCGCCATTTCCTGCGCCAGCCCGAGGAAGGCCGCCGGCAGGCGCGCGCCCTTGCGCTCCTTGAGGCAGTACAGGTATTCGGCGATCTGCGGCGCGTTCTCGATGGTCAGCACCCGCAGCTGCGGATCGTGGGGCACTTCCTGGCGGGCAATGATGCTGATGCCGATATTGCGCAGCACCGCCTCGCGGATCGACTCGCGGCTGCCGATTTCCAGCAGCGGCCCGAAGCTGACCCGGGCGCTGTCGAGCAGCTCTTCGGTCAGGCGCCGGGTGGTGGAGCCCGGCTCGCGCATCAGCAGGGTATGCCCAGCCAGGGCATTCAGGGGGACGTGATCGAGGGCCGCCAACGGATGATTGCGATGCACCGCCAGCACCAGCGGATCGCTGCCGAGCACCCGGCGGATCAAGCGCGAATCTTCCAGCAACTGCGAGGACGCGGCGATGTCGACCCGATACTCCTCCAGCGACTCCAGGACCTGCTGCGAGTTGCCGATTTCCACCGACACCTCCACCTGGGGCAGGCGCTCCCGAAAGGTCTTCACCAGATCGAGGATGTAATACGGCGCCGTGGCGGCGATCCGCAGGGTGCCTTGCAGCTGGCCGCTGTTACGCAGGAAAAACTCGATATCGGCTTCCTGTTGCAACAGCGCCTTGACCATCGGCAGCAGCCGGGCGCCCTCCTCGCTAACGCTGAGGCGGCGCCCGCCGCGATAGAACAGCTCGACCGCGTACTGGCTTTCCAGATGGCGGATCTGGGTGGTCACCGTGGGCTGGCTCAGGCCGAGCTTTTTCGCCGCCAGGGTGATGCTGCCCAGGCGGGCCACCATGTAAAACGCCTTCAGCTCGGCACTCAGCACTGCACGCTCTCGTTATCCCTTTATTTGCGCAACAGGCGCAAACCGTTGAAGACCACCAACAGGCTGACGCCCATGTCGGCGAACACGGCCATCCACATGGTGGCCAACCCGAAGAAGGTTACCCCAAGAAAGATCGCCTTGATGACCAGGGCCAGGGCGATATTTTGTACGAGGATGTTCGAGGTCTGGCGGGACAGTCGGACAAAGGCCGGAATCTTGCGCAGATCGTCGTCCATCAGGGCGACATCGGCGGTCTCGATGGCAGTGTCGGTCCCCGCCGCGGCCATGGCGAAACCGATCTCTGCGCGGGCCAGGGCTGGGGCGTCGTTGATGCCGTCGCCGACCATACCGACCCGATGCCCTTGGGCATACAGATCTTCGATGGCTTGCAGCTTGTCGGTGGGCAGCAGGTCGCCGCGGGCCCGGTCGATGCCCACCTGGGCGGCGATGGCCTCGGCAGTGTGCGGGTTGTCGCCGGTCAGCATCAGGGTCTTGATGCCCAGCTCGTGCAACTGCTGGATCGCTTCGCGACTGGACTCCTTGACCGTGTCCGCCACGGCGAACAGGGCCAGGGGGCCGGCGCTGTCGAGCAACAGCACCACGGTCTTGCCCTGTTTCTCCAGGGCGAACAGCTGCTCTTCCAGCTCTGGCGAGCACAGCCCCAGTTCCTCCACCAGGCGATGGTTGCCCAGGTGGTAGAGCTGGCCGTTGATTTCCCCGCGCACACCGCGGCCGGCCAGGGCTTCGAAGTTATCCACAAGGTGCAGACTCAGTTGCTTATCCACAGCCGCATTGGCGATGGCCAGGGACACCGGGTGATCGGAACGGGACGCCAGGCTGGCGGCGATGGCCGGGGCGCTGCTGTCCGCCAGCGGGTCGAGGGACAGGAAATCGGTCTGCACCGGCTTGCCGTGGGTGATGGTGCCGGTCTTGTCCAGCGCCAGGTAGTCGAGCTTGTAACCGCCCTCCAGGTAGACCCCGCCCTTGATCAGGATGCCTTTGCGCGCCGCCGCGGCCAGGCCGCTGACGATGGTCACCGGGGTGGAAATCACCAGGGCGCACGGACATGCCACCACCAGCAGCACCAGCGCGCGGTAGATCCAGTCGAACCAGGCGGCGCCCATGAACAGCGGTGGAATCACCGCCACGGCCAGGGCGAAGGCGAACACCGCGGGGGTATAGATTTTCGAGAAGCTGTCAACGAAACGCTGGGTCGGCGCCCGCGCGCCCTGGGCCTGTTCCACCGCGTGGATGATCCGCGCCAGGGTCGAGTTGTTGGCCGCCGCGGTCACCCGATACTCCAGGGAACCGGCCTGGTTGATGGTGCCGGCGAAGACCTTGTCGCCCAGGGTCTTCTCCACCGGCAGGCTTTCGCCGGTGATCGGCGCCTGGTCGATGGTCGAACTGCCGGCCACCACCTCGCCGTCCAGGCCGATGCGCTCACCCGGACGCACCCGTACCCGCGCGCCGAGTTCGATGCTTTTCGCTTCCAGCTCGAGCCAGCTGCCGTCCGCCTGCTGCACCGTGACCCGTTCCGGGGTCATCTGCATCAGGCCGCTGATGGCATTGCGCGCGCGGTCCAGGGACCGGGCCTCGATCAGCTCAGCCACGGTGAACAGGAACATCACCATCGCCGCTTCCGGCCATTGGCCGATCAGCACGGCGCCGGTCACGGCGATGCTCATCAGGGCGTTGATGTTGAGGTTGCGGTTCTTCAGGGCGATCCAACCCTTCTTGTAGGTGCCGAGACCGCCGCTGAGGATCGATACCAGGGCAATCACCGCCACCACCCAGGTCGGCGCGGCGCTGGTGAAGTGGATCACTTCCGCGGCCAGCGCGCCGATGCCGGACAGCGCCAGCGGCCACCAGTGCTTTTTCACCGGTGCTGCGGCCGGGGCATCGGACTCGCCACCCTGGCCGATGGGCTCTGCCTCCATGCCCAGGGACTTGATGGCGGCGATGATCGGAGCGTCGTCCTGCAGGTCGTGGGTCACGCCCAGCACGCGGTTGATCAGGTTGAACTCCAGTTGCTGCACACCCGCCAGCTTGCCCAGCTTGTTCTGGATCAGCGTCTGCTCGGTCGGGCAGTCCATGGCGTCGATGCGAAAGCTGCTCAGGCGCGCATTGGCGCTCGGCGCCGCGCTGAGCTTGACCAGCGATGGCGCGGCGGCCGACGAACAACAGGCATCGCCATGGCTGTCAGCCTGGGGCTCGCTCAACTGGACCAACGACGGCGCTGAACAGCAGGAACCGTCGTGACCGGCATGATCGTGTTTTTTCACCGGATGCAGTTTTGCGCCATGGCCGTGATCGTGATCGTGATCGTGATCGTGATCGTGGCCAGCATGCTTGGAACCAGCGCCGGGTTTGCCAGGGGTGTGCAACGAATCGCTCATAAGGTCGCGTCCGAAAAGGTGCCTGTTGCCAAGTGAACACCCTGTAGCCACTATAGGGTCAAGCACCCTTTCGGAGATTGGCGCGATGAAAATTGGCGAGCTGGCGAAGCTGACCGACTGTCAGGTCGAAACCATCCGTTACTACGAGCGCGAAGGCCTGCTGCCGGAACCGGCCCGCAGCGAGGGCAATTATCGCCTGTATACCCAGGCCCACACCGAACGCCTGACCTTCATCCGCAACTGCCGCAGCCTGGACATGACCCTCGAGGAAATCCGCAGCCTGCTAAACCTGCGCGACAGCCCGCAGGACCAGTGCCAGAGCGTGAACGCGCTGATCGACGAACATATCCACCACGTCAAGGCGCGGATCGACGGGCTGCTGGCCTTGCAGACACAGCTGCTCGACCTGCGCCAACGCTGCAGTGAAGGGCCGGACCTGGATCAGTGCGGGATTTTGCAGAGCCTGGAAGTCAGCGGCTCGGTGGCCCCCAGCGAGGCCGAGGATTCTCACGTGGGCCGTAGCCACGGCCACTAGACAAACCCTGTAGGAGCGAGCTTGCTCGCGATAGCGGTAAGGTGAGCACCGCAAATCTCAGCCTGGCGGCTGATCGCGAGCACGCTCGCTCCTACAAAGGGTGGATCAGACCGCCATCGGCGCGGTCATCGGCGCGTGGTGCTCGTAGCCTTCCAGCGAGAAGTCGCTCGGCTCGACCTTTTCCAGCCACTCCGGCTCGTACACACCGGTCTTGGTAAACTCCGGTACACGCTCGGAAATCACCAGCTTCGGCATCGGGAACGGCTCGCGCTTGAGCTGTTCGTTGAGCATGTCCAGGTGGTTTTCGTAGACGTGGGCGTCACCGATGAAATAGGTGAACCAGCGCGGGGTGTAGCCGGTCAGGCGACCGATCAGGCTCAGCAGCGCCGCGCCTTCGGTGAGGTTGAACGGCGTACCCAGGCCCAGGTCGTTGGAACGGATGTAGAGGGTCAGGGAAATCTCCCGAGTCTCGACATTCGGGTGGAACTGGTACAACAGGTGGCACGGTGGCAGGGCCATTTCATCCAGCTGGGCGCAGTTCCAGCCGTGGAACAGGATACGGCGGCTGCCCGGGTCCTTGATGATGGTGTCCACACACTGGCGCACCTGATCGATGGCCTTGTACAGCACCACGTAGGCCTGGCCGTTTTCCTCACCTTCGGCGATCTGCCGGTAGCCCTGCTTCAGGGTCTGCTCGATGGCGGCGGGGTTGCTCAGGGGGATCTGCTTGTACGCCGGCCACTTGCGCCATTGCACGCCGTAGATCTCACCCAGGTCGTCCTCGCCCTGGCGGAAGGGGTTGGCCAGCCACTGGGCGTTTTCGTTGGCGTTCTGGTCCCAGACCTTGCAGCCCAGGGCACGGAATTCGGCGGCGTTGTTCACCCCACGAAGGAAACCGCACATCTCGCCGATGGCCGACTTGAAGGCCATCTTGCGGGTGGTGATCGCCGGAAAACCGTCTTTCAGGTCATAACGCAGCATCGCGCCGGGGAAGCTGATGGTATTCACGCCCGTGCGGTTGGCCTGCTTGGTGCCGTTCTTGATGACGTGGGCGACCAGATCGAGATATTGCTTCATGTATTACCTGTGTCCTTGAAGGCAGGGCTCGCGCCCTGCGATCCGAATTAGAGCGCGGCGTCTTTCGCCGCCGGTGCCGCTGGAGCGCGGTGGTAGGCCAGCCAGATCAGGAACAGGCCGCCAACGATCATCGGCAGGCACAGCACCTGGCCCATGGTCAGCCAGTTCCACGCCAGGTAACCCAGCTGCGCATCCGGGACCCGGACGAACTCGACGATAAAACGGAAAATACCGTAAAACAGGGCGAACATCCCGGAAACCGCCATGGTTGGGCGAGGTTTGCGCGAGAACAGCCAGAGGATGAGGAACAGCGCCACGCCTTCCAGGGCGAACTGATACAGCTGCGAAGGATGGCGCGGCAGCTGGGCCGGGTCGCTGAACGGCGGGAAGATCATGGCCCACGGCAGGTCGGTCGGCTTGCCCCACAACTCGGCGTTGATGAAGTTGCCGATGCGCCCGGCGCCCAGGCCGATCGGCACCATCGGCGCGACGAAGTCCATCAGTTGGAAGAACGACTTGTTGTTCTTCTTGCCGAACCACAAGGCCGCCAGCATCACCCCGATGAAACCGCCGTGGAACGACATGCCGCCTTTCCAGACCTCGAAGATCAGCGTCGGGTTGGCCAGGTAGGCACTCAGGTCGTAGAACAGCACATACCCCAGGCGCCCACCGACAATGACCCCCATCGACATCCAGAACACCATGTCGGAGAGCTTTTCCTTGGTCCAGGTCGGGTCGAAGCGGTTCAACCGGCGCGACGCCAGCAGCCAGGCGCCACCGATGCCGATCAGGTACATCAGGCCGTACCAGTGAATTTTCAGCGGGCCGATGGCCAGGGCCACCGGGTCGATCTGCGGGTAAGGCAGCATTGCGACTCCTCGTTAGAGTGAAACTCGATGTGCGCCGCGACCATGTCACGCGCGGATTAAGCCAGGATTGCGAAACCTGTCAGAGCAGGAACGTCAGGCCGACCACGAACAGCAGGCCGGCGAACAGCCGCTTCAACAGGCGCGGAGACAGCCGATGGGCCAGTCGCGCGCCGAACCGGGCAAAGACCATGCTGGTCAGGGCAATGCCCAGCAGCGCCGGCAAATACACAAAACCCAGACTATGAGCCGGCAGCGACGGATCATGCCAGCCCAGAATCATGAAACTTATTGCACTGGCCACGGCAATCGGCAAACCACAGGCCGAGGACGTGGCCACCGCCTGCTGCATCGGCACGCTGCGCCAGGTCAAAAACGGCACGGTCAGCGAGCCGCCGCCGATGCCGAAAATCGCCGAAGCCCAGCCGATCACACTGCCGGCCAGGGTCAGCCCGAGCTTGCCGGGAACGTCGCGGCTGGCCTTGGGCCGCAGATCCAGGGTCATCTGCAGGGCGATCACCAGGGCGAAAACACCGATGATTTTCTGCAGGTTCGGCCCGGAGATCGCTTCGGCCGTCAGCGCCCCGACCCCGGCGCCGAGCAGGATGCCCAGGGTCATCCAGGCAAAGATCGGCCAGCGCACCGCGCCCCTGCGCTGGTGTTCGCGAACCGCGTTGACCGAGGTGAAGATGATGGTCGCCAGCGACGTGCCGACCGCCAGGTGGGTCAGGATCGACGGATCGAAACCTTGCAAGGTGAAGCTGAACACCAGCACGGGCACGATGATGATGCCGCCACCCACGCCAAACAGACCAGCCAATACGCCGGCGCAGGCCCCCAGCAGCAGATAGAGCAGAAATTCCATGGAGGCATCCCGAAAAGAGAGCGGCATGGTAACGGATGCATGGCCCTTGGCTCCACTGGATGGCGATGGATACCCAGTCGATCTGTGCGTAGAGTGGGCAAAAAACACAAAAGGGACGACCTGATGTGCTTGATCGTATTCGCCTGGCGGCCGGGCCACGCCCTGCCCCTGATCGTCGCGGCCAACCGTGACGAGTTCTACGCCCGCCCCAGCCTGCCGCTGGCGCAATGGCCCGAAGCGCCCGACATCTACGCCGGCCGCGATCTGGAGGCCGGCGGTACCTGGCTCGGCCTCGGCGCCGACGGACGCTTCGCCGCCCTGACCAATATCCGCAATCCCCACCAGCCCCCCGCACGCCGTTCCCGAGGCGAGCTGGTAGCGCGTTTTCTCAGCAACAAGATGTCGATAGACGACTATTTCAGCGACGTTGTCGGCCGATCCCTGGAATATGCCGGCTTCAACCTGCTGATAGGCACCCCTGACCAGCTCTGGCACTACAACGCCCAGGCCCGTGAGCCGCAGCAACTGGACAGTGGCGTGTACGGCCTGTCGAATGCCGGGCTCGACACACCCTGGCCCAAGCTGCTCAAGGCCAAGGCGGCGCTGCAGGAAGTACTGCACGACCCGCACCCCCAGGCTCTGCTCGCCCTGCTCAGCGATGCGCAGACCGCGCCGTTTGCCGACCTGCCCGACACCGGGGTTGGCCTGGCCACCGAGAGCCTGCTGTCGAGCGTGTTTATCGCCAGCCCCAGTTATGGCACGCGGGCCAGCACGGCGCTGATCGTCCGGGCCGATGGTTCCAGGCACATAGTCGAGCGCAGCTTCGGGCCCTATGGCGGGCATCTGGGGGAAGTGGAGCTGAGGGTTTAGCGGCGTCTGAAAGTACGCTATCGCGAGCAAGCTCGCTCCTACAGGGTTTGGCGACGTCTGTAGGAGTGAGCTTGCTCGCGATCGTTTTTAAAGAGTCTTGGCCGACGCCGGATTGATCATCCGCGCCAGGCCCAGGTTCTTCAGCGCCAGTTGCAGCGAGCTGTGGATAACTTGCGGGTTGTCGATGGTCATCAACTCGGCCAGCAATTCCTTGGCCTTGCTGAGATTGATCTGACGCAGCATCCACTTCACTTTCGGCAGGTTGGTGGCGTTCATCGACAGGCTGTCGAAGCCCATCGCCATCAGCAGCACCGCCGCCGCCGGATCGCCGGCCATCTCGCCGCAGATACTCACCGGCTTGCCTTCGGCATGGGCGTCGCGCACCACGGTCTGCAAGGCTTGCAGCACCGCCGGATGCAGGTAGTCGTAGAGATCCGCCACCCGTGGGTTGTTGCGGTCCACGGCCAGCAGGTACTGGGTCAGGTCGTTGGAGCCGACCGACAGGAAGTCCACCTGGCGCGCCAGTTCCTTGGTCTGGTACACCGCGGCCGGGATCTCGATCATCACCCCGATCGGCGGCATCGGCACATCGGTGCCTTCGTCGCGCACTTCGCCCCAGGCGCGGTGGATCAGGTGCAGTGCCTCTTCCAGCTCATGGGTGCCGGAGATCATCGGCAGGAGAATGCGCAGGTTGTTCAGGCCTTCGCTGGCCTTGAGCATGGCGCGGGTCTGGACGAGGAAAATCTCGGGATGGTCGAGGGTGACGCGAATGCCGCGCCAGCCGAGGAAGGGGTTGTCTTCCTTGATCGGGAAATACGACAGTGACTTGTCGCCGCCAATGTCCAGGCTGCGCATCGTCACCGGTTGCGGGTGGAAGGCCGCAAGTTGCTCGCGATAGATCGCCAACTGCTCCTTTTCGCTCGGGAAGCGTTGGTTGATCATGAACGGCACTTCGGTGCGGTACAGACCCACACCTTCGGCGCCGCGCTTCTGCGCCCGCGCCACGTCCGCCAGCAGGCCGGTGTTGACCCACAGCGGCATGCGGTGGCCGTCCAGCGTCACGCACGGCTGGTCGCGCAGCGCATCCAGGCCCTGGGCCAGTTGCCGTTCTTCCTCGACCACATCGGCGAACTGCTTGCGCAGCACATCGCTGGGGTTGGTATAGACCTCGCCGTGGTAGCCATCGACGATCATCTGGATGCCGTCGACTTTCGAGTACGGCAGGTCGACCAGGCCCATCACCGTCGGGATGCCCATGGCCCGGGCCAGGATCGCCACGTGGGAGTTGCCCGAACCCAATACCGAGACCAGGCCGACCAGCTTGCCTTCCGGCACCTCGCCGAGCATGGCCGGCGTCAGTTCTTCGCTGACCAGGATAGTGTTGTCGGGGTAGACCAGGGTTTGCTGGCGCTCTTCCTGCAGATAGGCCAGCAGGCGACGGCCCAGGTCCTTGACGTCCGACGCCCGCTCGCGCAGGTAGGCATCGTCCATCAGTTCGAAACGGTTGACGTGATCGGTGACCACCTGGCGCAACGCGCCCTGGGCCCACTGGCCGGTCTTGATCACGGTGGTCACTTCGCTGCCCAGGGAGGCATCGTCGAGCATCATCAGGTAGACGTCGAACAGCGCCCGCTCTTCGGGGCGCAGCTGGGTGGCGAGTTTTTCCGAGAGGGTGCGCATGTCGGCGCGCACGCCTTCGATGGCGGTCTTGAACAACGCCAGCTCAGCGTCGATGTCGGTAATGCTCTTGTCAGGCACCACGTCCAGGTCGGCCGGCGGCAGCATGACCACCGCGGTACCGACCGCCGCGCCGGGCGAGCCGGGCACGCCGATGAACTTGGCTTCCTGGATACCCTTGCCCTGGCGACCCAGGCCACGGATCGAACCGGTAGCTTCGGCATGAGCGATAACCCCCGCCAGTTGGGCGCTCATGGTCACCAGGAAGGCTTCTTCGCCCTCGTCGAACTGACGACGCTCCTTTTGCTGGATGACCAGAACGCCGACGACCCGGCGGTGGTGAATGATCGGCGCGCCGAGGAAGGAGGCATAGCGCTCCTCGCCGGTCTCGGCGAAGTAGCGATAACGCGGGTGATCGGCGGCGTTTTCGAGGTTCAGCGGTTCTTCGCGCGTACCGACCAGGCCGACCAGACCTTCGTTGGGTGCCATGCTGACCTTGCCGATCGAGCGCTTGTTCAAGCCCTCGGTGGCCATCAGGACAAAACGGTTGGTCTCCGGATCCAGCAGATAGACCGAGCAGACCTGGCTGCCCATGGCCTCTTTGACGCGCAACACAATAATCCCCAACGCCGCCTTGAGATCCTTGGCGGAGTTAACTTCCTGGACGATCTTGCGCAGCGTATTGAGCATGGCTCGGGGTCGAACTCCGTCGTCAGTCGCGCGCTAGAAGGCGCGGGGCAAGCTCTTTGAGAGCGCGGCGATAAACCTCGCGCTTGAATGTCACCACCTGGCCCAACGGATACCAATAACTGACCCAGCGCCAGCCATCGAACTCCGGTTTACCGGTCAAATCCATCCGCACCCGCTGCTCGTTGGAGATCAGGCGCAGGAGAAACCATTTCTGTTTCTGGCCGATGCACAGCGGTTGGCTGTGGGTACGGACCAGGCGTTGCGGCAAACGATAGCGCAACCAGCCCCGGGTGCAGGCGAGAATTTGCACATCTTCGCGTTCCAGGCCTACTTCTTCGTTCAACTCGCGGTACAGAGCGTCTTCCGGCGTCTCTTCGGGGTTGATTCCCCCTTGCGGAAACTGCCAGGCATCTTGATTGATACGGCGAGCCCATAGCACCTGGCCGGCATCATTCGTCAGAATGATCCCGACATTGGGGCGGAAACCATCGGGGTCGATCACGGCAACAACCTCGCAAACGCATGTCGCCGCATTGTTCCACAAAGGTTGTGAAAGCAGCAACGAGGCTTCCTAGCTTATGTGCACTCTTGTGAAAAGACCGTATTCTGGACGCCTTTTTTCAGACTTATCAGCGAGTAACCGTGATGCGCCTGGCTTTATTCGACTTGGACAACACCCTTCTGGGCGGCGACAGTGACCACGCCTGGGGCGATTACCTGTGCGAACGAGGCTTCCTCGACGCCGTCGCCTACAAGGCCCGCAACGACGAGTTCTACCAGGACTACCTGGCCGGCAAGCTCGACCAGGCTGCATACCTGAACTTCTGCCTGGAGGTTCTCGGCCGCACCGAGATGGACGTGCTCGACCAATGGCACCGCGACTACATGCGCGACTGCATCGAGCCGCTGATGCTGCCCAAGGCTGCGCAATTGCTGGCCAAGCACAAGGCCGCCGGCGACAAGCTGGTGATCATCACCGCCACCAACCGCTTCGTCACCGCGCCGATCGCCGAACGCCTGGGCGTGGAAACCCTGATCGCCACCGAGTGCGAGATGCAAGACGGCCGCTACACCGGGCGCAGCATCGACGTCCCGTGCTTTCGCGAAGGCAAGGTCACCCGCCTGACGCGCTGGCTCGAGGAAACCGGCCATAGCCTGGAAGACAGCTACTTCTATAGCGATTCGATGAATGACTTGCCGCTGCTGGATCTGGTGGCGAACCCGATCGCCGTGGACCCGGACCCGAACCTGCGGGCCCTGGCCCAGCAGCGTGGCTGGCCGGTGATCAGCCTGCGCGCCTGAGGACGCCATCGCGAGCAAGCTCGCTCCTACGCCAATCTCTGTAGGAGCGAGCTTGCTCGCGATAACAATGCTAAAAGCCGATCAGACAGGCTTGGCGCCCATCAACCCGGCAATGGCGAAGAAACACACGAAGCTGAACACCGCCAGCGCCAGGGTGAACTTCGGACTCCCTACACCCGAAGCGATCCGGACCCGATTGAGCCGCGCCAGCAGCCAGAAACAGCTCAGGGCACCCAGGGTATAGATCAGGCTGGAGGCCAGGATCCAGGTCTGCCCCAGCGACCAGCCCAGCAGGTGCACCAGCCACCAGCCGCTGAACGGCAGGCTGGCCAGGCAGATCACCAGCAACAGCCAGACGAACACCAGCGGCCGGCGCAACAACCGGCTGTAAATGCTTGCGTCACCCTTGCTACGAGCGCGCCAGACCCAGATCGCCAGCCCTAGCGCGCTGCCCAGCAGCAACACGGTGGCCAGGATATGGACGGTTTTGAGGACGGTCAGCGTTTCCATGTAATCGACTCCTTGAGGCCTTGCCCACCAGCGTAGCCGTTCAGCCGAGGAACAGCTGATACGCCGGGTTATCACTCTCGTCCCAATACGGGTACCCGATCTGCTCCAGCGCCGCCGGCACCAGATGGCGTTCGCTCGCCGGCACTTGCAGGCCGGCGACCACCCGGCCATCGGCCGCGCCGTGGTTGCGGTAGTGGAACATCGAGATGTTCCAGCGCCCGCCGAGCTTGTTGAGGAAGTTGAACAGCGCGCCCGGGCGCTCCGGGAACTCGAAGCGGAACACCACTTCGTCGCTGACCCGCGCGGCATGCCCGCCGACCATATGACGGATATGCAGCTTGGCCAGTTCGTTGTCGGTCAGGTCGGTCACCGGGAAGCCCTGTTCGGACAGGCTGGCGATCAGCGCACTGCGCGGATCGTTTTCCGGGTGGGTCTGCACGCCAACGAAGATGTGCGCTTCGCTGCCGGTGTTATAGCGGTAGTTGAACTCGGTGATCTGGCGCTTGCCGATAGCTTCGCAGAACGCCTTGAAGCTCCCCGGCTGTTCGGGAATGGTCACGGCGATGATGGCTTCGCGGCCCTCGCCCAGCTCGGCGCGCTCAGCGACATGGCGCAGGCGGTCGAAGTTGACGTTGGCGCCAGAGTCGATGGCCACCAGGGTCTGCCCGCTGACGCCGCGCTGTTCGACGTACTTCTTGATCCCTGCCACGCCCAGGGCGCCAGCCGGCTCGGTGATGGAGCGGGTGTCGTCGTAGATGTCCTTGATCGCCGCGCAGATCTCGTCGGTGCTGACGGTGATCACTTCATCCACGTAGTCCTTGCAGATGTCGAAGGTGTGCTGGCCGATCTGCGCCACCGCGACGCCGTCGGCGAAGATGCCCACGGTCGGCAGCACCACGCGCTCGCCGGCGGCCATCGCCGCTTGCAGGCAGTTGGAGTCGTCCGGCTCGACGCCGATGATCTTGATTTCCGGCCGCAGGTATTTGACGTAGGCCGCGATCCCGGCGATCAGGCCGCCACCGCCGACCGGCACGAAGATCGCGTCCAGGCGCCCCGGATGCTGGCGCAGGATTTCCATCGCCACGGTGCCCTGCCCGGCGATGGTGTGCGGATCGTCGTACGGGTGGATATAGACGTAGCCTTTTTCGTCCACCAGCTTCAGCGAGTAGGCCAGGGCTTCGGGAAAGGAATCGCCGTGCAGCACCACTTTGCCGCCGCGCGAGCGCACGCCTTCGACCTTGATCTCCGGGGTGGTCTTGGGCATCACGATGGTCGCCTTCACCCCCAGCACCTTGGCCGCCAGGGCCAGGCCCTGGGCATGGTTGCCGGCCGAGGCGGTGACCACGCCACGGGCGCGCTCCGCGTCGCTGAGCTGGGTCAGCTTGTTGTAGGCGCCACGAATCTTGAACGAGAACACCGGCTGCAAGTCTTCGCGCTTGAGCCAGATCTGATTGCCCAGCCGCTCGGAGAGCTGGCGGGCAGTCTGCAACGGGGTTTCTACGGCAACGTCGTAAACGCGCGAGGTGAGGATCTTTTTGACGTACTGTTCGAGCATCGGAAAGCATCACTGAGCGGGTTGGGCAGGGCCAGCGAGTCTAACCCAGCGTTTGCCCGGGCGACCACACGAATCCAGAGGTTTAACCCTCTGTAGCCGCTGCCGAAGGCTGCGATAGGTCCGTAGGACCTCCAGCGCACTCTCGTCCGTCACGACCTGACGGTCGATCGCAGCCTTCGGCAGCGGCTACCAAAAGCAGTTCGCCAAACGGGCAATGACCTGCTCAGGACACCGGCCTATAATGCCGGCCTTTCCGTTCCCCCTTGCCCGCTTCCGGAGCCCGCATGACCCAGGATCAACTCAAACAGGCCGTGGCCCAGGCTGCCGTCGACCTCATCCTCCCGAAACTCGATGACAAGAGCATCGTCGGGGTCGGCACCGGCTCCACCGCCAACTGCTTCATCGACGCCCTGGCCCAGCACAAGGCCGCCTTCGATGGCGCGGTCGCCAGCTCCGAAGCCACCGCGGCGCGCCTCAAGGGCCACGGCATCCCGGTGTACGAACTGAACACCGTCAGCGACCTGGAGTTCTACATCGACGGCGCCGACGAAAGCGACGAGCACCTGAACCTGATCAAGGGCGGCGGCGCGGCCCTGACCCGCGAAAAGATCGTCGCGGCCGTGGCCAAGACCTTCATCTGCATCGCCGACGCCAGCAAGCTGGTGCCGGTGCTGGGCGCCTTCCCGCTGCCGGTGGAAGTGATTCCGATGGCCCGCAGCCACGTGGCCCGCGAGCTGGTGAAGCTGGGCGGCGACCCGGTCTACCGGGAAGGCGTGATCACCGACAACGGCAACATCATCCTCGACGTGCACAACATGCAGATCACCAATCCGGTGGAGTTGGAAGCACAGATCAATGCGATTGTCGGCGTGGTCACCAACGGCCTGTTCGCCGCCCGCCCGGCCGACGTACTGCTGCTGGGCACCAGCGAAGGCGTGAAGACCCTCACCGCCTGATGCCGCCGATTTCGCCCCTGCCGCAATGGCGGGGGCGAATGCTTCGATCCATACCTCCCCCCGCCTCTCCCCGCACCAACTCCGCCCGCACCGCTACTTTTCGCCGCATTTAGCCGCAGAAATATCCAGATTCGCGCTCCAGGTCTCAGCACGGCCCACGACTTCCCGTATCAAATCCGTTACAAATTACCGCCAGGCGACGTTCGGTTTAAGCAATGCGCCAATCCAGGGTCGCCCAGGGAAAGAGGCGCGCATTGTGCAACGGCCCCCGTTTTTCACCCTCAAGGAAGATCACCGTGCTCAAACCCCTCACGCTTGCTGTCAGTCTTGCCAGCGTCCTGCTGTCCACCCAGGCCCTCGCCTATGAATATGGCGAACACGCAGCCACCACTCTCGACAAACTGATCAACGACTACCCGGGCCGCTACCGTGGCACCGCCAACTTCGCCGGGGCCGCCGACTGGATGCAGAGCCAGATGGGCAGCGCCTACGACATCAGCCGCCAGGACTTTTCCTGGACCGCCGGTGGCAGCAGCCGCAGCTCGCAAAACGTGGTGGCCTACGCCGCCGGGACCAAGCCGCAGTACGTGGTGGTCGGCGCGCACTTCGATACCTATTTCGGTCGCCCGACCCTGCAAGGCCTGGACGACAACGGCTCCGGCGCCAGCGTCCTGACCGAGATCGCCCGTAACCTCGGCGGGCTGCAGCTGGAAAACGGCTTGCAGGTGGTCGGCTTCGGTGCCGAGGAGGAAGGCCTGCGCGGCTCCAGGGCGTTCGTCGACTCCCTCAGCGCCAGCCAGCGCGCCAACATGCTGGCCATGATCAACCTCGACAGCCTGATCACCGGCGACATGATGTACGCCCATGCCGGCCAGAACAGCACCGCCAACCCGGCCCTGGCCTCGTTGCGCGAACACACCCTGCGGATCGCCAGGGAACTGCAGATCAATCTGTTCACCAACCCCGGCCTCGACCCGGTATACCCCGCGGGCACCGGCTGCTGCAGCGACGGCGAGGCCTTCGAAGGGCTGAACATCCCGATTCTCTATATCGAGGCCACCAACTGGGAAATCGGTGACCTGGACGGCTACACCCAGACCACCAACCCGGCCATCCCCGGCGGCTCCACCTGGCACGACCCCACTGAGGACAATAAGGCGGTGCTGACCAACGCCTTCGGCCAGGAACGCATCGACCAACGCCTGCGCGATTACTCGCGGCTGCTCAGCCGCCTGGTCCTGGAGCTGACCAACGCCGACCTGCTGGCCTCCACCGCTTCCGGCGGCGCCGTGGCGCGCAACCAGCAGGATCATCTGCAACGCCAGCATCAGGCCATGGTCCGGCTGCACGACCGGCGCTGGCTGACCTTGCAGGCGATGGGTCGCGAAGTCGGCAGTTTCGATGGCGAGATCGGCATCGACGGTGAATACAGCCCCGACAGCGGTTTCGACAGCGCGCCGAATCCCGAGGCGCGTCGGCTGGGGGTGCATGCCCTGGGCGACTACCAGCTCAATTCGAGCCTGAACGTTGGCGCCAGCCTCAGCTACCAGAACGGTCGCGACAAGCTCGAGCATCGCGGCAAGCTCGACAGCGACACCTGGCAGGCGGCGGTCTACGCCTTGCTCAATGACGGCGGCCCGCAATGGCTGGCCGGCGACCTGAGCGTCGGCCGCACCCGCTTCGAATCCAAGCGCAACCTGGTGATCCAGGCCAACGGCGGCCCGGTGCTGCTGAACCAGAAACTGACGGGCGATACCGACGCCCTGACCCTGGGCGCCCGTGTGCTCGGTGGTTACGACCTGGATTTCGGGGCGATCAAGAGCGGCCCCTTCGCTGGCCTCGATTACACCCACTACCGCATCGACCGCTTCCACGAGAAGCAGGACCTGCGCACGGCGCTGGGTTATGAGGAGCAGTCATTCGATTCGCTGGAAGCCAGCCTCGGCTGGCGCGTTCGCGGCGCCGTCACCCTGCCCTACGGCATGAGCCTGCTGCCTTATGGCGACCTGGCCTGGGTCAAGGAGCTGGGAGATGGCCGCCTGGACGACCTGGACCTGACCAGCCGCGCCGATGGTCAAGTGCGCGTGGCTCGCCTGGGCGGTGTGGACAAGAGCTTCGGCCGCGCCCAGCTCGGCAGCCAGCTGGCGATCACGCCACAGCTAGGGCTGTACGCCGAGGTCAATGGCCGGATCGGTCACGCCGAAGGCAGCCAGACCGGCTACTCCCTCGGCGTGCAGTGGCAGTTTTAAGCGGTAGCCTGTAGCCGATCCTTGTAGCCGCTGCCGAGCCTGCGAGGCTGCGTACGAGGTGGGCGGCATTCCGACGCAGTCCTCGCACGTCCGGTGCATGCGGACTGTCTGGGAGGATGGGGTTGCCTGGTTTGCGGCCGCTGCGCGCCCGGGCGCAGCCTCGCAAGCTCGGCAGCGGCTACAGGGTTACGGGGTCGGCTTCTTGAAGACGTAGAACAGGTTCGGCTCGCTGACCAGGTACAGGGTGCCGTCGTCGTCCATGGCAATGCCTTCGGCCTGCGGCACCGTGGCCTGCAAACCTTGCCGCCCCTTGCGCAGCGACATGGTGCTCAGGGGCCGGCCATCCACATCCAGTTCCAGCACCAGCCACGACTCATCCGACAGCGCCAGCAGATGCCCGGTGCGCTCGTCGTATTGCAGGCTGGACAGGTCACGCACGAACAACCCGGCATCGCGCTTGGGGTTGTTGACCACATGCACCGCGTAGGACTTCTCCGGGTCGTAATGCGGGAAGCCCTTGACCTCGTAGATCAGCATCGGGTCGCGTTCCTTGGCGACGAACAGGCGCTTGCCCACCGAATCGTAGGCCAGGCCCTCGAAACCCTTGTTGCCGCTCATGTGCACACCCAGGGTCATCTGCTCGGCGTCCGCCGCGTCGAGGAACACCGTGTCCTCCTCCAGATGAATCTTGATCAGCCGCTGCTGGCGCTCGTCGGTAATCACGTAGGTGTCGGCGCTGATGAACTCGACCGCTTCCGGATCGCCAAAACCGGTCAGGGCGATGCGCCGCAGGATGCGCCCGTCGAGCGACAGCTCGATCAGCTCGGCATTCTTGTTGGTCACGGTGAACAGGCTTTTGCGCACCGGGTCGTAGGTCAGCGCCGAGACATCATCCAGACCTTCGATCTTTTGTGCTTCGAGACTCACCCGATAGCCATCCAGGCCAATGGCATCGGTGTTGACCGGCTGCGACATGACCCGCCAGTTGAACCACAGGCGCTCGAAGTAACGGTGGTGCTGCCCGGCAATGCCCAGCAGCACCAGCACGATAAAACACAGGAGGAGGAACAACGGTTTGGGATAGGCGAGTCGACGCATGCTGGCAAGCTCAAATACAAATCAGGCGGATGAAATATCACAGCCGGATGAATTTAAACTTAATCGCAGCGGGCGTATGCCAGATTATGGCCTTTTGCCGCCAGAAACTGCTGAATCAGCGCTTCTCAAAGCGATAGAACAGGTTGGGTTCGCTGACCATGTACAGGTTGCCCTGCTCATCCATGGCCACGCCCTCGGCCCGCGGAATGGTGTCTTTCAGGCCGTTGAAACCGCCCAGCAAGGTCATGAAGCTGACCTGCTCGCCGGTTTCGTCCAGCTCCAGCAGCATGTGCGAGTCGGCGGACAGCACCAGGGTATGACCGGTGCGTGGGTCGATGCTCAGGGCGGACAGGTTGCGCAGGTCCAGCTCATCGCTTTCCAGCTTCTGCTTGTCGCCCTTGAGGGTCTGGCTGCCGTCGCTGTTCCAGATGAACAGAGCCGGCGGACGCTCCTCGCCCAGCAGCAACTGCTGCTTGCGCGGGTCCCAGGCCACGGCTTCGAACGCCTTGTTCTGGTCCTGAGAGGGCCCCAGGTCGTATTTCGGGAAGTCGGAAATGTTCAGCTCGCGGGTATTGGCATCCACCTTGACGATGGTCAGCAGGTGATCGCGCTCGTCGACGATCCCCAGCAGGCCGTTCTCCATGACCGTCACCCCTTCCGGGTTGCTCCAGCCCACCAGCGGCATCTTGCGCAGCACATCGCCCTGCAGGTTCAGCTCGACCAGGAACGGGTTCTTGCCCATCACCGAAAACAGGGTCTTGGTCTGCGGGTTGTAGGCCAGGTCGGAGGCCTCGTCCTTCTCCATGCCCGGCAGCACCTTGGCGTCGATCACCGCGCGGTAATCCGGCAGCCAGACACTTTCCTGGCGCTCGGCCGGAGTTTCGAAACGCTCCAGCACCCAGAGCAGGCCACGGTCGTCCCAGTGCATGGCGATCGCAATGCCATACATCACCACGCCCGACAGCAACAGCCAGGAATACCAGCGCATGTGGAACAAACCGCGACGACGAACCGTTTGAAGCTCGGGGGTGTGAGGCATGGACATGGGGAGCGCGTTCCAGAAAACCAGCTATGGGTAATAGCACATCGGGGCAGACTCAGACGTCTGTAATCGGAAAATTATCCAGAACGGATGTGAAAAAAACGGCAAAGGGTCCGAAACGCCCCAGATGCCAGTACTTTCGCTGAAGAGGCCCGCCCATTGCAGGCGAGCCTCGCGTCGAAAACCGCTGGATCAGCTGACGCGACTTTCGAAGCGGCTGACGCCCGGCAGCTCCAGCACCAGCTCATCGCCTACATTCAACGGCCCCACACCCACCGGCGTGCCGGTCAGGATCACGTCGCCCGCCTGCAGGGAGAAGCAGCCGGCCATGTACTGGATCATCGGTACGATCGGGTTGAGCATGATGCTGCTGTTGCCGTCCTGGCGGACTTCGCCGTTGATGGTCAGGCGAATATTGATGTCGGTCAGGTCCGGGAAGGTGCTGCCGACCACGAATGGCGCCAGCACGCAGGCGCCGTCGAAGCACTTGGAGATTTCCCAGGGCAGCCCCTTGGCCTTGAGCTCGGCCTGCTTGTCGCGCAGGGTCAGGTCCAGGGCCGGGGCGAAACCGGAGATGGCATCCAGCACTTCTTCGCGGCTGGGCTTGGTCGACAGCGGCTTGCCGATCAGTACCGCGATTTCCGCCTCGTAATGCACGGAGCCACGTTCGGTGGGGATGGCAAAGCCGCCTTCCAGCGGCACCACGCAACTGCCCGGCTTGATAAACAGCAGCGGCTCGGTCGGCACCGGATTGTCCAGTTCCTTGGCGTGCTCGGCATAGTTGCGCCCGATGCACACGATCTTGCCGACCGGGAAATGAATACGGGTACCGTCGACATACTGGTGCTGATAGCTCATTACCGACTCCTGCTCGTTTGGTTCATCAGGTACCGCTGCTTGAGTGACCCTGGGGTCAAACAGCGAAAATCTTGCTCGGGTTCATGATGCCGTTCGGGTCGAACACCGCCTTGACCGCCTTCATGTAATCGATTTCCACCGGCGAACGGCTGTAGGTCAGGTAATCGCGCTTGGTCATGCCCACGCCGTGCTCGGCGGAAATCGAGCCGTTGTACTTCTCGACGGTTTCGAACACCCACTTGTTGACGGTGGCGCACTTGGCGAAGAACTCGTCCTTGCTCAGGTCATCCGGCTTGAGGATGTTCAGGTGCAGGTTGCCGTCACCGATGTGGCCATACCAGACTACTTCGAAGTCCGGATAGTTTTGCGCGACGATCGCGTCAATATCCTTCAGGAAAGCCGGCACCTTCGACACGGTGACCGAAATGTCGTTCTTGTACGGTGTCCAGTGCGAGATGGTTTCGGAGATGTACTCGCGCAATTTCCACAGGTTCTGCAGTTGCTGCTCGCTCTGGCTCATCACGCCGTCCAGCACCCAGCCCTGCTCCACGCAGTGCTCGAAGGTGGCCAGGGCGTCGTTGGCCACGTCCTCGTTGCTGGCTTCGAACTCCAGCAGCACATAGAACGGGCAATCGGTCTCGAACGGCGCCGGCACATCACCGCGGCCGAGGATCTTGGCCAGGGCCTTGTCGGAGAAGAATTCGAAGGCGGTCAGGTCGAGCTTGCCCTGGAAGGCATGCAGCACCGGCATGATCGAGTCGAAATCCGGAGTCCCGAGCACCATCGCCGTGAGGTTGTTCGGCGCGCGCTCCAGGCGCATGGTCGCCTCGACCACGAAACCCAGGGTGCCCTCGGCACCGATGAACAGCTGGCGCAGGTCGTAGCCGGTGGCGTTCTTGACCAGGTCCTTGTTCAGTTCCAGCAGGTCGCCCTTGCCGGTGACCACCTTCATCCCGGCCACCCAGTTGCGGGTCATGCCGTAGCGAATCACCTTGATCCCGCCGGCATTGGTGGCGATATTGCCGCCAATCTGGCTGGAACCTGCGGAAGCGAAGTCCACCGGGTAATACAGGCCGTTTTCTTCGGCGCGGTTCTGCAGCTGCTCGGTCACCACGCCCGGCTGGCAGACCGCGGTGCGGTCAGTCAGGTTCAGGTCGAGGATCTGGTTCATGTAGTCGAAAGACACCACCACTTCACCATTGGCCGCCACGGCGGCAGCCGACAGGCCGGTACGGCCGCCGGACGGCACCAGCGCGACCTTGTGCCGGTTGGCCCAGCGCACGATGGCCTGGACCTGCTCGATGGTCTTGGGAAAGACGATGGCGCTCGGCGCCGGCGCGAAGTGTTTGGTCCAATCCTTGCCGTAAGCGTTGAGGGAGTCGGCGTCGGTCAGGACCTTGCCAGCCTCGACCAGGGTCTTCAGCTCATCAATCAGCGCAGGATTGGTCATCGACAGAACTCTCGAACAATTCATGGTCATCCTGAGAACGCTTCACGTCGCAGGAACGAGTGTTTCGCGGGGTCCGTATGCTAGCATACGACCCCCCGCAGAATAGTGCCGAAGGGCGTTCTGCGGCGACGGCTTTCCTGCCGTCCGGGTCAGCATCTGTTGACCATTTCCTGCCATTTTTCTCCGGGACACAGGTTTACGCAGATGAGCAAGACTTCTCTCGATAAGAGCAAGATCAAGTTCCTTCTTCTCGAAGGCGTCCACCAATCGGCTGTCGACGTCCTCAAGGCCGCGGGCTACACCAGTATCGAGTACCTCACCGGTTCTCTGCCGGAAGCCCAACTGAAGGAAAAGATCGCCGATGCGCACTTCATCGGCATTCGCTCCCGCACCCAACTGACTGAAGAAATCTTCGATCACGCGAAGAAGCTCGTTGCTGTTGGCTGCTTCTGCATCGGCACCAACCAGGTCGACCTCGACGCGGCTCGCGAGCGCGGCATCGCGGTGTTCAACGCACCGTACTCCAACACCCGTTCCGTAGCCGAACTGGTGCTGGCCGAAGCGATCCTGCTGCTGCGCGGTATCCCAGAGAAGAACGCCTCCTGCCACCGTGGCGGCTGGATCAAGAGCGCGGCCAACTCCTTCGAGATCCGTGGCAAGAAGCTGGGCATCGTCGGCTACGGCTCGATCGGCACCCAACTGTCGGTCCTGGCCGAAGGCCTGGGGATGCAGGTGTTCTTCTACGACACCGTGACCAAGCTGCCACTGGGTAACGCCACCCAGGTCGGCAACCTGCACGAGCTGCTGGGCATGTCCGACATCGTCACCCTGCACGTTCCGGAAACCGCTGCCACCCAGTGGATGATCGGCGAGAAGGAAATCCGCGCCATCAAGAAAGGCGGCATCCTGATCAACGCCGCGCGCGGCACCGTGGTCGAGCTGGACCACCTGGCCGCGGCGATCAAGGACAAGCACCTGATCGGCGCCGCCATCGACGTGTTCCCGGTGGAGCCACGCTCCAACGACGAAGAGTTCGAAAGCCCGCTGCGTGGCCTGGACAACGTGATCCTGACTCCGCACATCGGTGGTTCGACCGCTGAAGCCCAGGCCAACATCGGCCTGGAAGTGGCGGAGAAACTGGTCAAGTACAGCGACAACGGTACTTCGGTATCGTCCGTGAACTTCCCGGAAGTGGCCCTGCCGGCTCACCCTGGCAAGCACCGCCTGCTGCACATCCACGAGAACATCCCGGGTGTGATGAGCGAGATCAACAAGGTCTTCGCCGAAAACGGCATCAACATCTCCGGTCAGTTCCTGCAGACCAACGAGAAAGTTGGCTATGTGGTAATCGACGTCGACGCCGAGTACTCGGAGCTGGCGCAAGAGAAACTGCAACACGTCAACGGCACCATCCGCAGCCGCGTGCTGTTCTAAGCGCTCGCTGGCAATGAAAAAGGGAGGCCCTGGGGCCTCCCTTTTTATTTACAGGCAGTTATTTACAGGCAGTTATTTACAGGCAGTTATTTACAGGCAGTTATTTACAGGCAGTTATTTACAGGCAGTTTTTGCCGTCCGCACTTACTTGACGGTGATGGTGATCTTTTCCGAAACGATTGGCGGGTCGAACGGCACGTGGTTCTTGTCGCCCAGCTCCAGCTGCAGGGTGTGCTTGCCCGGGGCCAGGGTCAGCTCGGTTTCGGTCTGGGCCTTGCCGAAGTGGATGTGCTGGGCGTCGGCCGGGATCGGCATGTTTTCGGCCGGCAGCTTGTCGACGTCGACCAGCAGGTGGTGGTGCCCGGTGTGCGGAGTCTGGTCGCCGGCGGGCGCCAGGGAGATGTCGCTGACGCCGAACTTGACCTTGAAGGTCTTGGCCACGGTATCGCCATTGACCGGGGTGACGATAAAGACAGAAGCGCCTTCCGGCGCCTTGGTGCGAGGAATATCCGCCGCAGAAGCCAACATCGAAGCCCCTAGCATCAGGCCGGCCAATGCAGCACGAGATATAAAGGTTTTCATTCTATTCTCCAGTTTTTCCGCAAAATCGGTACGGTTATGACAACTTCGTGGCATATCGTTGTCGAAGGGCAATCAACACCATAGCAAAGCGAGCCTGAACAGCGCATCGCACATATAAATTCAAGGAGTGACCATGCGTTTTCTGCCTGGCCTGATACTTTTGCTACCTCTTGTGAGCACTTACGCTCAAGCCGAACTGATCGACGATGTGAATGACCGCGGGGAACTGCGTATCGCCCTGGAAGCCAATACCCCACCCTTCAACTTCAAGGACGACGGCAAGCTCACCGGCTTCGAAGTCGAGCTGGGCCAACTGCTTGCCCGCGAGCTGGATGTGCGGGCGGACTTCGTGGTCACCGACGCCGCCGACCTGCTGCCAGGCGTCGAAAGCGGCCGCTACGACATCGCCATCAATCACATAGCAATGACTCCAGAACTCAAGGATCGTTTCGACTTCAGCGAGCCTTACAGCTATTCCAGCGCACAATTGATCGTACGCAAGGAAGAAGAGCGCACGCTGGGCAGCCTGCAGGCGCTCCAGGGCCAGGCACTGGGCGTGGCCCAGGGCAGCCAGTTCGTCGAGCAGGCGCGCACCGTGGAAGGCATCGACCTGCGCAGCTACCCGAACGCCCAGCAGCCCATCAAGGATGTGGCGGACAAGCAGCTCGACGCCGCCATCAGCGACCGCCTGCTGATCCCCTACGCCATCCGCGACAGCCGCCTGCCGGTGAAGGAAGGCGCCAAGGTCGGGCCGACCCTGAGCCTGGCGATCCCGTTCCAGAAAGGTAATCCGGCGTTCCAGGCGAGCCTCGACGGCGCGCTGCAGCGCATCAAGGCCGATGGCCGGCTGATGGCGTTGTCGGAAAAATGGTTCGGCATGGATGCGAGCAAGCCACCCAAGCCTTGATGCTGTAATCGCTGCAGAAGGCTGCGGCTGCGCAGAAGGTGATATCGCTGAAGTCCTGCGGACCTTTCGCAGCCTGCGGCAGCGGCTACAGGGGCGTTAGAGCGAGGCCAGGGCCGCGGCGGCCTCGGCCAGTTCCAGCTCGCTGAAGACTTGCACCCCGGCGCGCTTGAGCAAGGCGGCGGTGACGCCCTCGCCGCTGACCTTGACCCCACTGAAGCTGCCGTCGTAGGTCAGCAGGTTGCCGCACGACGGGCTGTTGGCCTTGAGCACGGCGATGCGAATCCCGTGTTCGCGCACCAGTTCCAGCGCCTGCCGGGCACCGCTGAGGAATTCGGCGCTGACATCTTCGCCCTCGGTGGTGATGACCTGCGCCAGGCCATCGAGCACTTCGCCGCCCTGCCCACCAGGTATTTCCGCGGCCGCCCGTGGCGTCGGCAGGCCGCCGGCGACTTCCGGACACAACGCGACCACCCGCCCTTCGGCCTGCCAGCTCGCCAGTTGATCGAACGGCCCGCTGGCGCCACCGTCGTAACGCACGCGGTGGCCCAACAGGCAGCGACTGACCAGGATCTTGTGCATGATCAGAACGGCTCGTTGCCGCGCCGGCGGAACCAGCCCGTCAGGGACAGCCGTTCCCGGGTCGCGGGCAGGACTTCATGGGGCACCTCGCCGGAGAGGAACACCACCAGCCGGCCGCCAGCGGGATCCACGTCGTACTCGCTCTCGCCATCGAAGTACATGCGCAGTTGCCCGCCCTGCTCCGGCAGCCAGTCCTGGTTGAGGTAGATCACCGCCGACACCATGCGCCGGTCATCGTCGCGGAAACGGTCGACATGCTTGAGGTAGAACGCCCCTGGCGGGTACAGCGCGAAATGGCTTTCGAAGTCTTCCAGGCCGAGGAACAACCCACGGTTCAGCGCCTCGCGCAGGCTGTCCATCAAGCCCAGGTAGGTATCGCAGCAATCGGCCTGGCCGGGCTCGAGCCACTGGATGTGATCGCCACGGATCCCCTCGCGAATCTCCTGCGCCGGGCCACGGCCAACCGCCGCCGGCGCCAGCTCACCTTCGGCCGCGCGCTTGCGGCACTCGGCCGCCAGCTCCACGGTCAGGGCTTCTGGCAGGAAGATGTTCTGCTGCGACCAGCCACGGGTGGCCAGGTCATCGACAATGCGTAACAGCAGCGGGTGATCAGAGGGTATTTGCATGGCGCGCATAGTATCCACACCCAGATGAATCCGACAGATCATCTCGATAATTCTGACCAAGCAGCCTGGCGCTGTCTCTGTTCGTCGTTCGATCGGACAGTTTGCGTACTGAACCTGATACGAATTCTCGACAACCATCGCCTTGCCCCGGAGAATAGTGGGCTGCCGACAGGAGTCCTTATGCGCCGTTTGCTTTTTTCACTGTTGATGTTCTGTGTATTGCCCGCCTGGGCAGACGGCCACGACCAGTTGTACAAGGTCGCCGGCTGGCCGGAACAACGTGCGCATTTCAACGATGCCCTCACCGCTGCCCAGCAGCGTTACCAGAATAGCCTGCCGCCAGCGGTCTATCAGGCGCTGGTCAATAACAGCAACCAGCGCTTCGCCCCGCAGGCCATGGACCGCCGTGCCCAGGCGCAGCTGCGGCAGAACCTCGCCGATCCGAAACCGGCCCTGGCGTTTTTCCAGTCGCCGCTGGGGCGCAAGATCGTCGCCGCCGAACTGCTGGCGACCCGCCGCGACCAGTTGGCGAAAAATGCCCAGGGCCTGCCGAAGATGCAGGCCAGCGATACCCGTCAGTTGATCATCGGCCACCTGGCCCAGGCGCTGCCGGCCCGTGAAGCCGGCGCGGAAGTCAGCCTGGCGATCGCCGGCGTCGCCGCCGACAGCCTGAGCCAGATGATCCCCGGCCTATTGGGGGCAGGCCAGGCGCAGAACATGCTCAATGGCCAGCGCCAGCGGCTGATGGCGCAGATCGGCAACGACCTGAACAACACCCTGCTGTACGTCTATCGCGACCTGTCCGACCCGGAGCTGGAAGAGTTCGCCAACTTCGCCGAATCCGCCGAAGGCAAGGCCTACTACCAGGCCGCCCTGGCCGCGATCCGCGCCGGGCTGGCCGTCGGCCAGAGCACTTCCAGCCTCGCACCCTAAGCGTCTGTTGTAGCCGCTGCCGCAGGCTGCGATCGACCGGTACGGTCGCGGCGATCTTGTGACCGCTGAGGTCCTTCGGACCTATCGCAGCCTTCGGCAGCGGCTACAGATGCTGGTTGAGGAAAGCGAAGTATTCCTGGCGAATGCGCGCCGCCTCGTTCGCCAGGTGATGCCGCGCCTCGGGCAGCATCAGCACCTGGGGCTGCTGGAACTTCTGCCGGATCACCTGCAGGTTGTGCTGCCAATCCACCGTCATGTCCGCCTGCCCCTGAACGATCAAGAGCTGCCGACTGCTGCGCGGGGCCAGCTCGATGCGCTTGATCCATTGCGCCAACGCCCCGACCCAGGCGGTCGGCAGGCGCAACGGCTGCAACGGGTCGCGCTGCAGGAACGGCAGGAAATCGGGATCGGTGGAGTTCTCGCTGAAGCGCCGGGCGATGCCTTTGACGAAAGGCCGGAGCATGTAATAGCTGAGCTTCGACCAGCCCCAGGCACGCGGGCGTACCAGCGGCGACAGCAGGATCACCTGGCCCTGGGCCGGGCTCTGGGCACCCTGGTTGAGCAGGTGATCGATCACGATCGCACCGCCCGTGCTTTGCCCGCACAGGTGCCAGGGCTGGGGCAGATCGAGGGACCGGGCCTCGTCGAACAAACCTTGCAGCACCGCCTGGTACACCGCGAAATCATCGATGCTGGCGCGCTCGCCGCTGGACAGGCCGTGGCCCGGCAAGTCGCAGGCAATCACCGCCCACTGCCGCTCCAGCGCCCATTCGATCACATGCCGGTACAAGCCCATGTGATCGTAGAAACCGTGCAGCAGAAACAAGGTCGCCACCGGCTGTTCGGGCCACCAGACCTGGCCGACCACGTCAAAACCGCCGACCGCGAAACGCCCCAGCCCACGCTTGACCGGCAGATCCAGCCCATAGAAACGCTGATAGGCCTGCGCCTGGGCCGAGAGCGGCTGCGCCTCGGCCAGGGGCCGCAGGCTGGCGCGCAGAAGGTCGGGGTCGAAGGTCGCAGACATAAGGGTTTTCCCAGGGTGGCGCGGAACGCGAAACAGGCTTTATCGGCCTGCGATATTCATCTGTCGGGGCAAGCATGGCAAGCTACGCGACCTTCGAGGAATGATCCGTATGCGTCTGCCCTACCGCACGACCCTGCTTGCCAGCCTGCTCGCCCTCCTGTGCGCCGGGGTGCTGTGGGTCGCCTACGACTGGTTCCAGGGACGTTTCCTGCGGACCTTCAGCGAACACACCGCGGTATTTTCCGGCGACCCGCTGCAACTGCCTCCTGGCCTAGCCGGCGAAGGCGCCATCCGCCTGGTGCACTTCTGGGACCCGGCCTGCCCGTGCAATGTCGGCAACCAGCAGCACCTGGCCGAGCTGATCGAGCACTACGGCCCGCAGGGCGTGGAGTTCTACTCGGTACAGAAGGCCGGCAGCCACGGCCAGTTGCCCGCCACCCTGAGCCGCCTGAAAGTCCTCGACGGCCTGCCCGGCTCGGAGCAGATCCCCGCCAGCCCGGCCGTGGCGATCTGGGACCGCAACGGCACCCTGGCCTATTTCGGCCCCTACAGCGAAGGCCTGACCTGCAACTCCAGCAACAGCTTTATCGAACCTATCCTCCAGGCCCTGCACGAAGGCCGTACGGTGAGCGCCACCCACACCTTGGCGGTGGGCTGTTATTGTCCATGGCCGAAACAGACGGATTAAGGCATTCCTGACTTTTCCCAGACAACGGATGCCCGGCACAGAAGGCCTGTGCTAAATGTTTGCCCTCCCCCACGGCAGGCAAATCGCAGAAAGAACAAGGAGTCACCATGAAACGCAGCCTGACCGTACTCGTCGTCCTGATCCTCGCTCTTGCCGCGGGTGGGGGCTGGTACCTGTACAGCAAGCAGCCGTCGCGCCAGGGCCAGGTCGAGCTGGAGCGCCTGCAGGGCTCGGTCACGGTGCGTTACGACGAACGCGGCGTGCCGCATATCCGCGCGGAAAACGAAACCGACCTGTACCGCGCGCTGGGCTATGTCCACGCCCAGGACCGGCTGTTCCAGATGGAAGTCATGCGGCGCCTGGCCCGTGGTGAGCTGGCCGAGATACTCGGCCCCAAACTGCTCGACACCGACAAACTGTTCCGCAGCCTGCGTATCCGCGAGCGCGCCGACAGCTACGTCGCCGGGCTGGATCGCCAGTCCCCTGCCTGGAAGGGCCTGCAAGCCTACCTGGACGGAGTCAACCAGTATCAGAACAGCCACCCGCAACCGATCGAGTTCGACGTCCTCGGCATTCCCAAGCGCTCCTTCACCGCCGAAGACAGCATCAGCGTCGCCGGCTACATGGCCTACAGCTTCGCCGCGGCCTTCCGCACCGAGCCGCTGCTGACCTACGTGCGCGACCAGCTCGGCAGCGACTACCTGAAAGTCTTCGACCTCGACTGGCAGCCCAAGGGTGCCCTGGCCAAGGGCCGTGGCCCGCTGGCGCCGAGCCTGGCCGCCAGCGACTGGCAGGACCTGGGCGCCATCGCCCGGCTGAGCGAACAGGCCCTGGCCGACGCCGGCCTGCCGCAATTCGAGGGCAGCAACGCCTGGGCGGTGTCCGGCAGCCGCACCAAGAGCGGCAAGCCATTGCTAGCCGGCGACCCGCACATCCGCTTCGCGGTGCCGTCGGTGTGGTACGAAGCCCAGCTGTCGGCGCCGGGCTTCGAGCTCTACGGTCATCACCAGGCGCTGGTGCCCTTCGCCTTTCTCGGCCACAACCTGGACTTCGGCTGGAGCCTGACCATGTTCCAGAACGACGACTTGGACCTGATCGCCGAGAAGGTCAACCCGAACAACGCCAACCAGGTCTGGTACCGCGGCAAGTGGGTCGACCTGGTCAACAGCGAGCAGCAGATCGCGGTGAAGGGCCAGCCACCGGTTACCCAGATCCTGCGCCAGTCGCCCCACGGGCCGATCATCAACGACGTGCTCGGGGCCAATGCCGGCAAGACGCCGATCGCCATGTGGTGGGCCTTCCTCGAGACGCCGAACCCGATCCTCGACGGCTTCTACCAGCTCAACCGCGCCGACACCCTGGCCAAGGCCCGCAGCGCCGCGTCCAAGGTCCAAGCGCCGGGCTTGAACATCGTCTGGGCCAACGCCAAGGGCGATATCGGCTGGTGGGCCGCGGCGCTATTGCCCAAGCGGCCGATCGGCGCCAAGGGCGCGTTCATCCTCGACGGCAGTACCTCGCTGGCGGACAAAGAGGGCTTCTACCCGTTCAGCGCCAACCCGCAGGAAGAAAACCCGGCGCGCGGCTATATCGTTTCGGCCAACTTCCAGCCGGTCTCGCCCACCGGCATGGAAATTCCCGGCTACTACAACCTCGCCGACCGCGGCCAGCAACTGGACCGCCAGCTCAGCGACAAGAGCGTGAAGTGGGATATCGAAGCCAGCCAGAAGCTCCAGCTGGGCACCACCACCGCCTACGGCCCGCGCCTGCTGGCGCCGCTGCTGCCAGTGTTGCGCGAAGTGGTGAGCGACCCGCAGGAACTCAAGCTGGTGGAGCAACTGGCGCAGTGGAAAGGCGACTACCCGCTGGACTCCACCAGCGCCACCCTGTTCAACCAGTTCCTGTTCAACCTCACCGACGCGGCCTTTCACGACGAGTTGGGCGACGCCTTCTTCGACACCCTGCTGTCCACCCGGGTGATAGACGCCACGCTGCCACGCCTGGCCGCCTCCGCCGACTCGCCCTGGTGGGACAACCGCAACACGCTCGGCCGGGAAAGCCGCGCCGACACGGTCAGGGTTGCCTGGCGCGCTAGCCTCGCTCATCTCAAGGCGACCTTTGGCGACGACTCGAGCAAATGGCTGTGGGGCCAGGCGCATACCCTGACCCACGGCCACCCGCTGGGCCTGCAGAAACCCCTGGACCGGGTTTTCAACGTCGGCCCGTTCGCCGCGCCGGGCACCCACGAAGTGCCGAACAACCAGTCGGCGAAGATCGGCCCGGCGCCCTGGCCGGTGACTTACGGCCCTTCGACCCGGCGCCTGATCGACTTCGCCGACCCGGCCCACAGCCTGACCGTCAACCCGGTCGGGCAAAGCGGTGTGCTGTTCGACAAGCACTATCAGGACCAGGCCGAGGCCTATATCGAAGGGGTGTACCAGCAGGCGCACTTCAACGAAGAAGAAGTCATGGCCAATACCCACAGCACCCTGAAACTGTTGCCGGCGCGGGTGGCACAGTAAGCCTCACGGTGAACGATGCATAACCTGCAAGAGCCAGCTTGCTGGCGAAGCGGCGGCGGCGGCGGAAAACGATGTGCTGGATGCCAAGACCCGCGAGCCGAAGCGCTTTCGAAGCTATCACTGTAGCCGCTGCCGCAGGCTGCGATCGACCGGAACGGTCGCAGCGGTCTCAAGGTCGCCGAGGTCCTTCGGACCTATCGCAGCCTGTGGCAGCGGCTACCCCCGAAAACGACATCGCCCCTGAACAGGGGCGATGTCTTGTCACGGTCAAAGCCTTCCGGCTGTTGCCTATCAGGCCGCTTCCGGGGCCTGTGCGCGGCGCACGTCCGGCTGTTTCCAGGAATCGGCCGCGGCCTCTTCGATGGCTTGCTGGATGGCGCGCTTGCGGCGCTCTTCGGCCTGACGGCTGAAGTACCAGACCAGGAAAGTCACCAGCGACACCGCCAGCAGGATCAGGCTGGCCACCGCGTTGATCTCCGGTTTCACGCCGAGGCGCACCGCCGAGAACACTTCCATCGGCAGGGTGGTGGAACCCGGGCCGGAGACGAAGCTCGCCAGCACCAGGTCGTCCAGGGACAGGGCGAAGGACATCATGCCGCCCGCCGCCAACGAGGGCGCGATCATCGGGATGGTGATCAGGAAGAACACCTTCCACGGCCGTGCCCCCAGGTCCATGGCCGCCTCTTCGATGGACAGGTCCAGCTCACGCAGGCGCGCCGACACCACCACCGCCACATAGGCGGCGCAGAACGTGGTGTGGGCGATCCAGATGGTGACGATGCCACGCTCCTGCGGCCAGCCGATCATCTGCGCCATGGCCACGAACAGCAGCAACAGCGACAGGCCGGTGATCAC